>NZ_CP046455.1:2176430-2487348 GCF_009734425.1 Corynebacterium occultum
CGGTGGCGTGATGCTGCCCAACCATGCCCCCTACGCCATCGCCGAGCAGTACGGCATGCTCGCCGAAATGTACCCCGACCGCATTGATCTGGGACTCGGGCGTGCCCCCGGCACCGACATGAACACCCTGCGTGCCCTGCGCCGGGATCCCTCATCCTCGGATAACTTCCCCAATGATGTCGTCGAGCTCAACGGCTACCTCAGTGGCAACTCCCGCATCCTGGGTGTCAACGCCATCCCCGGTGCGAACACCAACGTGCCGCTCTATATCCTTGGTTCCTCCACCTATGGGGCGCAGCTGGCCGCGAAACTGGGACTGCCCTACTCCTTCGCCTCCCACTTCGCCCCCGCCCACCTGCAAGAGGCGGTGAAGATCTACCGGGACACCTTCCAGCCCTCCGAAACCCTCAAGGAGCCCTATGTCATTGCGGCGGTCAATGTGATCGGCGCGGACACCGAGGAGGAGGCGGACCGCCGCGAGGAGGGTATACACCGCCAGCGGGTCCGTTCCATGGCCGGTCGGGGTCGCTTCTTCAGTGAGGAGCAACTGGATCAGATCATCAACTCCTACCAGGGGCAGCAGATCATCGAGATGCTCTACTTCACCGCCAAGGGCACTGCACCGCAGATCCGGGAACAGCTGGAGCGTTTCACCGAGCTGGCCCAGGCTGATGAGCTGATGATCTCCCTGCAGGGCACCACCCAGCCGGAGGCCATGGAGTCCATGGAGATCCTGGCCCAGGCCTGGGAGCTGGACCCGGAAAACACCGCCGGCGTACCGGGACGCTGATCCGGTTTTAACTGCTCACCCCCTGGTGTCGGTGCTTTAGCTGCCGGCGCACCTCCCCAAAGCTGGAGGTGTGAGCGGGGATCCACCGGGGCACCCCCCCAATCGGCTGCAAACTGGCTCATCTGAAGCTAATATTTTCATGGAACGGCACACGCGCCTAGAAGCGTGTGCCGTTCCATTTTTCTCTTCCCCCACAGCTCATCCCCCAGGGAGAGTATTCCTGCGACAGCCAGCACCCCCACTCCGCGCCGACCCGGTGCTGAAGGGCCTGCTACCAGATCTGCGGCAGACGGGGCCCGTTAGAGCACCCCGAGTTTGTCGATCTGAACCTCTCCCCGCCGGGCTTTGATCAACTCGGTCAGTTCAAAGGGCCGCGGGGTGACATCATCGGGCAGCCGCACCGAGTAGGAGGCCACCTGCTTGAGGAAGTGCGGCACCCGTTCGGGGACATGATCCGGCAGCAGGGTGATGTAGGTGGCTCCCCGGGACCAGAGCTGCACGGTATCCAGTTCCTCCAGGGGGAAGCTGACTCCGCTGTGCGGGATCTTCACCACCTCACCGATCTCCAGGATGGGCCGGGAACGCCGGTAGAGCACCACCGCCAGGGAAAGCACGGCGGCGGTGATACCCAAGGCTGGGGCGAGGGCGGCGATGGCGTAGGCGTTCTGCCAGGTCCCACTGCTCTGCCGGGATCTTTCAGTCAGCAACCCGTAGAGGATGGGAAGGAGGAGCACCACGAAAATTATGCAGACCGCCACCGCCCGGGAGCGGGCAAGGGCGGCGGCGCGACGGCGCACCGTGATGGGGCTTCTCGTGGTCATGATGGGCTTGATTCTAGGAGAAGGTCCCAGGCTATGTGAACTGCAGCGCCGGTTGCCCACCCCGCAGGTATTCCCGCACCTTGGGGTTGCGGCCACCGAATTTCCGGACCTGTCGGAGTGGACGGTGGCGGGGTACGACGGTGGTGAGGTTCAACTGCTTCAGCCCAGCAGGAAGGAGATGAGCACCAGTACCGGCACGCAGGCCAGGGTGGACACCAGTCCGGCGTCCCGGGCGAGGTTCTCGGCGGTGCGGAAACGCAGAGCATAGGCATTGACATTCTGGGCGGTGGGCAACGCGGCGAGCACCACGGCGGTCAGCAGGGCGTGTCCTTGCATACCGAAGATGTAGTGCGCCATCAGGCCGGCGATGATCGGCATGAGAACCACCTTGAAGAGGGAGGCCAGGATGGCGTCGCGGGCACCTTCCCGCAGCACCGGTGCACCGGCCAGGGACATGCCGAAAACCAGCAGAGCCAGCGGGACGGAGGCCCCGGCGAGGATGCCCACCGGTTCGGAGATCAGCTGCGGTACGGGGATCTCAAGGAAGGCGAAGAACATGCCGATGATCGCAGCGATGACCATGGGGTTGGTCAATGGGGCCTGAATCAGGTTGCGCAGCAGGTTCGACTGCTGGGAGGAGTTGACCGCATCCAGGATGGTCAGGGTGATCGGGGCGTAGAAGGCCACCTGGAAGAGGATGACGGGGACCACTGCGGCGGCATCATCAATCACATAGACCGCCAGTGGGATACCGAGATTTCCGGCATTGGCGTAGGAGGCCGCCAGCATGCCGATCAGGCTGTCCGCGGTGTTGCGCTGCAGCAGGGTGCGGCAGAGCAGGAAGAAGAGGAATCCGGCGAGCAATGCGGAGGCCACGATCACCACGAAGTTCGCGGAAAATATTTCGGCGGGGTCGGTGACTATCAGTCGATCGAAGAGCAGGGCCGGGGTGGCCACCAGGTACACCAGGGAGGCCAGCGCCTGGCGTCCACCGGCGCCGAGGCTGTTGCGCCGCCCGAGCACATATCCGACGAAGACGACGAGGAACACGACCGCGAAACCCATGAGTACCTGTTGCACGAAAGGCTATTCTTCCATGACTTCCCCGGCGCGGTACCGGGGCCCGCTTTGTGACGCCCGGGTGGGTCCGGCCCAGGAAATCCAGGCCCGGGTCTTTGTTGATGTGGGATACTGGGGCATGGCGGAAACACCGAAGCCGTTACCGAGGCCGACGCTGACGGAACAGGTCATGGACTATGTTCGCGGGGCGGTCGCCTCCGGTGAGATCGTGGCCGGGGCGTGGTACAGCGTGCAGCAGCTCAGCGAGGTGCTGGGCATTTCCAGGAGCCCGGTCCGGGACGGTCTGCTGCGGCTGGAGGAGTCGGGGTTGATTCAGTTCACCGCGAACCGTGGTTTCCAGATCGTGTCCAGTTCCCCGGAGGATATCGCCGAGATCTATGCTCTGCGGCTCGGTATTGAGGTCCCGGCTGCCCGGCGGGCCGCCCGGCAACGCAATGTCGCCGATCTGGGGGAGATCGACCACCTGGTGGAGCTGATGTCCCAGGCGGCGGATATCGGCGAGGCGGAGGAATTCTTCCGCCACGAAAGGGCCCTGCATGATCTGATCCTGCGGCTGGGTCACAGTGAGAGGGGTGCCCGGCTGGTGGCGCAGCTTCGTCCCCACACCCGGCTGATCGGCCGGGAGGTGATCACTCCCCGGCGTTCACTGCACCATGTCCTCCAGGAGTTCGACGCCCTCCTGGTGGCTCTGCGGGAACAGGATCAGGTGGCAGCAGGTGAGGCGATGCGCAACCACCTCTGCAGCACCGGGATGGAACTGCTGCAGCAGGCGGTGGAGTTAAACGGTGGCCAGGCCCAGCCGAGGCAGATCTGGAAGACCTACACCAGCGGGCTGTGAGCTCCGGTTCAGATCCGCACCAGGGTGCGCAGTCCCTCGTGGGGGTGGGTGAATTCCTCGGCCAGCTGATCCAGGCTGATGGGACCACTGAGGATCTCGTCCCAGGGCAGTTCTGCTTCGGTGAGGAAATCCACCGCCTGCTGCAGGTGGCGGGGTTCATAGTTGTGGACCCCGGTGACGCTGCGCCAGCCCCGCACCAGCCATTCCGGGTTGATGTCGATGTCACCGCCCGGTGCCACGCTGCCGGCCAGCACGGCGGTGCCGCCGATGCCGAGGGATTCCACACAGCTGCGGACTCCGGCGGTGACCCCGGAGTATTCCAGCGCAATATCCATCTCAGTGTCCCCGTTCCAGATATGTGCTCCGAGTTGCTCAGCCAGTGCGGCACGCTCAGGTGCCGGGTCGAAGGCATGTACCTCGGCGGCTCCCCTTTTCAAGGCGGCGGCCACGGCACTCAACCCCAGCATCCCCAGCCCATTGACCAGGATTTTTCTTCCTGCAATGTCCCCGGCGGCATCCAGGGTGGCCATTACGGTGGCCACGGAACAGCCGGCGATGGCGGCAACCTCATCCGGGACCTGTGTCGGGACCGGTACCACGGTCACCCCGGCCGGCAGCAGGATATGGGAGGCGTAGGTGCCTGAGAGCGGCCACTGGCCTTCGTAGGATTCATGTCCGACCTTGGTGACCTGGGTGCATTTGGCGCTCAGTCCACGACGGCAGTGGTCGCAGGTCCCGCAGATCGAGGTCACGCTGAACACCACCCGCTCCCCTGCCCCGGGCCCGGCCACGATCTTTCCGACGCCCTCATGACCGAGGATGGAGGGGCAGGCACCACCGCGGCGCCCGGTGACGGTGTGCCGGTCGGAGCCGCAGACCGCGGCCATGTGCATCTCCACCAGTCGTTGCCCGGCCATGAGCTCCGGGGTTGCCACCTCGACCGTCTCAAAGGTGTTGCCACCGGTCCACACCTGTGCCTTGATCCGGGACAAGCTAGTTCTCCTGCTTCTTCAGTTCCTGCGGCAGGACCGCCACCGAGTCCACCACCAGGTGGGCACCCTCGGCCTGGAAATCCTCCCGGGTCAGGTGACCGGTGAGCACACCCACCGAGGTGACCCCGGCTTTGAGTGCGGATTGCACATCGGCGGAGGTGTCGCCGACGCTGATGACCTTGGTTGGGTCGCTGACCCCGACATCCGCCATGACAAGCTGGATCAGGTCGGGTTCCGGGCGGCCCTGCGCCACCTCATCGCCGGCGCGGGAGGCATCGATGGTCTCCCCGATCTGCCAGCCCATCTTCGTCAGGATCAGGTCGGTGATTTCCCGGGAGAAACCGGTGGTCAGGCCGACCTTCATGCCCTCGGCGCGGAAGGTTTCCAGGGCCTGCTCAATACCCGGGAGCGGCTGCGGGGGGTTCTCGGTGTAGGTGCGGTGCAGTTCCTCCCGGAACCAGGCCCAGGCGTTGTCGTGGATCTCAGGGGTGGCTTCCACCCCACCGATCTCCAGGAGTTTGCCGATGGCGTAGTACTTTTCGGTGCCCATGAACTGCTGGAACTGCTCATCGGTGTACTTCGCCCCTTCCCGCTCGGTGGCCTCGCGCAGAACGCGGTAGACCTCGTCACGGTCGTTGATGGTGGTGCCTGCCATATCGAAGACGGCGAGTTCAAACATGTTTTTCTCCTTGGGGAATGAGGGGGGTTGTGCGGTGTCTCGGGGACACCGGCTTCAGGGGAGGTGTCAGCGGACGACGCGGCGCAGCCACATGGACAGGCCTTCGACGATCAGGACCACGGCGACCATGAGGATCAGGACCATGGTGACCACATCAAATTGATTGATCCGGGAGGCGTTGAGCAGTAGGAAACCGATGCCACCGGCACCGACGACACCGAGCAGGGTGGCGGAACGGATATTGGTGTCAAGCAGGTACATGGTGTGGGCGACCATGGCGGGAGCGGCCTGGCGGATGGTGGCGGCGAAGAACACCTGCATCTCACTTGCGCCGGCGGCACGCATGGATTCCTGAACCTTGGTGTCGGTCTCCTCCAGGGAGTCGGCGATGAGCTTGGACAGCAGTCCAACCGCACCGACGGACAACGCCAGGGTGCCGGCCACACCGCCGAGACCGGAGATCACCACGAAGATGATCGCCAGAATAAGTTCCGGGATGCCCCGGACGACGACGATGATCATGCGGGAGGTCTGGTAGACGTATTTATTGGCGGCCACATTGCGGGCGGCCAGGATACCGATCGGGATGGCGATGACACCACCGATCAGGGTGGCTGCCAGGGAGATCTGCAGGGTGACCAGCAGCTGTTCCAGCATATTGGGCAGGGAACCACCGGTGGAGGGCGGGAAGAACAGTGCCAGGGTGTCCGGGATCTCCAGCAGACCATTCCAGAGATCGCTCAGGGAGAGGTTGACCCGCCAGGTGGCGGCCACCGCCAGGACAATGATCAGGGCGAAGGAGAGGAATTTCCGGAACCGATCCATGCTCCACGGCGGGGTGAGTTTGAGGTCATTGACCCCCGGCTCACGTCCCTGGTTGAACATGCGGTCCACCCAGGTGCCGCCGCTGATCCCGGTGCCGGTGCTACGCATCAGTGCCGCCCGGATGGCACCTGAGATCAGCTCAATGATGATGCAGAGCGCCAGCACGATCAGCGCCAGCGCCATACCCCGCTGGTAGTCCATGACCCGGAGGGAGCTGGCGATGGCCAGGCCGATACCGCCGACCCCGACATATCCCAGCAGCACCGAGGTACGCAGGTTGATGTCGAAACGGTGCAGCGCGGTGGCGATGATCTGCGGCATCAGCTGCTGCGGGATGGCACTGAGGATCTGTTGTCCACGGCTGGCGCCGGCGGATGCGAGGGACTCCCGAGGGCCGTCGTCAAGTTCTTCGATGGCATCGGCGTAGAGCTTGGCCACCATGCCGACGGAGTGGATGCCCATGGCGACGATGCCGGCGGTCGCGCCCAGGCCGAACATGCGGAGAAAGATGATGGCCAGCACCAGATCCGGGATCGCCCGGCAGAGCACGGTCAGCGCGCGAGCCACCCACTGTGCCCCCTTGCCGGAAGTGGTGGTGCTGGCGGCGAAGAGTGCGGTGGGGACCGAGAGGATCACCGAGAGCAGGGTGGCCAGGAAGACGATGGCCAGGGTCTCCGCCACCAGGGAGATGCCCTCCATCAGGGGCGGGAAGTCCAGGGGGAACATTGCCCCGAGGAAATTCACGGCATTGTCGAAGGAATTGACGATGGTGTTGATATTGATGCCCAGCGAGTTGATGGACCAGACACCACCGAGGATCAGTGTCAGCATCACCACCGTGGCGGCGATGCCTCCGCTCGAGGGCCTCGGCCGGACCGGAAGCTGTGGCCCCGCGGGAAGCTGCTGCAGGGTGCTCATCAGCGCACCCCTGCCCCATTGGTGTGGCCCCGCAGCGGGGAGGAGTTCTGCTCAGCTTCATCAATGTCCATACCGGAGACGCTGGAGTAGATCTCGGAGGCCTCCGCGGCGCTGAGACCGGAGGTACCCCGGTCGAGCACCACCTTTCCACTGCGCAGGCCGACGATACGGTCGGCGAAGTCAATGGCCAGCTGTACCTGGTGCAGGGAGCTGATGACGGTGAGGTTGTCCTCCTCTGAGATCTGGCGCAGCAGGTTGATCACCTCCAGGGAGGAAACCGGATCGAGGGAGGCCACTGGTTCATCGGCCAGCAGCACCCTGGGGTGCTGCATCAGGGCGCGGGCGATGGCCACGCGCTGCTGCTGCCCACCGGAGAGAGTGTCGGCCCGCTGGTAGGCCCGGTCCGCCAGGCCGACGCGGTCCAGCTTCTCCATGGCTTCCCGACGCACCGACTTGGGGTACATCATCAGTGAGATCCGGGGGCCACGGAGGGAACCCAGCTGGCCGGTGCAGACATTCTCCAGTACGGACATCGGACCCACCAGGTTGAAGTGCTGGAAGATCACTCCCACATCACGGCGCAGGCCACGCAGTTCCTTCTTATTCAGCGACACCAGGTCTCGGCCGAGCACCCTGACATTTCCGGCGGTGGGACGTTGCAGTCCGTTGATGTGGCGCAGGAGGGTGGACTTGCCTGATCCGGACAGTCCCAGCAGGACGGTGATCCCACCAGTCTTGAAACCGAGGTTAACGTCATCAAGGCCGAGTACTCCGCCGCCGAAGTCCTTGCTCACATGCTCCAGCTGAACCGTGTAGATCTGGTCGATTTCCTGCTGCAACTGGGGGCTCTTTTCATTCTCCAACATCGTGTTTTCCTAACTGACGTTCTTGCAGGCTTCAGCCTGGGTGATTTCGCAGACCTCACGGATGGCGTCGAAGTCGGAGTCATCGACCGGCAGGAAACCGTACTGGATCTCCTCCGGCAGGGTGCACTCCTCCTCGGAAGCACAGATGCCGGCCTCGACCAGGGCCGGGATGTTCCCCTTCTCCTCGAGGATGTTGATGATCTGATCGGCAAGTTCCGGCTCCAGGGAACCGTGGTTGACACTGATCGGGTCTTCAGTGATCGGATCAGACTCCCAGACGGCGACCAGGGAGCCCGGCTCCACCTGACCGGACTGCTCCAGGGTGTTGAGCATGGTGTCGTGGGCGAAGGCGATATCGCAGTTCTCGGAGGAGAGGGACAGCAGGGAGGCGTCATGGCCACCTGCCAGGATCTGCTGGATGTCGGTGTCCATGTCGATGCCCACATCCATCAATCCCTTGGAGGGGATGAGGAAACCGGAGGTGGAGGCGGCGTCAACGAAGCAGACGGTCTTGTCCTTGGCATCCTCCAGGCCCTTGATCTCGGAGCCCTCACGAACATAGGCCAGCGAGGTGTAGGCCGGGGCCTGTGCCGGATCATCTGTCGGGGAGACGACGGCTTCCATGTCGATGCCGGAGTCCTTGCCGATGACATAGGCGAAGGGCCCGAAGGAGGCGATATCGATCTGGCCGGCACGCATGCCCTCAATGACGGCGGCGTAGTCCGAGGCGTTCTGGAAGACGACTTCCCGGCCGGTTTCCTGGGCGATCAAGGTGGTGATGTTCTCGAAGGACGACTCCAGGGTGGCGGCGGATTCGGAGGGAACCGCTGCGAAGGTGATGGGGTCCTCTTCCGGGGAGGAACCGCAGGCCACCAGAAAAGGGATGGTCATGGCGGCGACAGCGGCAACTCGGCTGGCACGGGAATTGAGGATCGGGGAGAGCTTCATGGAGGCAGAGCCTTTCAGGTCCTAGAGGAAAGCAGGGGGATGAGCGCAGGCGGGGAGGTGGCGGAAGGAATATTGCGAGGAACTTCGGCGGGCAATCCAGTCATGGCGGCCCAGGGGGGGGCTCTGCCAGGTGACACGCTGTCTCACTGGATTCGATTGTGAACCATCCCAGCCAAGTTGTCTAGACAACTCTGAAGAGTTCACTTAGTGGTAACTGAGGTTTATCTTCCGGTTGGCATTGGCCTAGAACTGGACACTTTCGCCATCCAGAATTAAGCGGGCGATCCCGAAGGAAAGGGTCATCCCGATGCCGGAAGTCACCACCGCGATAGTCGTCTTTTCATCAGGACGCTCCAGAACCAGGTTCGTGCTGACGCTGTCCGCATACCTGCCGAGCCAGCGCTGCTTGACCACCGGACGTTCAATGCCCAGCAGTGAGGTGGCCCGATCCAGCAGCAGCTGGGCAACCCCCTCATCAATGAAGGGTTCCGGTGAATGGGCATAGGCATGGGAATCGCCGATCAGAAGCCCTTCCGGAATATCGGTGACCATGAGATTGGCGACACAGCCAACCAACTCCGGCTCACGCTCCGCAAGTTCCGCCCGCAGCGCAGGCGCACCGGGCAGGGCCGTAAACCCGTCATAGCGGGTGAGAGAGGTTCCACTGAGCATCGCTAGCCCATCGGGAATCCGAGCGGGCTTTTCAATCAGGGACATGGCCAGCGTGCAGACCCGGACCCCACGGTCTTCAGCGAGCTCCGGAAAGAGTCCGCCCAGCTCATAACCGGGGCACACCACTACCTCGGCTGCATGAAATTCCCCACGGTTGGTGACGACCACCCCATCCTCCACTGCGGTGACCTGTGTTTTCCAGCGAAACTCCACTCCCCTACCCTCCAGCCAGGCAGCTAGTTTCGGAGCAGCCTCCCGCGGATTGACCCGCATATCACGGGGCAACCAGGCTCCGCCGAGGGCCGGGAGCCCAGGGTTTCCCAGGGCCCGGCCCACCTCCTCCCCCGAGAGGAGCTGAACCTGCCCACCACCACGATGTTCGGCAAACTCGCGGAGCACCTGCAACTCCGCCTCGGTCACGGCCGGGATGTAGGTACCGGTTTCCGCAGCCCAGATACCGGTTGCAGCGGCAGCCTGCAGCCAGCCCTCGCGGGCCATCTCAGCCACCGGCTGGATGATGTCGGCCTGGCCGGTGAAGCAGGCATGGCCGAAGTTCTGGATGGAGGAGCCGACGGGATGGTCGGAACGGTCGATGATGCAGACGGTGCGCCCCTGCTGATGGGCGAGGAAGGCGGTGGCCAGTCCGAGAATTCCGGAACCGACGATGATGAGATCTCTATTTTCCATGTTTCCCATCATGATGCTTCGCCATCCGCTAAGCTAACTTGTATGTACAAGTTTCTCATCTGTTCATCCAAGCTTCAGGACGACTTAAAGTTTCCCCTGAAAAATAAAGCCGGAAAACGGGCGGACATGCCAAGCCAGACACATTTCTCCTCCTCTCCTATCAGGGTCAGACACTAGGAAACCACCTGACAACCACGACATCACCGCAATCCCTGAAGGCCCTCCCCCATGACGAACAGTTCAAGCGTGCAGCAGCACGAACATATCGCGCACTATCTGCGCTCCGCCATTAAAGAAGGCACCTTCAGCACCGGGGATCCGCTTCCCACCGAAGCCGAACTCAGCCGCAGATTCGAAACCTCCCGCGGCCCGGTCCGCCAGGCCATGTCCACGCTCCGCGCCGAAGGGTTGATCTCCTCCGGCCGTGGCCGTCGCTCCGTGGTGCTGGACAAGGTGTCCACCCAATCCTTCGATGATGTGATCTCCTTTTCCCAGTGGTGCCGCAAATCCGGCATTCAGCCTGGACAGAAAACTCAGTGGGTCGCCCGGCGCAAGGCGGAAGCTGCGCTGGCCGCCCAGCTGGAGATCTCCGACTGCGACCCGGTGGTCTCGGTCTACCGGCTCCGCCTCATGGACGGGGCACCTGCGATGGTGGAACGCCTGAATTACCCCTTGTCGGTGGGGCGTCATGTCCTGGCCTTCGACACCGATGCCGGTTCGATCTACCAGGAGCTGATCGATAACGGGGTGGACATCAACCACGCCACCCGCACCATCGACGCGGTCGGCGCCGACCAGGAAGACGCCGACCTCCTGGAGGTACCGGTCGGCACTCCCCTGCTACGGGTCCGCCGCCGGGCCTTCACACTGGAGGGCACCCCGGTGGAATATTCCGATGACCGTTATCTTCCCTGGAAAGCGAGCTTCACCATGAACTCCACCAGGGAGCATCCCAATGCCCTCTCCATGGTCTCGGATGCCAGCTACGTGAACTGAGCAGCTGAGCGAACCACACACCCCCATCGAGGAGCGCCCCGAATTTTCCCTCCCGGTTCCGGCAGCTAGCCTGAGATTATGAGCAGAACTGTCCGCCGGTGGGGTGGCCGCGTCGTGGCGGTCCTCAGCGCTATCACGCTGACCGCCTGCAACGCCGGTTCCACCGCGACATCCATAGGCCGGATCAGCGGGCCGGAAACCATTGTCGTCGGCACCACCGCCGCCCCGGCTTCGCTGGATTTCACCACCACCGGGGGCGCCGCCATTCCGCAGGCATTGATGTCCAATGTCTATGAGGGTCTGGTCCACATCGACGCGGACGGGGAGATCATCCCGCAGCTGGCCACCTCCTGGGAGGTTTCGGCGGATGGCCGGGAATACACCTTCCAGCTGCGGGAAGAAGTGACCTTCTCCAATGGGGATCCCTTCAACGCGGACAGCGCGAAGTTCTCCATCGATCACGTCCAGAGCGGGTGGAGCAATGGCCTGGCCGCCCAGATGGACGTGGTCGCTGACACTGAAGTCCTGGATGAATTCACGCTGCAGGTCACCCTGTCTGAACCCAGCAATAACTGGCTCTGGTCCATGGGCACCCTGATCGGGGCGATGATGACCCCGAGCGGCATCGACACCCTGGCCACCGACCCGATCGGCACCGGCCCGTACACCGTGGTGCAGTGGGCGGTCGCGGAATCCATCACCTTCCAGGCCAACCCGGACTACTGGGGGGATCCCCCGGCCTCTGACACTGCGGCGATCCGCTACTTCGCGGATGCCACCGCCACCACCAACGCCCTCCAATCCGGGGACGTGGATCTGGTGTGGGCCATGCCCGCCCCAGAGTTGTTGGACAACCTGCCTGAGCAATACCGCGTCGAGGTGGGCACCACCAATGGTGAACTGTTGTTGAGCATGAACAATAATGTGGCCCCCTTTGATGATCCGCGGGTCCGACAGGCCGTGATGTACGGGGTGGACCGCCAGGCGATCATCGACCTGGTCTATGAGGGCTATGGCACCGACACCGGTGGCGCCCCGGTGCCACCCACCGATCCCTGGTTCGAGGGCACCGACTTCTACCCCTTTGACCCGGAGAGGGCCCGTCAGCTGCTGGCTGAGGCAGGGATCGATGAAAGCAACAACCAGGTCACCATCTCGGTGCCCACCCTCCCCTATGCCGAGGCCACTGCGGAGGTGCTCTACTCCCAGTTGCGTGACATCGGATTTGAGGTGCGGCTGAAGTCCACTGAATTCCCGGCGGTCTGGCTGGCGGAGGTGATGGGTGACCAGAATTATCAGATGTCCCTGATCGCACATGTGGAGGCCCGGGACATCCCGGTGCTCTTCGGCAATCCCGACTACTACCTCGGTTTCGATTCCGCCGAGGTACGCGAAGAACTCGCCCTGGCGGCCAGCGGTCCACTCTCCGACCAGGAGGCGCATATGCATGCCGCCGTCGCCGGGATCATGGCGCAGGCCGGCGCCGGCACCTTGCTCAATGTCCCCAATATCGTGCTCAGTTCCCCGGGGATTTCCGGGGTGCAGGCCGATGTGGTCACCGATGCCCTGCCTCTGGCCGGGATCTCCAAGGCGGAGGACTAGATGCAGCTGATCTTTCGTCACCTGGCCAGATTCCTGATCACCCTCTTCATCGCCAGCATCCTCATCTTCGGGCTGATGCGCGCCATCCCGGGGGATCCCGCCCAGATCGCGCTCGGGGTCAACGCCACCCCTGAGGCGGTGGCCGCACTCTCCACCCAGCTGGGCACCGACCAGCCACTGATCCAGCAGTACTTCTCCTGGATCAGTGGACTGCTGCGCGGTGAATTCGGTATCTCACTGAGCAGCCGGGCCGATATCTCCCCCCTCGTGGTGGATCGGGCCCAGGTCAGCCTCATCCTCTGCGGCACCGCCATGACACTCTCCCTGCTGATCGCCGTGCCGCTGGGGGTCTGGGCAGCCAGGCGGGCCCGGCGGGCAGATGGTCTGCTGATCACCGCCGGCAGCCAGATCGGCATCGCCATCCCCAGTTTCCTGGCGGGTGTGCTGCTGGTGGCGGTGTTCGCGGTGCAGCTGGGCTGGTTGCCGGCCAATGGTTGGGTGCCGCCGGCGGTGGATTTCGGGGAGTTCCTGCGTCGCCTGATCCTGCCGGTGGTCTCCTTGACGGCGGTGCAGGCGGCTATCCTGACCCGTTATGTCCGCTCCGCGATTCTTGAGGTGATGAATGAGGATTATCTGCGCACCGCCCGGTCCAAGGGGATGTCGTTGACCCAGGCGCTGCGGGTCCACGGATTGCGGAATGCGGCCCTACCGGTACTGACTGTCACCGGTCTGCAGTTGACCAGCCTGATCGTGGGTGCGGTGGTGATCGAGCAGGTCTTCGCGCTGCCGGGCCTGGGGTCGATGCTGCTGGATGCGGTGGGTAACCGGGATCTGATCGCGGTCCAGACCATTGTGATGCTGCTGGTGTTGTTCACCCTGACGGTCAACCTGATCATCGACCTGAGTTATTCACTCCTGGATCCCCGGATCAGTGCCACCTCGGAAACCCGACGGAGGGCAGATCGATGAGTGTGCTGCGCAGACTTCCCTGGACCGGGTGGATCGGCCTGAGCCTGGTGTCCCTGGTGGTGTTGGCCGCCCTGCTCTCCCTGGTCTGGACCCCGCATGATCCGGTGCAGGTGGTGCCCACGCAGCGCCTGGCTGACCCCTCTGCGGAGCATCTCCTGGGCACGGACCGTTTCGGGCGGGATGTGTTCTCCCAGATTCTGGCCGGTAGCCAGATCACCCTGCTGGTGGGTCTGGTCGCGGTGGGTATCTCCGCTCTGGTGGGTACCCCACTGGGAATCTGGGCGGGGATGCGTCGCGGGTGGGTGGAGACCCTGGTGATGCGGGGGTCGGACCTGTTGCTGGCCTTCCCTGCCCTGCTGCTGGCGATTGTCGCGGGAGCGGTGTTCGGGGCGTCAACCGTGACGGCGATGGTGGCCATCGGTATCGCCGGCATCCCGGCTTTTGCCCGGGTGTCGCGTTCCGGGACGTTGCAGGTGATGACGCGGGATTTCATCGCGGCATCGCAAAGCGCGGGACGTCCGGCAGTGGAGATCGCCCGTCGACATGTGCTGCCCAATATTGTCGGCATGCTTATCGTGCAGGCTTCGGTGGCTTTTGCCCTGGCCATCCTGGCGGAGGCGGCGCTGAGTTTCCTGGGGCTGGGCACTCCCCCACCGGAACCCTCCTGGGGCCGGATGTTGCAGACCGCCCAGGCCTCTCTCGGTTCGGCCCCGCAGCTGGCACTGTGGCCCGGGTTGGCGATCGCGGCCACCGTCCTCGGTTTCAATGTGCTTGGCGACGGCCTCCGTGACGCCCTCGACCCGAAGGAAAGGCGAGGTTGATGCTCAAGATCGAAGATCTGCATATCGCTGACCTGGTCCATGACCTCAACTTCGAGATCGGGAAGGGGGAAAGGGTCGGCCTGATCGGGGAATCCGGATCCGGTAAATCCCTGACCGCCCTGTCCATCATGGGGCTGCTGCCCCGGGAGCTGGCCGCCACCGGCCGGGTCGAGTTCCAGGGGCGTAATCTACTTCAGCTTAAGGATCGGCGGCTGCGCCAGATCCGGGGCGCGAAGATCGCGATGGTCTTCCAGGAACCGATGACCGCCCTGGATCCGCTGATGCGGGTGGGCCGGCAGGTGGCTGACATGATGCGGGTACATGGTGTTTCCCGGCACAACGCACAACAGCGCGCCCGGGAACTCTTCGCCGATGTGGGCCTCAAGGTGGAGAAAATGCGTTCCTTCCCGCACCAGCTCTCCGGTGGGCAACGCCAACGTGTGCTGATTGCCATGGCCCTGGCCAATGATCCGGAGCTGCTGATCTGCGATGAGCCCACCACTGCCCTGGATGTGACGGTGCAGCGCCAGATTCTTGAGCTGATCTCCCGACTGGTGGAGCAGCGTGGCATCAGCCTGCTCTTCATCACCCATGATCTGGGGGTGATCAGCCAGATCTCGGAGAAAGTGGTGGTGCTCAAGGAGGGGCGGACGGTGGAATCCGGCCCCACCGCCCAGGTACTGGTGAAACCAGCCCATGAGTACACCGCTGCGCTGGTGGCCGCCTACCGGCCGGGGGAGAACTTTCCGGTGACTACCCCAGGGGAGCCGATCATCATCACCGAGGAATTGACCCGCTCCCACCGTGGTATCCCCGCCCTGGACCGGGTTTCCCTGACGGTCCGGCGCGGGGAAAGGCTGGGTGTGGTCGGTGGGTCCGGTTCGGGTAAAACCACCCTGATGAAATTGATCGCAGGTCTGGATCAGCCCACCTCCGGCACCGTGAGGGTCAAGGCCAGCACCCAGCTGGTCTTCCAGGATCCGATGTCCTCCCTGGATCCGAGGATGCGGATCTTCTCCTCCGTGGAGGAACCCCTGCTGAGCACCGAAATGACCAGGGCGGAACGTGCCGCCCGGGTCCGGGAAGTACTCACTGAGGTGGGTCTGCCACCAGATGCCGCCCAACGCTACCCCCACCAGTTCTCCGGTGGGCAGCGTCAACGGATCTCCATTGCCCGGGCCCTGGCACCCCGACCAGATGTGCTCTTGGCCGATGAGGCGGTCTCCGCCCTCGATGCCACCGTCCGGGCCCAGGTGTTGGCGCTGCTGGATCAGCTGGTGGAGGAATATGGTCTGACCCTGGTGTTCATCTCCCATGATCTTTCAGTGGTGCGTCAGGTCTGTTCCAGGGTGGTGGTGCTGAACCAGGGGCAAGTGGTGGAGGAAGGAGATATTGCCAGCGTGTGGGAGAACCCCCGGCATGAGTACACCCGGGCGCTGCTCACCGCCGTGCCGGCGCTGGATTAACTCCCGGGATGGTCTGTTTCGGCTGCTCCCCGGCAATCCGGTGGAGTGCCTGAAGATGTGCCTCCAGTGCCCAGGCCCCACCCACGGTGAGATAGACCCAGCCACCCAGACCTTCCTGCCGGATGCCGAAGTCCCGCTGCCAACGGAGATAGCCCACGGCCACCAACCGGTGGAGAACCTCCTTCACCTCCTCTTCGCTGAGCCCCAGTTTTTCCTGCAGCAGGCAAATGTTCATCTCCCGGGGCCCCTGCTCACCTTCCACCGCGTCGACGGTGCGAAGTGCGACACAGCAGTGCAGCCGGCCAGGCTGCTGCAGCACCGGGTTCAGGCCAAGCACGGGGTCAGCACTGCCCGGGATGGTGGGAAATCCCGGGGCACCGGTGATGAGAGAACCTGAACCATCCACCTGGTTCACCCGGCAAGCCCCATAAACGAAGAGGGCACCGATCACGCCGAACAATGCCCCCAACCATCTGGGTTCCTGGGGTATGAAGATCACCGCCGGGATCCAGAGCACAACTCCCACCCAGGTGGCTGCGGCCACAGAATCGGGGTGCTGCCAGGAAGGACCATGAGAGTAGGGATTGCACAGTCGCTTCCGCAGCAGCAATACCAGCACTATGAACAATCCCAATAAACCGAGTTCGGGAATCAGCGCTCCCCAAGCCTGGACACAGAGATAACAGCCGATCAGCAGGGCACAGCAGATCTTCGTCCACCTGCACTGGCACCAATTCAGGCTTTCCCGGATCCGCTCGGCTTCGTTCAACCTGGATCGGGCTTCACTCGGGGTCATTGATTCCCCACCTTCTCTAGGTAACCTATTTGAGCCCTGGCCGCCTCGTGGTGGCCCGCTGAAAATGACCTTATTGGTTCCTTGTGAAAAAAGAAGTGCGGGTGACCCCGAAGTGGTGCCCCTCACAATCACCCCCGCTCAGTAACCGGCGTCAATGTGCTGGGCCGCCAAGGGCACCGACGCAAGCACCTCATAGCGGGGTTCCCCTCCCCGACCCGCCCCGAGGGTGGATTTAACCAGGTCGATCTGAGTGACCGGGAAATCCGGCCCCTGATAGACGGCGAGCGCATGCACCACATCATCCAGCACCGGATCCCAGCCCCGCTGCCTGCCCCGCTGATTACGGGCCACTGTGAGATGGGCGCGCTGCCGGGAACGCTCGCTCGGATCGAGGAGACAATCCGCCATCAGCTGCTTGAGCATCGGAGTCTCCCCGCCGACCCCCACCCAGAGATTCCGCCGGTTGAAGGAACCAGCCCCCCTGAGGTTGAGCTCCATGGCCCGGGCCCCGGCGGCAGCCATGGCCAGGTGCCCCAGCAGATCCTCGATCGCCCCTTCAGGTTGCTCCCCGTAGAAGGCGAGGGTCAGGTGCCACTGCTGCGGGTCCGTCCATCTGAGATCCGGGCCCAGGTCCGCGCTGATCGGGCGGAGCGCACCGAGCAGGTGCTCCCTGGCCTGGGTCGAGGGGGAAATCGAGGCGAAAAGGCGCATACCTTTGAAAACTAGCCTGCGAAGGGGAAAACCACCAGGGGTGCACTTCCCCCCGGACCCCGGGGAGAGAAAACCCTCTGGAGTGGGGTGGGAACCGCTTTCTCAGTCGACCTCTCCGGACCGTTCCCACACTTCCCCGACCTCGGCATCGATCAGCTCCAACCCGAAGACCTCCCCCAGCACCTGCCCCAATCGACCCGGGTCACCGATCTCCTCCCGGTGTTCACCCTCGGGTCCGACGCTGCGCAGCACCCGACCCCGGAGACTATGCCGGGTGCCGTCCCGCAGGGGCCGCGCCAACACCGGGTAGCGGGTGAACATGACCTGCGGGCTAGTGGAGACATACCAGTTGGAAACCTCAATATCCTGGGGCTGGGCGGGGACCGTGTCGAAACCATAGAGGTTGTGCCACACCCCCTCGCCGGAGCGGCGCTGCAGCAGCAGGGAGACGTCCCTGGCCTGCAGCTGACTGGGCAGTGTCTCAGGTGCGGACACCAGGCGGAACTCCCCCACCTGAGCGCCCACCTCAACCGGGAGGGAGACGGTCGGGGTGCCACCACCGAACCCCGGATCCACCAGCCGCAGCTGCTCGCCCAGCACCACCAGGGTCAGATGGTGGGTCGGCCCGGAGGGAGTGGTCAGGGTGGGATCCCGATAGACCCGCGCCAGGACGGGAAAACACTTGAAACCCAGTTCCCGGAGGACCTGTTGGACCAACAGGGCGTGCTCATGGCAGAAACCACCGCGTCGGGCGTCGAGAAGCTTGGTGGCCACCACCCCGGGATCAAGGCTGGCTCCCCGACCAAGCAGCGGGTCAAGATTTTCGAAGGGGATGGCTTCGGCATGGTGGGACAGGATGTTGTCCAGGGTTTCAACCGGGTCGCTCCCCGCCGCAGGGGCCGGGATACCGAGGCGGCGGAAATAGCGTTCCAACAAAGTCATGGCATCCAGTGTGCCAGCCAACCCCTGGCCATTTCCGCGGATTGCGTCTTAGAGCTCGCCGACGTGTTCCAGGAAGAGATGGGGGACACGGCGCTGTATCTCCGCGGTGAAGACGTGCATCGGTGGCTGTAGATAAGACGGGTAACTGTAGGTGCCGGACTCCAGTTCCCGGGGGATCTGGTGTTGACGACTGAAGGCCGCAGCCAACTTCGCCTTGGGATCCACCCGCGCGTCACTGCCCTGCGGGATGAGGGTGAATTTCACCAGGGAGGAACCGGTATCACCATTGGACTCCACCCAGGTCTGTATCCCCTGGATATCCCGCAGATCAATTTCCCGGCCCCGGTAGTCCCTCAAGTAGTGGCCCACCAGACTGAAATAGGGCTGGCGGCGGGGGCTGATCCAGTGGAGCATCCGCCAGAGCAGCAGAATGCTGAGTAGACCGGTGGTCAACAGTGCCACTGAGGGGGATACTCCGAATGCCCCGGTTTCCAGGAAGAGGAGCCCGACCAGGAGCACCAGGAAGAGTCCCAGGGTTGACCCCAGGAACATGGTGGAGGCAAGCAGGGAACGCCTGGTGCGGGTAACTGTGAAGGTGGCGGCATCGCTCATGACTTTAAGGCTGGACATCGAAACTTCCGTCCGGATGAAATATCAACGCGACTTCTTCGCCGACCCGGGTGTCCATCTCCTGGAGAAAATCGGCGATGGAGCCGAGCAGGGCATGCTCATCATTGAGGTGCAGGCCCCGCTTGCCCTTGCGGGAGTCCAACGCCCTAAAGGAGAGCCGGGGCACCTGGAGCATCCCGGCGATGGCCCGGGGAACCGGGAAACCCTCACCGGCCAACATCTCCTCGGTGACGATGAGCGGGACGCGGTATGTGTCCCCTAACACCTGGATCCGGGGATCAGCGGTGGGGAGCCAGGTCTCCCCGGCAGGGACCACACGTCGGTGGACATGCCCGCCGCGGAGTTCAAAGTCACCATCGGAGGCGACAGTGCGTACCGCAGCGGTGCGGTAGGGGGAGGTGTCCATCAGGTGCTGGAGTTCAACGCCGTTGTCCTCGGCTGCATCCACCTGAGACGCAAGCCACTCCGGCAAGATCTGGGTGGTGTTTTTCATGTTCAAGACCCTAACCCGGAAACTGAAGCGCAGTGTTGACAATCCGTTAAATTCACCCACTTTTCACGATCCCGTACCCCGTTGGCCATGCCATACCAGCACCGCGGTTGAGCCTCCACCCCGACAGCTGTAAACACCCCTCCCTCGCCAACCGAGTTCGGGGCTGCGGCACTCCGAAAAAAGATGCCCTTCACCTGCATAAACGCAATATGAGTCACAATTGATGCCGGGCTGTAACCCACAACGCTTGACACTGTCCACCTGGGAATTTAGGTTAAGTTGACCTGAACGATGCAAACGATTGCAGCCCTAACTTGAATCTTTAAGTCCGCTTCCCACCCCGCTCCCCTAGTTTCACCCCCGAAAGAACTATCCCGCCCGACCGGATTGAGCCCGGGGAGGGTCCCCCAGCCTGAAAGTCCACCCACCATGATGACCCAGCCTCCCCACCCCAGAAGGGCCAAACCGGCCACCCTCAAAGAAGTGGCGCAGTTGGCTGGGGTCTCCATAAGCACCACCTCCCGGGCGCTCAGCGGCCACTCCGCAATCTCCGCGGGCACCGCAGAACGCGTCCGGGCTGCCGCCATAGAACTGAGTTATCAGCCCAATGCCCAGGCCCGTGCCCTGCGGGCCGCACGGACCTCCACCATCGGATTGACCATCCCCAGTGTGATCAACCCCTATTTCGCGGGACTCGCCGCTGCGGTGCAGCATGCCGCCAGCGAGGCATCCCTGTCGACCATCCTCTTCACCTCCGAGGAGGATCCGGAGGAACTGGCCAAGGCGTTGAGGGTGTTGGCGGGACATCGGGTGGACGGCCTGCTGGTGGTCCCCCATGAGGAAAACAGCGAACAGCTGCTGGAACTGAGAAACCTGGGTGTCCCGCTCGTCCTGGTTGACCGCACCCTCCCGGACACTGAGATCACCTCCGTCTCCTCGGACCCCACGGAGGGGGTCACCGCCGCGGTCAGACATCTGAAGGAGCGTGGCCACCTTTCGATCGGCTACCTTTCAGGGCCGGTGGACACCTCCACCGGTCGGGAACGACTGGCCGCCTTCCACGACGCCTGCCGCGCCGAAGGCTTCGGGGATCAGCCGGTGTACCCCGGTGGTTATGAACAGCGGGAAGGTTATGAAGGCACCCGGACGCTGTTGGCTCAGGGAATCCGGGCCATCATCGCCGGGGACACCATGATGTCCATCGGTGCACTCGAGGCCTGCCACACGCTTGGCGTCGAAGTTGGGCGGGACATCGCCCTGGTGGGTTTTGATGACCACCCGATCTTCCAGCTGCAGCCGGCCCCCTTGACGGTCATCGATCAGCAGGTCACCGAGCTCGGGATCCGCGCCTTTGAGGTGCTGCAGCACCTGATTGCCGGGGACACCCCACCGGTGTCGGTACGTCTGCCCACCAAACTGAAGATCCGGGCCTCCACCGCCGGTTCCGCCCCCTGAGCCACGCCTGGCAACAGCGGCATGGGAAGTGTCGGCCGCTCTGACACATCGCTAGAGTTGAGGGAAAATATCCAGGATCGCAGGCCTGCACAACCCATCGCCGGGCTGCGGAGAAAAAGGGGTGAATGTCGATGAGTGGTGTCGTCGTGGTCGGTTCCATCAACGCTGATCTGGTGGTCCGGGTCCACCGCCATCCCCACCCAGGTGAAACACTGATGGGCAGCGGTGGCAACATAACCCCAGGTGGCAAGGGTGCCAACCAGGCGGTGGCCGCGGCACTCCAGGGCGCGGAGGTCACCATGATCGGCGCGGTGGGTTCAGATGCCTACGCCGGCCCCAGCACCGAACTGCTCCACTCCGCCGGGGTGAACATGACCGGGGTGGCCACCACCGCGACAACCACCGGCCTGGCTGTGATCACGGTGTCCAAGGACGGCGAGAACTCCATCATCGTGGTCCCCGGCGCCAACGCCACCGTCGATGAATCCTATGTCCGCACTCATGCGGACACCCTCGTCGGGGCCGATATCCTGCTGCTCCAGGGTGAGATCCCGGCCTCGGGGTTCGCCGCCGCCACCGAGCTCTGTGGCGGACGTCTCGTGGTCAACCTCGCCCCGGTGATCGAGGTGCCCCGGGAGGCCCTGCTGAAAGCTGATCCGATCATGGCCAATGAGCATGAGGCCGGTCTGATCCTGGAGCAGCTGGGCATCACCCCGGAGTCCGGGGAGCCGCAGGTACTCGCCCAGTCGCTTCTCGACGCCGGGTTCGCCTCGGTGGTGTTGACTCTCGGCGCCCATGGTGCGCTGGTGGGGACCCCGGCGGAACTGGTGGAGATCCCCACCCCGAAGATTGAAGCGGTGGACACCACCGGTGCCGGTGACGCCTTCGCCGGTGCCTTCGTCGCCAAGCTCCTGGAAGGTGAGGACATGATCGCCGCGGCGCAGCACGCCGCCCGGGTGGGTGCCTACGCCGCGACCGGCCACGGTGCCCAGGCCTCCTACCCCGATACCACTGCCCAGCTGCCCGAGGTCAGGGGCTAGACCCCGGGGAAACACTTTTGCCCTGTCAACGGTCACACACCGCGGACAGGGCAATTTTTCTTTGTGGACTCTAAAGATGCATCAGGTTCAGGGGCATATCAGGAGGAATAGACCTGGGTGAGCAGGCCAGGGTCAAGAACATGCTCTTCAGCCACCTCGAAAATGTCGATGAGGCGTTCAAACTCCGACATTTCGCCGACACTGAGCGAAACATGGTCGCGACCGTGTTCAAAAGCATTCATGAGCGCCGCCATTTCTTTCGCAACTGGTTCATGTAGATCATCACAGATACTAGCCCATCAGGGTGGACAATCCACCATGATCACTTCCCCGGAATTCAGGTGGACCCCGGGAATCACCTTCCCCCTTTGTCAGCGGCCCCAGGGCATACCCAGGTATTCCACGCTGTACAAGGTCAAAACCCCAGCTTGAGTTCCTGTCCGCTGGCCTGGTCGAAGCCCTGCAGCTGGCGCTCCGTGGTCCAGGAATAACCGATCTTTCTTGCCTCCAACACCACCGGCGCAGCTTTCTTCAGCTCCACCCGCAGCAGGGAGTGGTCCTCACAGGCCCGGTGCAGGGTAGCCAGCACCTGGGAATCCACCGCCTGACCGGGTTCCAGCAGGAATTGACGTTCCGCCGCTTCCTCCTCCGGTGGCTGCTCCGCGATCCAGGACTCGATGTCCTCCCAGTCCAGTTCCCTCGCCGCCCCAAGCGATATTTCAGCGAAACCGTGGTGACGGGCCAGCACCCGGCGCGGCGCGGCCGCCATGACCAGGGCGAGGAACTGGTTCACCCGGTACATGAGCTTCTCATCCGCCATCATCTCCGGGGTGTCCATCACCCGTTCCAGGATCGCCAGCAGATTGTGATAGGCGGGCTCATCCATGGGGATGCCCCTGACATCCTTGCCGGCCCGCCCGGTGCTCGATTCAGAGTCGACATGGGTCTGTCGGTAGGCGGGGTCATGGAGGCTGAATCGCATCGGCGGCCCATCATCGGTGATCACCCGATAGCCCTCATCCTCAGCCAATTGCACTGCCCCGATGATAGTTGAGGCGGACTCCCCCCAGTTCCAGCATCAGGTCCCAGAGTTCCCGGTCCCCACGGCTCAGTGCCAGAACCACCCGGAAGATGAGGTTAGGATGGGTGGAGGCCAGGATCTGCTCAGTGGGTACATCAGCGATATCCCTGACCCGGTCGAAGACTCCCCAGACCACGGTGCCCGGGCCATGTCGTGCCACCAGCGCAGCGGGAAAAAGCAGATAAAAGCGCTGCCGCTCCGGTCTCTCCATCCCCACCTCCGCCAGAACATAGTCGGTGCTGTACGGGAGGCGGTAGATCTGCCGAAGGGTGAAGGAACCCAGCAGCCGATCCCTGGCATCCATGCCCAGGGAGGTGACCCCAGAGACCTGGAAAGCCAGGTCAGAGACATCTATGAAGGGGCAGTGCCGCCCTGCGGTGTCCCAGACATAGTCCTGGAAGTCGCGGTGATCTGCAAACACCTCCATGGCGTGGGGCAGCAGCAGGGGCAGTTCGGTGTGCAGGCCGGCTTGGGCCAGATGTGTGAACCCCGCCGGGTGGGTGAATACGACGGTATAACCCTCTTCTTCGAGTTCGATGATCTCCAGGCTGCTGTACATGAGAAACAAGATTAATCCACGCCCCGTATCTGAGCTGCACCTCTGCCCCGCAACATGCCGCCCAGGGATGTGGTGCCCCGAAATATGACGTCCCCAGCTCCCCACTATCGGGAGGTATTTCACCGCAGGAATCCCTCAGCTGTCACTAGACTGAAATGGTCCATCCATCATCAAGATCGGGGTTTCATGAAAACCAACACCCTCACCCCAAGCCTGCCTGCGTCCATCAGCACCCTCGCCCCTCGAATCCACGGTCTTGACCTGGCCCGCTTCCTCGCCGTGATGGGTATGGTCTATTCCCACCTGGGTGAGGAATTGGATTATGAAGGTTTCAGCAGGATCTTCATGGAGTCCCGGAATGGTCTGCCCTCCGCTCTCTTTGCGGTCCTGGCCGGGATCTCCATGTCGATCATCTCTGCCTCTGCGGTCCGGGCCGGAGGCGCCACCCTGGCCCATAATCGCCACCGGTTGATCATCCGGGGGCTGATCCTCATGGTCCTGGGTTTCATCCTGGGAGAGGCTCAGGTCTCGATCGCGGTGGTGCTGCTCCCCCTCGGTTTGGCGATGGTCCTGCTCAGCTGGGCACCCCGTGCCCGAAACTCCACCCTGATTTCCCTGGGGTTGACTCTGCTGCTGGTGGGCCCGGCACTGCAGGTGCTGCTCCCCGGAGCTTTCCTCACGTCCTTGATGGGTGGCAGTTACCCGCTCCTGGCGTGGTTGACCTATGTCACAGCGGGTATTCTGCTCCACCGGCTGCTGATCACCCCGCAGGTTTCCACCATCGCGCTCAGCTGCCTGCTGGTTGTGGGTGCGCTGCTGACAATGTTGGGGCTTCAGGCCCGTTATCTTCTCGGTTTCATTCCGCTCGACCCGGATTCCTCGGTGCAGTACTACACCGAGGAAGTTATCTTTGAATCCAGGTTCCTGGTGTCTGAACCGGCCTTCGTCTTTCTCTCTCCGGAGGGTCACAGCGGTGGCCTGATGGAGCAGATCACCAGCCTTTTCGCTTCGCTGGCGGCACTCGCCCTGTGCCTGCTGTTGTGCCGTTTCACCTGGTTGAATAGGTTGCTTTATCCGCTGCGGGCAGCTGGCTCGATGAGCCTGACAGTGTATGTGCTGCATGTTCTCACCACCGCCTGGTACTTCCATGGGCTCGGCTTCACCCTGCTGAACCCGGCTGCGGATTTCGATGATTATCTCCAGGGGAAAGCGCCGGAAAATGATCTGCTGGTGATACTGACCGTGGTGGTTGCGGCAACGGTGGCAGCACTGTGGAAGTTGAAGTTCCGGCGGGGCCCCCTCGAGGAATGGGTGGCACGTGTCATTGATACCGCCACCCGCCAGGATCTCCCCGCCCGAGAACTACCTGATCCCAGCCCTGCCACCACCCCGGTGGGGGACCTGAAGCCACCCGCGGAGAATCCGGCTGAGCAGTTGGACAGTCACGGCCGGGAACTACAGCCTGACATCAGGAAATAACGGTGGAACAGAGACTGATCCCCGGGTCGGAGGGAGATTAACTCCTCCGGCCCGGGGATCAGTTCTGGGAATGCAACGATCTGGCAGGGGGGGCGCGGGCGGGACTCAGCCCAGCAGGGACTTGTCCGAGAGGGTGGCGCCCTTGATATTGGCAAACTCATTGAGCAGGTCCGGCACCGTCAGCTTCGCCTTGGTGACGGGGTCCGCCTCATAGACGATGCGTCCCTCATGCATCATGATCAGTCGGTTGCCCAGGCGGATCGCCTGCTCCATGTTGTGGGTGACCATCAGGGTGGTCAGGCGCCCATCAGCCACGATGCGTCGGGTCAGGTCGGTGACCAGGTCGGCGCGCTGGGGATCCAACGCTGCGGTGTGCTCATCAAGCAGCATGATCTGCGGCTGGGTGAATCCGGCCATGAGCAGGGAGAGTGCCTGTCGCTGACCACCGGAGAGCAGTCCGACCTTGGCGGTGAGCCGATCCTCCAGCCCCAGCTCCAGCTTGGCCAGCTCCTCCCGGTAGAGCTCCCGCCGCTTCCGGCTCAGGCTGGGCCCCAGACCCCGGGAACGGCCACGTCGGAGTGCGAGGGAGAGGTTCTCCTCGATGGTGAGGTGGGGAGCGGTGCCTGCCAGGGGATCCTGGAACACCCGGCCGACAAAGCGGGCACGCTTATGCTCCCGCAGCCGGGATACCTGGGATCCGGCGATACTGATGCTGCCGCGGTCCATGATCAGCCGGCCGGACACCGCATTGAGCAGGGTGGATTTTCCGGCACCATTGGAACCGATGACGGTGACGAAGTCACCTTCCTCCATATGGAGGGAAACATTGTCCAGGGCTTTGCGTTCATTGACGGTGCCGGGGAAAAAGGTCTTGGAGATGTTCTTGATCTGCAGCATCATCGAACCTCTCCGGTCGGGGTGCTTCCCACCAGGTCAGGGGTATGTGGTTCTTCCTCCAGCTGGAGGTCGGTGTTGGCCCGACGGATCCAGGTCTGGAAGCGTTTCCACCATTCCCTCATGCGCGGCACCAGCAGGGCGATGATCACCAGCACCGCGGTGATCGCCTTCATGTCATTGGGGTCCAGCCCCAGTCGCAGGGCAGCGAAGATGATCAGTCGGTAGAGCACCGAACCGATGATGACGGCGTAGACCGCCAGCCAGAGGAAACGCTGCCCGAAAACGGCCTGGCCCACGATCACCGAGGCCAGTCCGACCAGGATCAGACCGATACCCATGGAGATATCGGAGAAGCCCTGGTACTGGGCGATCAGGGCACCACACATGCCGACGAAACCATTGGAGAGCGCCAGGGTGAGCGTCTTGGTGAAGTCGGTGGAGACGCCATAGGCGGTGATCATCTGGCCATTATCGCCGGTCGCCCGGATGGACAGCCCCAGGTCGGTGCGCAGGAACCAGATCACCACGGCAGCCAGCAGGCCGACCGCGACCGCCATGACGGCGACGCTGCCCCAGCTGTTCAGGATCCCCGCCTCCCGCAGGGGGGTGAAGAGGGTGTCCTGCCGCAGGAGGGGCACATTTGCCCCACCCATGATGCGCAGGTTGATCGACCACAGGGCGATCATGGTCAGGATTCCGGCGAGCAGGCCGTCGATCTTGCCCTTGGTGTGCAGCAGACCGGTGACCGCGCCCGCCAGGAAGCCGGTGCCGAAACCCGCCAGGGTGGCCAGGATCGGGTTCCAGCCGTTGAGCAGACCGATGGCGGCGGTGGCCGCACCGGTGGTGAAGGAACCGTCAACCGTGAGGTCGGGGAAGTTGAGCACCCGGAAGGTCAGGTAGACCCCGAGCGCCATGACCCCGTAGATCAGGCCGACCTCGAAGGCGCCGATCATACCCGCTCAGCTTCGTCCAGGATGTTCTGCGGAATGCTCACACCCTGACGCTCCGCGGCATCCTCGTTGATGACGTAGGTGAACTCCTGGGCGGTCTCGACGGGGGTGGTGGCCGGGTCACCGCCGTTGCGCAGGATCTCCAGGGCCATCTCACCGGTCTGACGGCCCAGTTCGGTGTAGTCGATACCCAGGGTGGCCACGGCACCACCCTCGACGGTGCCGGATTCCGCGCCGATCACCGGGATGGACTTCTGCTCGGCAACCTGGATCAGGGAGGCGATGCCGGAAACGACCATGTTGTCGGTGGGCACGTAGATGGCGTCGACCTCACCCAGTGCCTCCACGGCCTGCTGGATCTCGTTGACGGTGGTCACCGTCTGGGTCTTGACCTCCACGCCCAGCGGGCCAGCGGCCTGGTTCACCGCATCCACCTGAACCTGGGAGTTGACCTCACCGGAGGCGTAGACGATGCCGATGCTCTCCATGTCCGGCACCAGCTCCTGCATCAGTGCCAGCTGCTCATCGATCGGGGCGGCATCGGAGGTGCCGGTGACGTTGGCACCCGGGGCTTCGTTGGAGTCCACCAGTTCAGCGGCCTCGGCATCGGTGACCGCGGTGAAGAGCACCGGAATATCGGTGATGTTCTGGGCGGTGGCCTGTGCTGCCGGGGTGGCCACGGCGAGCACCAGGTCCAGGTTGGCGGCGGCGAACTGCTGGGCGATGGTCAGGGCGGTGCCCTGCTCACCATTGGCGTTCTGCTCATCGAAGTCGACCTCGACACCGGCATCCTCGAAGGCCTGCTTGAAGCCTTCGGTGGCGGCATCGAGTGCGGGGTGCTGCACCAGCTGGTTGATGCCGATGCTGTAGGAGTCGCCGCCGGCTGCGTCGCCACCGGTGGCGGTGTCATCGCTGGAGTCGGAGGAACAGGCGGAGAGTGTCAGTGCGCCGACGGCGAAGAGGCCGGCGAGGATCTTAGGTGTGGAGAACATGTCGGTATCCTTCTCTCGTCGGCACCCCGGGGGGAGCACCGAAAGAATGAACTAAATCACCTTTGAACTTACTTGTATCCCCGCACATATGTGAAAAAGACGTGAAATCTTCCTGATACCCACCCCACCCCAGGCTTATCTACGCCGCGGCAGCCAGTCCCCCTGACACCCGGGAAATCAGGGTTGTTCCACCCGCTTCTCCCAGAACTCATCCGTGCGGTAGAGGTCGAAGAGTTCCCGGTAGCCACGCCGACTGGCGAGGGGGCCCAGGACCCTGGCCAGGGGACGGGTGATCCGCGGCGGCGGCGAGGGAAAGACGGTGTCACCCTCGAGCTCCCTGGTCATGAGCATCGCCGGGAGGAGCTGCGGCGCCCCGGACTTGGAGAACTTCCCGTCATGGGCCAGGCCATAATAGATGGGGATGAACTCGGCGAAACGTCCCCCCGGCCGGGCCTCGATGAGGAAGGACCCGAATCCCCTGCCGGTGTAGCGGAAGGTGTGCAGCACCCCCTTGGGGACCGCTGCCTTCTCCCCTGGTCCGAAGTTGTACACCGTCCTGTCCAACCGGAAGGCGAAGGTGCCCTCCAGGATCTCGAAGTGCTCTTCATAGTCGGGGTGATAGTGCGCCGCCAACCAGGGCTGGCCCTCCCGGAACACCCCTATGCCCCGCAGATACTCACCGCCGTTTTCACTGGGATCGACCAGTTTCATACCCCACTCCCCGTGGGTGGGGTGGGAGTAGATGGGGCTGATCCGGGCTGCCAGGGCCTCGGCCACGCGACCTCCCGGCGTGTAGTTGAAACCGGTGCCCTCGATGGGTTTTCCGGTGTTGTCGCGGGTTCTTCCGGTGGTCAGTGTTTTCTCGGGAGTTTCCATCAGGCAGTCCTCCGGGACTCTGGTGTGGACCATGCGGACCCCCGGGGACAGATCCCAGGGCATGCTTAACTCTGAAGCTACGCTCAGGCGGCGCTGGCCACAATCACCCAGAAATGGGGGCTGAGCAGCGATGGACATGACGTAGCATCATGTTCATGGCAAGAAATCCCCAGCAGCAGAAGCTGGCTGACATCATCGCGATCCGGCGGGTCCGGGACCGGATCGACCGGGAATACGACCGCCCTCTGAATGTGGGGGAACTGGCCCGCGGGGCCTATATGTCGGCTGGGCATCTGAGTCGGGAGTTCAAGCGGATCTATGGGGAACCGCCTTATTCCTATTTGATGACCCGGCGGATTGAGCGCGCCAAGACCCTGCTGCGCCGGGGTGATCTCAGTGTCACGGAGGTGTGCTTCGCGGTGGGTTCGGCTTCCCTGGGCACTTTCAGCACCCGTTTTTCGGAGTTGGTCGGGGTCTCCCCCAGTGTCTACCAGCAGGGGCATGGCGGGGAGGCGGCGGGACTTCCACCCTGTGTGACCCGCCAGGTGAGCAGACCGGTCAGGAATCAAGAAGCAAAGGGCTCCGCCACGCCCTAACCTCAGGGTCATGGACATCAAGATTTCGAATTCATTCCTTCCCCACACCGATCCCGAGGCCTCCCTGACCTTCTACCGTGATGTACTCGGTTTCGAGGTTCGTCTGGATGTGGGTTATGAAGACATGCGGTGGATCACCGTCGGTCCCGTTGGCCAGCCGGACACCGCCATCGTGCTGCAACCCCCGGCGGTGGACCCGGGGATCACCGAGCCGGAAAAGCAGGTGATCGCGGAACTGATCGCCAAGGGAGTCTATGCCGGGGTCATCCTGAGCACCGATGATCTGGACGGCTATTTCGAACAGGTCTCAGCCGCCGGTGCGGAGATCATCCAGGAGCCGATGACCCAGGACTACGGGGTACGTGATTTCGCGCTCCGGGACCCCGCCGGCAATATCATCCGCATCAACCAGGCCAGCTGAGCGGGAGAACCCCGTGCCTGCCGCATTTTCTGCGGCAGGCACGGGACGTCGTCAAGCGGGGTTTTTAGACCAGGCCTTCCCGCGCCTTGAACTCGCGGCGGCGGGCGTGCAGGATCGGCTCCGTGTAACCCGAGGGTGAGACGCTGGAGTCCGCACCCTTGAGAATGAGGTCCTTGGCAGCCTGGAAGGCGATGGAGCCCTCGAAGTTGGCGGCCATCGGCAGGTAGGTCGGATCCCCCTCATTCTGCTTATCGACGACCGCGGCCATCCGCTGCAGTGACTCGAGGATCTGCTCCTCGGTGACCACACCGTGGGTCAGCCAGTTGGCCAGCAGTTGGGAGGAGATGCGCAGGGTGGCGCGGTCCTCCATCAGGTCAATATCATGGATGTCCGGAACCTTGGAGCAACCGACGCCCTGCTCCACCCAGCGGACGACATAGCCGAGGATGGACTGGCAGTTGTTGTCCAGCTCCTCCTTCTTTTCCTCGGGAGTCCAATTCGGGTTCTTGGCAACCGGGATGGTGAGCAGGTCGACGAAGGAGTTGCGTCGGCCGGCGGCCTTCAGTTCCTCCTGGACGGCGAAGACATCGACGCGGTGGTAGTGGGTGGCGTGCAGGGTGGCGCCGGTGGGTGAGGGAACCCAGGCGGTGTTGGCGCCCTCGCGGGGTTGGCCGATCTTCTTCTCCAGCATCTCCCCCATCAGCTCGGTCATGGCCCACATGCCCTTGCCGATCTGGGCCTTGCCGGGCAGACCACGGGCAATGCCGGCATCGACATTGTGGTTCTCATAGGCCTGCTTCCAGGGGGCGGTCTGCATATCAGCCTTGCGGACCATGGGGCCGGCCTGCATGGAGGTGTGGATCTCATCGCCGGTGCGGTCCAGGAAGCCGGTGTTGATGAAGGCCAGGCGCTCACCGACCGCCATGATGCAGGCATCCAGGTTGACGGAGGTGCGACGCTCCTCATCCATGACACCGACCTTGAGGGTGTTGCGCGGCAGTCCCAGCAGATCCTCGACCCGGCCGAAGAGCTCGTTGGTGAAGGCGACCTCCTCCGGGCCATGCTGCTTGGGCTTGACGATGTAGATGGAACCGGTGCGGGAGTTGCGGCGGCTGTTCTCCGGGTTGATTCCCGGGATGGCGCAGAGCGAGGTGATGACGGCATCCATGATGCCCTCCTGGATCTCCTCACCATCAACCAGGATGGCGGGGTTGCTCATCAGGTGGCCGACATTGCGGACGAACAGCAGGGAACGCCCGTGCAGGGGGAGATCGCAGCCCGTGCGGGAGATGAAGTGGCGGTCCTCGTTGAGCTCACGGGTGAAGGTCTTGCCGTTCTTGGTGACCTTCTCAGCCAGCTCACCGGTGTTCAGGCCGAACCAGTTGCGGTAACCCAGGGTCTTGTCCTCGGCGTCGACAGCGGCGACCGAATCCTCGAAGTCCATGATGGTGGTGATGGCCGACTCCAGGATGACATCCTTCAGCCCGGCCGGGTCATCCTGGCCGATCGGGGAAACCGGGTCGATCTGCAGCTCGATATGCAGACCGTTGTTGCGCAGCAGGATGGAGGCGGGATCATAGAGGTCACCGGTGAAACCGAGGTAGGCATCCTCATTGACCAGGCTGTGTTCCGACTTGTCGATATGGGCGATCAGGCGACCCTCGGTGATTCCGTAGCGCTCAACATCAACGTGGCTGGCACCCTGCAGCGGGATGACATCATCGAGGAATTTGCGGGTCCACTCGATGACCTTGCGGCCCCGGGCCGGGTTGTACCCCTTGCCGCGTTCCGCACCGTCGGTGTCCGGGATGGCGTTGGTGCCGTAGAGGGCGTCATAGAGGGAACCCCAGCGGGCGTTGGCTGCGTTGATGGCGAACCGGGCGTTGGTGATCGGGACGACCAGCTGCGGGCCGGCGGTCTCGGCGATCTCCCGGTCGATGTGGCGGGTGACGATCTGGCCGCGGCCCGGCTCATCAACCAGGTAACCGATCTCGGTGAGGTAGGCCTCCATGACATCCGGATCCAGCTGGCCCGGGTTTTCCCGGTGGTACTTATCCAGCTGGGACTGCAGCTGGTCACGGCGTGCCAGAAGCTCACGGTTGCGCGGAGTCAGTTCGCGGACGAGCTGACCGAAACCCTCCCAGAAGGGGCCAGCCTCCACGTCGACGTGCGGAAGAACGGTCTCGGCCAGGAAGTCGTAGAGGACCTTGGCGACCTCCATGCCTCCGGCGTTGACGCGCTCGGTGGTGTCGGTGAGGTTGATGATGGTCGTGGACTGCTCGGACATGTCTGGCTCCTACTGACTCGGGAAAGGTGGGGACTGCCTTCGCGGATCCCTGGGAAGTCAGGAGATGACTTCGTTAGTGGGAAGCGGTCCGGCACGCATTCCGATGCGGTGCGTTGAAAATCAGGCTAAGTGATGGCCGTCACGAACAAAAGGCTTTTGCGAACTTCGCCCCATAGTTACCCCCATCACAAAAGGATGACCATCGTGATAATTCTGCAAATTTCCCGAAAAGGCAACCTAGCGGCCAAAATCGCATCGCTTGACTAAATGCAGCTCAGGGGCGATAGAAGAAACTATTGATAGAGATTTCTAAATTTCAATCTTTGCAAACTTAGCGAAATTACCCCTTACCCCCGCGCAGAAGTTTAAGAGCCGAGACCGTTGACGAAGATCACGGGATCGAGCAGTGTGTGAACCACGCCACCAAGACAGCGTGACCACGGTTACACACTTCAGGTGAGACCGCAGTAGCGCCCAAGGCAGTTCCCCTCCCTCAGGCTCCATCCCCTGGAAGCCCTCAAGATTTTAGGAAGTGACCGATATGAGCACCACCGGCCAGGCACGTACCGCAGCAGAGATCCAGCAGGACTGGGACACCAACCCCCGTTGGGCCAACACCACCCGTGACTACACCGCAGAGCAGGTTGCTGAACTGCAGGGCACCGTCATCGAGGAGCACACCCTCGCCCGTCGTGGCGCTGAAATCCTCTGGGAAGGTGTCAACGGCGATGATTACATCCACTCCCTGGGTGCCCTGACCGGCAACCAGGCAGTCCAGCAGGTCCGCGCCGGCCTGAAGGCTGTCTACCTCTCCGGTTGGCAGGTCGCCGGTGACGCCAACCTCTCCGGCCACACCTACCCGGACCAGTCCCTCTACCCGGCCAACTCGGTCCCCCAGGTCGTCCGCCGCATCAACAACGCCCTGCTGCGTGCCGATGAGATCGCCCGCTCCGAGGGTGACACCTCCGTCGACAACTGGCTCGTTCCGATCGTCGCCGACGGCGAGGCCGGCTTCGGCGGCGCCCTCAACGTCTACGAGCTGCAGAAGGCCATGATCGGTGCCGGTGCCGCCGGCACCCACTGGGAGGATCAGCTCGCTTCCGAGAAGAAGTGTGGCCACCTCGGTGGCAAGGTCCTCATCCCGACCCAGCAGCACATCCGCACCCTGACCTCCGCCCGCCTGGCAGCCGATGTCGCCAACGTCCCGACCGTGGTCATCGCCCGTACCGACGCTGAGGCCGCCACCCTGATCACCTCCGACGTCGATGAGCGTGACCGTCCCTTCATCGAGGGTGATCGCACCGCCGAGGGTTACTACCGGATCCGCAACGGCATCGAGCCCTGCATCGCCCGCGCCAAGGCCTACGCCCCCTACTCCGACCTGATCTGGATGGAGACCGGTACCCCGGACCTGGCAGTGGCCAAGCAGTTCGCCGAAGCCGTCCACGAAGAATTCCCGGATCAGCTACTCGCCTACAACTGCTCCCCCTCCTTCAACTGGTCCGCACACCTGGAGGCAGATGAGATCGCCAAGTTCCAGAAGGAACTGTCCGCCATGGGCTTCAAGTTCCAGTTCATCACCCTGGCTGGCTTCCACTCCCTCAACTACGGCATGTTCGATCTGGCACACGGCTACGCCCGCAACGGTATGACCGCTTTCGTCGACCTGCAGAACCGTGAGTTCCAGGCAGCTGAGGAGCGTGGCTTCACCGCCGTCAAGCACCAGCGCGAGGTCGGTGCCGGCTACTTCGACAATATCGCCACCACCGTTGACCCGACCTCTTCCACAACCTCGCTGAAGGGCTCCACCGAGGAAGAGCAGTTCGTGTCCACGAACGCTTAAACCCCTCACCGGGGTAGGCGAACTCCCCCTACCCCACCCCTGCCTGATCTTCGCCCCTTGGGTTCTACCCGTGGCACCGCGGCAGCACAGCCCTCCGGTTCCACCCCCACCTGAAGCCACCGTCTCCCCGCACACCCAGCGGGGAGGCGGTGTTCAGCGTTTTTAGGGCTGTGGTGCCTGGCAGAGGAGGGCATTCTCCCCAGGGGTACCGCACTCCTGGGGGTCGTGATTTTCTTCTCCTTAATATAAAGCTCGGCCGGGTGGGGTTGGGGTTGCGGTGCGTGATGGGAAGTGGAATCCCCACCCAACCCACACTTCCCCCCTCAACTCCAGCAGGAAGGCACCAGAGCGCAGGGCCCGGTGAGAGGCACCACTAGGCTCTTAGTGTCCCTCCCCTGATGAAAACCCGGAAAGGTACCTCCCCCTTGTTGAAGAACCGGACCCGCTTCCTCCCCACCCTGGCCACCATTCTGATTCTCGGTTCCGGGCTCAGCGCCTGCTCCGATTCCGGGGGAGATGACCAGACCCGGACCGCAGCCACCGCTGAGGGTGAAAGCTCCGCCGCAGGCAGCAACACCCCCGCCCCCGAGGAAGACCAGAGGACGGAAGGATCCGCCCCGGAAACCGCGGATGCCACGGCAACCAGCGGGGAGGATGAAGCTGGTGGAGAAAACCGGGAGAACCGGGAGCCCGGGGAAAGCAAGGGAAATGACACCCCTTCCACTGACGATGGGGGCCTCTCCCTGGGTGGCCCCGATGAGGCCGCACCCACCGGAACGGAGATTGTGGACCTGAGTGCAGATCCCTTCTTCGACATCACCCCGGGCACTTCCATCACCATCGAGGTCAGTGGCCTGAACCCTGAACGCGGTTACCATGTGGCCATCTGTGAGGCCGGGCAACCGGCGGAAAACAGTCATCCCACCTGCACCGGTGACGCCGATTATCAGGGGCACCGCGCCTGGTTGAGGAACCCGGGTGGCAGCCATGAGATTTCCCCAGCTGGTACCGCCACCCTCACGCTGGCTGCCGCTGCGACCGGTGAGGGTCTGGACTGCACCGCCGAGGAATGCGTGATCAAGGTCTTCGGTGATGAGTCCGAGGATTATCGGAATGTGGCTGATCTGCCGGTGACCTTCGCGGCCCCCTGACCCTGGGTAGCTCATCCCCGCCACCTGGCCCTGAAAACACCGCAGGCCCGCTTCGGGAAAATCCTGAAGCGGGCCTGCGTCTGATCCCGGTAGGGGATTTTCCCGGGCTTAGTTGGCGTATTTGTCGATCTCGCCGAGGGCCTCATCGATGATCCCCAGACCACGCACCAGATCTTCCTCGGTGATGGTCAGCGGAGGTGCGATATGTGTGCGGTTGAAGTGGGTGTGGGGCCACAGTCCCCGCTCCTTGCAGGCCGCGGTGTACTCCACCATCGGCTGGTTCTCCTCCGGTTTGGGAGCGAAGGGCACCAACGGTTCGCGGGTTTCCTTGTCCTTGACCAGCTCAATCGCCCAGAACATACCCATGCCCCGGACATCACCGACGCAGGCGTGCTTCTCCTTCATCTCCTCCAATGCCGGCTTGATCACCCGCTCCGCCAGGTCATTGATGTGGTCCAGCAGGTTGTCCTCGCGGAAGACCTCGAAGGTGGCCACACCGGGAGCACAGGCCAGGGGGTGTCCGGAGTAGGTCAGGCCACCAGGGTAGGAGGTCTGGGCGAAGGTGTCGCGGATGGCCTCGTTGATGATCACCCCACCGAGAGGGACATAACCGGAGTTGGATCCTTTGGCGAAGGTCAGCAGATCCGGTTCCACGTCGAAGGCCTCCACGGCGAACATGGTGCCCATGCGGCCGAAACCGATCATCACTTCATCGGCGATGTAGAGGATGCCGTACTTCTCACATAATGCCTTCAGCCCCTTGAGGTATCCCGGCGGCGGGATCAGCACGCCATTGCCGCCGACCACCGGTTCCATGAGGATGGCGGCGATGGTGCCGGCACCTTCGAGGATGATCTGCTCCTCCAGGTGGGCCAGCGCGCGTTCGGTCTCCTGCTCCGGGGTTTCGGACCAGAAGGGCGAGCGGTAGGTGTAGGGGCCGAAGAAGTGGACCACTCCCGGGTCACCGGCCGGGGTGGGCCAGCGGCGGGGTTCACCGGTCAGGGTCATCGCCAGGTTGGTGGCGCCATGGTAGGAGCGGTAGGCGCTCATGATCTTCTGGCGGCCGGTGTGGATCCGCGCCATGCGCACCGCATGTTCCACCGCATCGGCACCACCATTGGTGAAGAAGACGTAGTTGAGGTCACCGGGGGCGGCCTCGGCGATGAGCCGGGCCAGTTCCGTCCGGGTTTCCTCCGCGAAGCCGGGGGCGATGGTGGCGAGCCGGTCGGCCTGGTCCTTGATCGCCTGGATCAGCTTAGGGTGCCCGTGGCCCAGGTTCGCGTTGACCATCTGGGAGTTGAAGTCGAGGTAGCCCTTGCCCTCATAGTCGTAGAAGGTGGATCCCTCGGCATAAGCGATGGGCAACGGGTTGATCTTGTCCTGGGCGGACCAGGAGTGGAAGACGTGCTTACGGTCGTTCTCGGCGATCTGACGCCCGCGTTCCGGATCAGTGTGCTTCATATGCTTCTCGAACTTCCTTCTCATCTCGGTGTGTCAAATCCCGAGTCTAGGAGAAAGTAGTTCAGCTCACAGCGGATCGGGATTTCTCAGTGCTCCCGCACCATCTGGTACAGGCGGCGGAAGATGGCTGCCCCATCCTGCCGGATGCCATCATGCTGGAACTCATTGGTGATCCAGGGGCGCAGATCCCGGTAGCGTTCCGCGGTGCGGAGCGAATGTTCGAGGGGCACGAAGATGTCATCGACGTAGACCGCGGCGGCGCAGACGGGACCGGCCTCGGCGAGCACCTCGGCGTCATAAAGCGGGGTCCAGTCCTCGGCCTGGGCGAGTTCCTCGGCGACCTGACGGAAGGGTTCCAGGGCCGGATCCTCCTCGAACTGCCAGGGAAAGATGTGCTCCCCGGTGAGGTAGAAGGGCTCAGCCTCCCGGGGATCCAGATCATAGGCGAAGCCGGGAATCGCATCGCTGACGCTCTGTGCCGCCCAACTCGTCGGACCCGGTGTGGTGCCGGCGTAGATGGTTTCATGGATGGCCGCGTAGAGCGGGGCTTCGGCGAAGCTGACGCGCCCACCGACGTCGAGGAGGAAATCACTGCGCAGACGTTTCTCCCCCCGGTATTCCCGGAAAGGTTCCTCCAGGAGGTAGGCCAGGGTGTCGAATCCGGTGCCGCGGCCGAGTTCGATGCCGATGGTGCGGAAACGGCGGGAGCTGAGTCTTTCCCCGGTGGCCAGTAGTTCCTCGGAGTTGTTGAGGTGGTGGCAGATCTCCCGGATCCGGTCTTCCGCCCAGGGGATTTCGGTGTAGAACTTCTCGTGCCGGGTGCTCAGCTTGCTGAAGGTGGCGCGGTAGATGTCATCGGCGTGGGAGTCGGTGCTGGGTAGTCCGCCGGTGAGGTAGGCGTGTTCGACGGATTCGGGGTGGGTGGAAAGGTAGGTGGTGATGCAGAAGCCACCGAAGCTCTGCCCCAGCAGGGACCAGCGGCGGATGCCGAGTGCTTCACGCAGTGTTTCTGCGTCGGCGACGATCTGGTCTGCCCGCAGCAGCCGCAGATGTGCCGCATCGAGGTAGGGGCTGTCGGCGTCGATACGCTCGGAGTGTCCGGTGCCCCGCTGGTCGAGCAGGATCACGCGGTGGTGTTCCAGGGCGGCTTCCAGCCATCCGCTGGGGTCTACCGGCCGTGGAGAGGGGAAGCCTGGGCCGCCCTGCAGGTAGAGCAGCGTCGGGAGGTTCTCACCACCGGCCGGGATGATTTCCCGGGCGAAGATCTCCAGCGTTTCCCGGGGCGCATGATGATCCCAGGGCACCCGGAGGCGGTGCTCCCGGAAGGTGTGGCCGAAGCGGATGGCGGTGGAGGTGCGAAGAGTCATGGGTACCAGTTTATCTTCCGGCTAAGCTGGCCGTATGTCTGAAATCATCACTGCCGGCCCGCTCCGGTACACCTCCCACGGTGCCCATCTGACCGCTGCCGACACCCAGCTCGGTGATCTGCTCTACCTATCTACGAGCGCGACATTCGGGGAGGGTGAATCCATCCGTGGTGGGGTGCCGATCATCGCCCCCTGGTTCAATGACCTGCTCGGATTCACCCCGGCGCATGGCTGGGCACGGCGTAGTGAGTGGAAGACGGAGGAGGTCGAGGGAGGTTTCGACGCCACCCTCACCTGGCGGGGCATTGAGCTGATCCTGACCACCCGGGCCACCGCTGATGGTTTCGCCCAGACCCTGACCGCCACCAACCTGGGACAGAAGGAAGCCACCATCCAGTTGGCCTTCCACCCTTATTTCCTGGTCTCTGATGTCACGAAGATTTCAGTGGAGGGTGCCGATGCCTCCCCCATCACCTTCGATGGCTCCCTCTATGATGAGTTCTTCGCTGTCGCCCCCACCCAGGACATGGCCACGGAGGCCCCGGTCCGCATCATCGATGAAGGTGCTGAGCGGATTATCAGCATCTACGGTTATGGCTCCGACCACACCGTGGTGTGGAACCCCGGGGAGGAAAAGGCCGCTGGCATGGCGGATGTGGGTCCCGATGAGTGGCGGCAGTTCGTCTGTGTGGAACCGGCCAAGTTGGGGGCCGGTCGTGGAGGGATCACCCTGCCTTCCGGGGCGGGTGCCACCCTGGGCATGCTGGTGGGGGTTTCTGCGCTCTAGTTCATCCGGGCATGCAGCCTAGAGTGGGGAAAACGGCACTTAAGGATGGGATCTAGGACCTTAAGGCCGGTTTTCCCCACTCTAGGCTGCATGACCCCCCTGGAACTCATGGCTGGTCATCCAGGAAACAGAAGCACGGCATGACATATTTCCTGTCATGCCGTGCTTTGATCTACGGAGCTCTACCGAAAAACTAGGTCTAGCCCTTCTTCACCGTGATCTGCCAGGAGGCCTCCCCGGTTTCCCGGAAGTCGGTGACCTCATGGCCGTCGGTGGCGCACCACTGCGGGATGGCGTCGGTGGCCTGGGTGCAGTCGAAGTCGATGACCAGGTGCTGGCCGGACTGAAGATCCTGCATCACGTCCTTGGCCTCGATCAGCGGGAAGGGGCAGACCGCGCCGAGGGAGTCCAGGGCGTAGTAGCCATCACCCAGTTCGCGTAGCTTCTCGCTGACGGCGGGCTGGATGTTGATCAGACCGGTCGCCATCTTCAGTCCACCCAGGGGGGCGGGGCTGACTGCAGGGTTGTCGGCGACCTTCAGCACACGGTCCTCGGCGGAGGTGACGGTTTCGTTGGCCAGGCTCTGCTCGGTGGAGTAGGTGCCGGTGTCCGGGGTCTTCTTCTTCGCTGCGGTGGCAGGCTTGAGGAAGATCTTGGCAGCCACGCCAACGCCGATGGCGATGAACAGCAGAGCGATCCAACCCTGGAAGCTGAAGAGGCTGGTCTGGACCATGCCGTTGCCGACGGTGCAGCCACCGGCCAGGGAGGCGCCGACACCCATCATGGTGCCGCCGATCACTGAACGGACAGAAGTGACGGAGTCCGGCACGCGCACCCGGAATTCACCGGTGGACCTGGCGGCGATGAAAGAGCCGACCAGGATGCCCAGCACCAGCATGACACCCCAGTTGAGGTAGCTCTCATCACCGGTGGTGATGTACTGCAGCGTGTGGGCGGTGGGGGTGGTGATGCCCAGACCGGAGTTGCGGCCCGCGGCAGCGGAGAGCGGCCAGGCGATGACACCGATCAGGCCGATCAGGGCACCTGCGGTGTAGACGTGCAGGGGGCGCTTCCATGCCGGCTGGTTCCCCAGTCGTGCGATCTTGGGGCGCTTGGCTTCCAGGGTCAGGAAGTGGCGGACCAGGTAGATGGTCAGGGCCGCGAAGGGGACGACGAACCACCAGACGGAGATGCCGAAGAGTGCCGGCAGGGTGGTCAGTTCGGTCTCCCAGGAGAACATGAAATTGGTGAAACCGGACAGGACGCCGGTCTTCATGGCGGCGGTGGAGACGGCGTAGGTGGCCAGGGCGATCCAGGAGCCGACCAGTCCCTCACCGGAGCGGTACCAGGTGCCGGAGGCGCAACCACCCGAGAGGATGATGCCGAAACCGAAGATGAAGGCGCCGAGGATCACGGCGGCCGGGGCGAAGTTGTCATAGGTCGGGGTGATCACGCCTGCGGAGGTCAGGGCGGCGAGGCCCACGGCGTGTACCGCGATGACCACGAGCAGCCCGACGAAGGTGCGCCAGGAGCGTTGCAGGAAGATATCCCGCAGCATGCCGGTGACACAGAACCTACCGCGCTGCATCACGATGCCGAGTACGGCACCGACGGCGAGTCCGGTGATGATCATGGGAACCAGCTTTCCGAGGTTTGAGATTACTATTAGACCCCTCAGAATATAGACCAACCGGTACCTCTTTGTCTAGCCCCCCTAGACAGATCTGTTCATAACGGGGCGGGGATGGGCGGATACACCTTCATCCCGCGGCACTCTCAGGTCCACCGGTCCCCCTCCCACAGATCCAGACCAGGGTGTCAGGACGCACTCTCCCAGCAGAGATACCTCAGCATCACGCCTATTTCCTGATAGAAACCCCCGCTCAGCAGCCTATGATGGAAAGGAATGCTTCCGCCCAGGTCAATCCCCGGGGCGGAAATTTCTCTTAGTTGACGTAGCTATATACCGCTTGATTTACCCACGGAGTCCGCCATTGAATCCTGAAACCCCCGGCCAGGAACCGCTAAAACAGCCCAGACCTGATCAGAACACCGACCTACCCGAACCGATCCCGGCCCGCCCCAGCCCCTGGCAGCTGCTGACCGCCTTCCACAGCAGTGCCCCCCGCTGGCCCGGCGCGCTCCGAGCAGCGCTGGCCGTCACCCTGCCCGGACTACTGGCCCTCATGCTCGGCTTCGAGAATGAGATCATGCTCATCGCCGCCGGCGGCTTCGCCGTCATCTACGGCGAAGGACACGCCTACCGCGCCCGCTGGCGGGTGATGCTCATCGCCGGAGCACTCATCGCACTCAGCGCCACCGCCGGTGCCTTCGTCGGCGAGTCCATGTTCCAGGCCATGGGAGTCGACGGTTCCCACTGGTGGCTGCTGCTCTCCGCCTTCTACACCATCATCATTGCCACCATCGGCACCTTCGTCCAGAACGCCCTGCGACTACCGCCACCCGGCAGCTTCTTCATCGTCATGGTCGGCGGTGGTTCCACCATGGTGGCCAAACTGGGCCTCAACCCCGTGGATGTCGGCCTCTGGGCCATGGTCGGCGTGGCAGCAGCCCTGCTCATCGGCATGTTCCCCGCTCTGTTCAACCACCGCCACCCCCAGGAACAGGCGGTGAAAACCCTGGAGCAGGCCGTCGCCGACTTCGAGGCCGCTGAAAAACCCGCCCTGGCAAAAAACCACCAGGCCGAAACCGCCCTCACCAACGCCTGGGGCGCACTCTCCGACTCCGGTGCGGTGCGCGCCGGGCAGCTGCTGGACGAGAAGCAGCGGGACCTGGTGGACCGGGTCACCACCGCGCACCGGCGACTCTCCCAGGCCAGTGCCATGCTCCCCCAGGGTGGTGCCACCGAGGAGCTGACCGACACCCCGAACTACATCGATCTCTCCCGCACCGCAATCCCCATGGCGCGCCCCTCGGTCAGCTATCGCATCTACCGTTCCCTGCACCCCGACAGCCATGCCAGCATCACCGCAATCAAGGTCGCGGTAGCCACCACCCTGGCTGCCGTGATCGGCATCGCGCTGGGCTTCGACCGGCCGGACTGGGCGGTGGTGTCTGCCCTCCTGATGATCCAGTGGGGTCCGGACCGCATCCCGGGCACCATCCGTGGGCTGCACCGCATGATCGGTTCCCTGATCGGCATCTTCCTCTTCGCCCTCTTCCACTACCTGGAGGTTGAGGGGTTCACTCTGCTGCTCGCCCTGGCGGTCTGTCAGTTCGGGGCGGAGTTCTTTGTCACCCGAAACTATGCCTTCACCGTCATCTTCACCACCCCATTGGCACTGCTGATGGGCGATTCGCTCGCCTCCCCCCTGGGTGAGGTGATGTTCGGGCGCAGCATGGAGATCCTCCTCTCCATCGTCTTCGGCCTGCTCGCGCTCTGGTTCATCCTGCGGGATTCCGGACCACGCCACCATGACCGTCTGGTTCGCCGTGCCTTCGATGCGATGGGAGCCGCCACCGGCGCCCTGCTGACCTCCCGTCCGGGCCGTCAGCTCACTGAACTGCGCGACCTGCAGTATGAACTGCTCGGGGAGCGCCGCGCCGTCCAGACCCTGGTGAACAACCATCCGGAGATCGCCAAGGAGCGCTGGAACACCCACCTGGCGGTCCAGCTGGCCGGCTACAGCCTGCTCGACTACGTCACCGCCAGCGCCAACCGTCAACTCAGTTTCGAGGAGATTGCGGAACTGGCCCGCCGTATCCGCACCGCGCGGGAATACAACTAGGGGGTTCCTCCCCTAGTCCAGCGCAGCCTGGAGAATCGCGGTGCTGTTCAGGCCGAAGTGGTCCACACCCTGGGGGTAGGACTCCTCAACTGCCCCGAAACCCTGCGCCCGGTACCAGGCCGCGCCTTCCTGCGCCGCCCCATAGGCGTTGAAGGGTGCTTGCGGGTCAGTGCCATCATCAGCGGTGCCGCTCACCCAGGTCAGCGGACCGACCTGCTCAGCGGCGGCCGCAATGGCAGCGGGGTCCGCACCCCAGGGCCGGCCGCCGCCGCCGAGCATGAGTGCCCCGCCGCTCACCAGTTGCGGCTCACTGAGGATCAGCTCGTGGGCAAGAAGCTCTGCGCCCCCGGAGTATCCCATCCACCAGATATCGGAGCGGTCGATCCCGTATTCGGGAAGGATCTGCTGCTCGAGCAGTTCGGCCAACCAGTCGGCATTGGACGCGGAATTTTTCCACCAGGTGGTGGTGGCAGAGTCCGGGGTCAATGGGGCGATCAGGATCTTATTCTCCGCTGCCGCCACGGCTGCGAGCCCCTCAAGCAGGTATCCGGGGTTGTGGTACTCATAGGCGCCGTCGCCGTGCAGCCGGATGACCGCACCCACGGGCCGGGAGAAGTCCACGCCCTCCGTGTAGACGCGGACATCGCCGAAGTTGTGCTGGGTCTGCTGGGCATAGTTCCGCTGTTTCACATCGGAGAGGGAAGAGCTGAGCGCTGTGCCGGGTGTTGCAGCTTCTGCTACGCAGGGGGTGAGTGCCAACAATCCGGCGATAGCCAGGGTTGTAGGAAGAAATCGACGTAAAGGTATGATTTTCACATGGGGAAAGCGTAATGGTTCCGTGACCTTTCTCAAGCTGGCGAAAGTCCCGAAAACCGATGAGAGCACGCTGAGGGGGAGAGCTTTCCGCTGTACAGAAAGGTGCAGCTCCGGCACCGGGCAGCTTGAGCAGAACCCCTAGGGAGCCCCTTTTGTGAGCGGAAACACCTTGCTGTGGGCCGGATTCAGCCCAGGATCTGCTGGCCCAGGATCCCGGCGGCAACGAGTGGCATCGCTCCGCCAGCCACACCGGTGAGCGCCCTGGAGGCACCTCCCCGGGTGCCGGTGCACCCATTTTCTCTCCGGATGAGTGGATGACATCATCCTGCCCCTTGGGTCGGCACCGGGAAACTGAGGAAGTTTAACCTCACCCCAACGAGTTTTCCGGGGCAGATATGCAGGAATCCGTCACTCAGGAGCTATGTAGCGAAGGTTTCTGGTACCAGCGCCGGAGAATTGCGGGATCACCGTCACCGCAGTGATAGGCCGGTGGCCCCGCGTCTGCAGCCCTGCCGACAGCTCCCTCACCGCCTTGCCGAAACGGCCCGGTGCAAGGGGTGCACCGGGCCGTCGATAAGCGGGCGCGCAGCGCTAACAGGACAATGGCTGAGACGCAGACCTGGCAACGACCCGCGCTTGTCGACGCCGCATCCTCCCCGCGCTGCTCAGCTGAAGAGCAGCTGCTGCACATCCTCCTGGCGCACGGGCTGCAATCCCCAGGCATCCAGACCGACATCCACCTGTCCCTCGGCCACCTGCGGCACCGGGGAATGCAGGTGACCGTGCACCAGGTAGGGCACCCGCAGACGCAGGTCATCGAAACGGGATGTCATGCCGTCATGGTCCTGCCCGGGGCGCGGGAAATGCGAGAGCCAGACCTCCTGCCCCTGCCAGCGCAGCTTCTGATAGGCCTGCACCGACTCGAAGACCTCAAGGTAGACCCGCTGCCTTTTGAAGGAACTCTTGAAGAGCGGATGGCAGGAGTCATGGTTTCCGGGGATGAGATGCTTCTCCACCTCCGGAAGATGTTCCTGGATCAGGTCCAGGGCGCGCTGTTCTTCCCTGGTGTCACCGACACTCAGGTCGCCGAGCACCCAGAGGCGGTCCCCCGGGGCGACCTGCTCCTTCAGGTTGGACAGGACTGTCGCATCGTGGCGGCCCACATCGCTAAAACCCCGTAGCCCCGCCACAAAACGGTGCCCCAGGTGAAGATCAGAGGTGAACCAGACCGTCATTTCGCAGCCGCCGCCTGTTCCAGCGCCTGGGTGAACACCTCAACCGGTTGCGCACCGGAGACCGCCAGTCGACCATCGAAGACGAAAAAGGGTACCCCCTGGACACCGATCTGACGGGCGGTGGCGATATCGGCGTTGACCTGATCGCTGTACTCCTCAGAGTTCAGCACCCGATTCACCTCTTCCGCTTCGAGGCCGACCTTTCCGGCGAACTCACGGAGTGTGTCATGGTCGGCGATATTGCGGCCCCGGGAAAGGAAACCGTCCTTGACGATCTCATCCCAGGCCATGCCCACCCCTTTCTCCCGGGCGAGCTGGCCCACCCGGTGGGCGTCCCAGGTGTTGGCGTTGACGCCCTCCCGCCAGTTGAAGTCCAGTCCGACCTGCTCCGCCTGGGCGGCCAGCTGACCCAGCATGCCCTCGATCTGGGCGGTGGGGGCACCCTTCATCCGGGACAGGGATTCAACCATGGAGTCCTGAGGTTCCTTCTCCGCCTCAGGACTGAGCTGGAAGCTACGCCAGATGACCTCCACATCCTCTCGGCCGGCGAAATTCTCCAGCGCCAGGGAGAGATGCCGCTCCCCGAGGGAACAGAAGGGGCAGACATAGTCAGACCAGATATCAATTCTCATACTCATGTTCAACCCCGTAGCTTCCTGATCAATTCCCGCCCACCCCCTGGGGAAGTTCCCTTAACCTGCTGACCGCATGTGGCCGGAGGAGTTGGCATTGTGTCCCAGCGTGCCGAATAATGGCCACTTTGTCCACTATCTTTGATAGGAAAATAATGCCAGATAAATCTGTGCACTCCCCCAAGCTCGGCGCTGCTGCCGAGGAGCCGGAACAACCGGTTTCCGGGAGCTCATACCCACATGATCTACACCCTGGCCTGGTGCCGGGCATCGGTGTTGATGAGCAGCGCAACCGTTTCGGGGTGGACTGGTTCGTCTTCGCCGTCACTGCGGTCCTGATCATCGGTTTCATCATCTGGGGTATTTCGAGCCCCGCTCATGTCGGTGAGGTCTCATCCTCCGCCTTCGCCTGGGCGATGACCAACACCGGATGGCTGCTCAACCTGGTGATGATCCTCGGCCTGGTGCTCATGGCCTATATCGGATTCTCCCGCTTCGGCGCCATCCGCCTGGGTAAGGATGATGAGGGCCCCCAGTTTTCCCGTTTCTCCTGGATTGCGATGATGTTCGGTGCCGGTATCGGCGTGGGCATCTTCTTCTTCGGCCCCTCCGAGCCCCTCTCCCACTTCCTCAATCCCCCGCCGGGCACGGTGGCGGCAGGCACCCCCGCAGCCCTGCACCAGGCGCTGGCCCAGTCCCACTTCCACTGGGGGCTCTCCGCCTGGGCGCTTTATGCCCTGGTGGGTGGGGCGATCGCCTACTCCACCTTCCGGCGGGGCCGGGTCAGCCTGATCAGCTCGGTCTTCCAGCCGCTCTTCGGCACCAAACAGACCGATGGCCTGGTGGGACGGATCATCGATATCCTGGCCATCTTCGCCACCCTTTTCGGCACCGCCGCCACCCTGGGGCTCTCCGCCACCCAGATCGGCACCGGCATCGAGATCATCTCCGGGATCAGCGAAGTGGGCAATGATGTCCTGCTGATGATCATCGCTGTGCTGACCACCGGGTTCATCATCAGCGCGGTCTCCGGTGTGGCGAAGGGTATCCGCTACCTCTCCAACCTGAATGTCTCGCTGACCCTGATTCTGATCGCCTTCGTCTTCCTCACCGGCCCCACCCTCTTCCTGCTCAACCTCATCCCCTCGGGCATCTTGGTCTACGTTGATGAACTGCTGCCGATGATGAGCAAGTCCCTGTCCTGGGGCGAGGAAACCGTGAGCTTCCAGGCTGGCTGGACCGCCTTCTACTGGGCCTGGTGGATCGCCTGGACACCTTTCGTGGGCATGTTCATCGCCCAGATCTCCCGGGGCCGCACCTTGCGTGAGTTCGCCCTGGCCACCCTGTTGGTCCCGACCATGATCATCATCCTGGCCTTCACCGTCTTCGGTGGTGCAGCCGTGTGGTTGAACATGCAGGGCACAGCCGGTTTCGATGGCTCCGCAGGTTCGGAGAATGTGCTCTTCTCCCTCTTCGAGACCCTGCCGCTGAACCAGATCACCCCCTTCATCCTGATCTTCGTGCTCGCCATCTTCTTCATCACCTCAGCGGACTCCGCCTCGGTGGTGATGGGCACCATGTCCTCCAAGGGTGACCCCTCACCGAAGAAGTATGTGGTGATCTTCTGGGGACTGTGCATGATGGGCATCGCCGTGGTCATGTTGCTCGCCGGCGGCGAGGAGACGCTGGCCGCACTGCAGAACCTGACCATCCTGGTGGCACTGCCCTTCTCGGTGGTGCTGCTGTTGATGATGGTCGCCTTCCTCAAGGATCTCTCCACCGACCCTGCCGCCATCCGACGCAAGTACGCCCGCGTCGCCGTCGCCAATGCCGTGGTCCGCGGCCTGGAGGAATACGGCGATGACTTCGAGTTCGGGGTCTCCGAGGCGGAGGAGGGCCGGGGTGCCGGCCATGACTTCGACTCCACCTCGGTGAAGGTGACCGAGTGGTACCAGCGCACCGATGAGTTCGGCAACAAGGTCGACTATGACTACGAGTCCGGCCGGTGGGCCGACGGCTGGACCGCAAAGAACGAGAACCCGGATACCTCTGATGATCCGGGACAGGCCGCGAAGAACACAACTGACCGTCCCTGAACTACTGCTGACCCCAACTCTGGATTCCCGCTCCCCGCACCACACCTTGGTGCGGGGAGTTTTCCGCTCGACCGGGGGTGTCACGGGGTGGCGCTGAGCAGGCTGAACCATGAGTCACCTCTTTACGGGTCTCAACTTCCCCATTAGACTGTGACCCAGGTAACTAAATTGCGCATCTAGTACACCAGGTCCAAGGAGAAAGAACACCTTCAACCGGCGAGGGAGTGGCGACATGACCGCCGTTATTTTCAACAGTGTGCAGGCTCGGATCCACCAAGAGAAGGATCCGGTCAGACGAGCCCGACTCGGGCAGTTCATCGTGGAGGTCATGCGCCATATGCCGCAGCTGACCCTCTCCCAGGCTGCCAGCACCGCGCTGCAGACAGCCGACGCGGTCGAGTTCCACACCCATGAAGACCACCCCTCGCTGGTGCAGATGATCCAGGGGCTACAGGTCCGTTCCGCCATGGAATGGCACGCCTTCGGTTATGAACCCAAGGAGGATGCCGTCCCGATCACGTTGGACACCCCGCGGGAGAACCCCGGCAAGGCACCGGTACCGCCGCAAGCCGAGGCCTATTACCTCAAGGAGCACACCCGGCGCGCCCCGCAGCTCAATGAGGGTGCCAACCCGGTTCTCCATCTGCCCAGCTACCGTGATGCCGCGACCGCCTGGCGCAAGCGCCTGGGTTATCGGACTGAGCCGAACATGTCCTACATGGAGTTCGGGGCCGGCCGCCCGGTGCGTCGCATCGAGATGCTGGGCAACCTCTGGAAGATCGGCGCGGTGGCCACCTGGGAGCGGGAGTGGGAGGGTCAGACCTCCTGGTGCAACATCACCCATGAACCGGAGTCCGGTGATCAGCCTTTCCCGATGATGAGTGAACTTGACTGCTGGTATCACCTCCGCATCCACCATTCCGTGGAGCGGGATGGTTTCGCCGAGATCGCGCGCTGTCTGGGAGAGATCTTCACCGGTTATCTTTCCCAGCTGTGGGAGGGTGCGGAGCAGGTCAAGCCGGGCAAGCTGCTGGGTGCGGAGTCGGAGGCCGCCGGTTATATCGCCCTGGAACGGCTGTGGGTGCCGATGCGTTCCCGGCGCACCTCCTGGTACCACGACTTCATCGCCGGTAAGCCGATGCCGGAGGAGTTCCGCTGGGACATTGTGGTGGCCGCCGCCGAACAGATCGAGGATCTGCTGCGTGGTGACACCGAACCGGTGGTCGCTGCCTGACCTCACCATGGCCCCGGGTATCCTGAGCTGCCATGAACTCAGATTCCCGGATCCCGCCTTCGTTGCTGCTGATTGACAACCACGACAGTTTCACCGGGATCCTGGCGCATCTGATTCAGGCGGCCACCGGGACTGCCCCAGGGGTGCTGCTTCACGACGACCCCCGCCTGACCCCGGCTCTGATCGCCGCGCAGGACTGCGTGGTCATCTCTCCCGGCCCCGGGAATCCGCATAACCCCGATGATCTTCGTGGTTCCGCCCTGGCCCTGGCGCAGGACCGTGTTCCGGTGCTGGGGGTGTGCCTGGGTATGCAGGCCATCGCGGTGGCTGCCGGCGCCCGGGTGAGCAGGGCTGCTTTCCCGATGCACGGGCGGAGCAGCCGGATTGACGGTTTCGCGGGCCTGCCAGGTCCCCTTGAGGTCACCCGTTATCATTCGCTGGCGGTGGATCCGGCGTCGGTGGGAGAAAATCTTAAGGTCACCTCCCGCGCCGAGGACGGGACCATCATGGCCTTGAGTCGACTGGATGCCCCACAGGTCGGGGTGCAGTTCCACCCCGAGTCGGTGGGCACCGTAGGTGGGGAGCTGATGATCCGTGCTCTCCTGCGGGAACTGGGGGTCAACCTTCCGCCCAGGGTGCGCTGGCACTCCCAACTCCTTAGCCAGGTCTCCCTCTCCGCGGTGGCCGCGGTGTTGGATCCTTTGGCCCGCAGTCTGGTCTGGTTGGACAGTTCCGATGCCGTGCACCCCACCGGCCGCAGCAGTTTCCTGGCCGCTGACCTGGGGTCCGGTGAGTCCGGCATCATTGCGGCGAGCCTGTTGGAGGAGCGGCTGGCACAGCTTCCCCAGGTGGAGGTCACCGGTGGGGGTCCTTACCGCCCGGGTGTCTTCTGGTCGCTGGACTATGAGGCGGAGACTGCCATGTACCTGTGCCCGGATGTACTGGTGCAGGAAACCCGGGAAGGCACCTGGCTCTACACCCGCGAAGGTGTCCGGTTGCCTGCCCTGGCAGATCTGGCTGAGCCCGTTCCGGCCGCCGCCCCGGTGACGGTGGGTATCCCCCGGGCAGATCATTCCCTGTCCGGATATCTCGCGGCGGTTGAGGCCTGCCAGCAGCACATCCGGGCCGGGGAGTCCTATGAACTGTGTCTGACCACCACCGTGCGCACCAGGTTGGCGGAGGAACCTGAGCCCCTCGGTCTCTACCTGCGGCTGCGGAAGCTCGCCCCAGCCCCGATGGCCTCGTTCTGGCGGGTCGACGGGGTGGCCCTGCTCTCGGCTTCCCCGGAGCGTTTCATGTCCGTGGACGGTCAGGGCATGGTGTCCGCCAGCCCGATCAAGGGCACCCGCCCGCGCGGCGTCGATAAGCGACAGGATGAGGGGGTCCGTGCGGAACTTCAGGCCTCGGTGAAGGATCGGGCCGAGAACCAGATGATCGTCGACCTGATGCGCCATGACATCGCCGCCTGGTGTGAACCCGGGTCGGTGCAGGTGCCGGAGTTGTGTGCGGTGCACAGTTTCGCCACCGGGCACCAGATGATCAGCACCGTCACCGGCCGGTTACACCCCGGGGTTCCGGTCCACCAGGTGATCCATGCGGCCTTCCCGCCCGGATCCATGACCGGGGCACCCAAAGAACGAACCATGGCCCTGTTGGAGACCCTGGAGCCTGGCACCCGGGGTTGGTACTCCGGTGTCGCCGGACACCTGAGTGCTGATGGTGTCGTTGATACCGCGGTGCTGATCCGCACCGCGGTGGTGTCGGGCAAAGAGCTGAGTTATGGTGCCGGGGGCGCGGTGACCATGCTCAGTGACCCGGCCGAGGAGGCTGCTGAGGTGCAGGTGAAGCTGCTGCCGCTGCGGCGACTGCTCGGGATCGCCGACAATGCCGACGACTGGTTGGAGGACTGGACATGAGTGAACTACTGGCAGCGGATTCCTTCACGGTGCGTGACCTGGGGCAGGGACCGGTGGTCCGGGGGCTGAGCCTGCACCTGGAACGCTTCCGGAGGGCCTGCCTGGCCCAGGGACATCAGGTGGAGCCGACACACCTACGTTCCCTGCTGAGCTCCGAGGATCTTTCCGGCACCTCCCCACGCCTGGAACTGAACAAGGTGGGGGTCAGTCTGCGGCGACGTCCGGCGCGCCCCGAAACCGACACCGCCACCCTGTCCGCCAGCGGGGCAGCTGACACCCGGGTCCTACCGAAGATCAAGGGCCCCGACATCCCCCTGCTGCAGGAACTCCTGGCGGAGGTGGCGGAGGATGAACGTATCCTGCTCGATGAGGAGGGGAAGGTGGTGGAGTGCTGCTTCTCCACCCCGATCCGTTTCCTCCCTGGTTCCCTGATCGAGGATGTGCCCTGGATCGCGGAGTTCCCCCAGCATCCCCGTCAGCTGGAGTCGGTGACCGCGCAGCTGGTGCGCCGCGCCCTGTTGTGGCTGGGTGTGGCCGTGGTTGAGTCAGCTCCCCTGACCCACCAGCAACTTCAGGAAGGCCATGTCTGGCTGCTCAATGCCACCCATGTCCGCCGGGTGGTTTCGCCTTCCCGGCAGCCGGATTTCTGGCCGACGGAACTACTGGAGCTGCAACAGCTGGTCACCGAATGGTTGGATACCAAGGCGGAACCACTGCCGCGCTGATTCCGGTGCAGCTGGGCTGTTGCCACCTCAGCTGATGAAGGCCGGGGCTCCTTGCTCTGCAGTCCGGTGGGGAAGCTGAAACCCAGGAAGAATTAGGCGGGCCTGAGACGTGCGGATGGTTTTCCCGGGAAAGATAACTTTGCCCAGCACTTTCACACAATGTTATCTTTATACGTTTGATGATTGCGGCCTTAAATCCTGAAAAGTGCCGCCTGAAAAATTCGGAGGCCTTTAACCCCATGTCCCGGTCTGTCCTGCGTACCACGCTTGCCACCACCCTTTCCGCCGCCCTGCTCTGCAGCACCCCGGTGCTGGCCCAGAGCGCCACGGAGGAGTCCACCGGTGAATCCGCTGGTGCCTCCTCCCTCTCCTCGGGTTCTTCCCTGTTTTCCTTCGGTTCCTCCGCCAACTCCGATGAGAGCGGAGACGCCAGCCCTGCCGAGGAGGAAGGCAGTGTGCTCGGTTCCGCCAACAGTCTGCTGCAGGCACTGATCACCGGCTCCTCCCAGTCCACCACCTCCTCCGGGCTGGGGGTCAACGGTTTGCTGGGACTACTGAACCTGGTCGGACTCTACGAAACACAGTTCAGCGGCCCCCTGCTCAGCAGCGAGAGCGGTTACCCCCTCACCACCGATGAGAGCATCAACACCGCGGAAATACTGAGCCGGGAGACCGACACCCGCGCTCCCCGGCTCGAGCGCTGGCACATCGCCTCCCCCTCGATGAAGCGGGTGGTTGAGGTGCAGATCATGCGCCCCGCAGATGACTCGGCCGCCGCACCGATGATCTACCTGCTGGACGGCATCGGCGGCAACAAGAATTCCTCCGGTTGGATCAACGGGGGCGAGGCACCGAAGGTCTTCGCCGAGGAGAATGCCACCGTGGTCATGCCGCTGGGTGCCGCTGCCTCCATGTACTCCGACTGGGAGCAGGAGGATCCCGCGCTGGGCACCATCAAGTGGGAGACCTTCATCGTCGAGGAGCTGGCCCCCCTGTTGGAGGCGGAGTCGGAGCTGAACTTCAACGGCAAGCGTGCCATCGGCGGGCTGTCCATGGGTGCCACCGGTGCGGTGAACCTGGCCAACTCCAACCCGGATTTCTTTGACGGGGTCATCGGCATCTCGGGCTGCTACTCCACCCTGGACCCGGTGGGTCGCCAGACCGTCAACCTGATTGTCGGTTCCCGCGGGGGCGACGTGGAGAACATGTGGGGCCCCTATGGTTCCGAGACCTGGGTGGAACATGATGTCACCGCCAACCCGGAGGGACTGCGCGACATGGCCGTCTACCTCTCCGTGGCCAATGGTTCGGTGACCGCCGGGGATAAGCCGGTCTACACTGACCAGCCCTTCTTCAACATGATCGCGGGTGTGGTGCTGGAGCGGGGCGCTCTGGAATGCACCTACAACCTGGATAAGTCGATGCACGATAAGGGGATGGACCACCAGGTGGTGGAGTACAAGTCCGGTGGTCTGCACAACTGGGATAACTACAATGAACAGCTACAGCCGGGCTGGGATGCCATCAAGCACGTCCTGTACTAGAGCTTCCACCCCCTGGGTGAAGCTCCCCTGGAAAAGCCTTTCACCTGCACCTCTGAGGAACCTACCGCTGCCTGGGGAACCCGGCCACATCCCCCCGGAACCGGCCGGGAGGTAACGACAGCCACTTTGGTCACGACAGTTCTCCCAGTAGGATCTAGCGAAATGGTCTGCCCCGGTCATGGTCGAGCGGGGTGAAGACAGCAGGACTTCTGGGAGGAAAATACGTGGTTTCAAGGTCTTGGTCCATCATCTCCACCGGGCTGGCACTCAGCCTGACGCTGGGGGCAGGCCCCGCCCTGGCCCAGAGCACCGGTTCTGACGAAGGGTCTTCAGCGCCGCTCAGCTCGGGTAGTTCCCTGGGTTCCAGCAGCGGGCAGGATGATGGCGAAGGCTCCACCACCGGGTCCGCAGCGTCCTCCGATCAGGAGGATCTGGCGGATCTGACCCGGGATCTGATCGACCTCTACTCCGGCAGTTCAGCCGCCAACTCAGGTAGTTCCCTGCGTGCTCTGACCAGCTCCCTGGAAGCCACCGGTTCCTCCCAGATCTCCCTGCCCGAATCGATGGTCATCATCGCTGGCGATTACCCCAAGCCACTGGATGAGTCGATCCAGACCCCGGAGCTGATCTCCCGCGTGCCGGAGGGGGATCGTCTGGAGCGTTGGACCATCGCCTCCCCCGCCATGGCCCGCAATGTCGAGGTGCAGGTGCTGCGTTCCGCGGACACCACCACCCCTGCCCCGATGCTTTATCTGCTTGATGGGGTGGACGCCGCCCGCGACTCCAACTGGTTGGATTCCGGCCGTGCGGGCAGCTTCTTCGAGAATGAGAACGTCACCCTGATCATGCCCACCGAGGCCCGGGCCTCCATGTACTCCGACTGGGTTTCCGATGATCCGAACCTGGGCCGCCACATGTGGGAAACCTTCCTCGCTGAGGAACTGCCACCCATCCTGGAGGCGGAACCGGAACTGAACTTCAACGGCAAGCGTGCCATCGGCGGCATCTCCATGGGTGCCACCGGTGCGGTGCACCTGGCTAACACCCGCCCCGAGCTCTACTCCGCGGTCTTCGGCCTCTCCGGCTGCTACTCCACCCTGGACTCCCTGGGCCGGCAGACCGCACAGCTGACCCTGGGCACCCGCGGCGGGGACGTGGAGAACATGTGGGGCCCCTACGGTTCCGAGACCTGGGTGGAACATGATGTCACCGCCAACCCGGAGGGACTGCGCGACATGGCGGTCTACCTGGCATCCGCCAATGGCGAATATGACGATGTGGACCGCCACAACTACGGCAACACCGCACTGATCGACATGCCGCTGGGCATGATCCTGGAACAGGGGTCGATGCTGTGCACCCAGGACCTGGATGAGGCCATGAAGAATCACGGGATGGAGCACCAGGTGGTGGAGTACTTCGACAGCGGTGTGCACGCCTGGCGTAATTTCCGGGCCCAGCTCACCCCGGCCTGGGACTCAGTGAAAGACGCCCTGTATTAGGGTGGATTAGGGCTCTGCGCCGCGGGTTATTCCTCTGATTCCGCTGATTTTTCAGCAAGCCTGGCCAGTCGTTCCAGATCAGCGCGGACCGCCAGGCAATCAGCCTCGAAATCAGCATTGCTTGCACTCCCCTGCCGCACCGTGAAGATGATCTCGGTTCCGGCGGGGTGGACAACCAGCCGGAGCGGATTGTCCATGGTGGTGCCGTCTGGGAGGATCACACGATGATCGAGCACACCGAGCTGGTTCCGCGGCAGAAACACCGTGCGTACCCGGCCCATCGGTGAGTCCAGCTCCACCGTATTTTCATCCATCACCTGCAGATTTCCCGCGGCCAAACCAGCGGCCCATTCGGGCAGCCGAAAGAGATCACGGGCGATGTCGTAGATCGTCTGCGGGAGGGCTTGAGCCACCACCGCGATATGCCGCGAATCAGAGATGATCATGAGCCCAAGAATAACCAGGAAAAGTCCCCTTTTCAGACACTGAAGCCAGTCCCCTCCAAGGCCTGAACACTGATCATCATTTTCGAGGAACACAACTGGATGGGCTGGCACAATCACACCGGTGCTGGTGAGCGCGACACATCTATGTGCCACCACGTAGAGGTTGACTGCTGCTCTACATAGGTTGGCTGCTGGCCTAAAAGTTCTTCCGGTGGTCTGAGAGTTCCCATGCTGTACTCGCTCAGCTGCAGAGCATCGTTATCCAGTTCTTAGGGGGTGTTGTCCGTACTTGCGGGCCGCTCCCCCACCCAACCCGAGCGCTCCAGAGTTTTATCCCGCTTTTTCTCAACGCGCAGTCCCACAGTGCCAACTACCTGAAGGAACTTAGATTAAAGGACCTTAGAGCCTGGTTTCCCCGATACCAGGCCCCCGCCCGCCGGGATCTCATCGATCCTTACTTACTGCGGTTATCCCACGTGCCCATCACGAAACGAAGCCACGGGAGAAATTCGGGTTGGTGAGCTGCTTTCCCTGCCCCCAGGAACAGCACTGACATAGACGCCACCACGCAGTTCATCACCGCACAATAACCAAATTCAGTCCGCATTCCATCCCAGAGAGCCCACTCAGCCCCAGTTAAAGCTGAGGGCATACATGCTGAATAGGAAAGGAGAAGCAAGAGCGTAAAGGAACAGACTCACAACACCAATTGTTCTCAGATCCTTCCCCTTTTCAGCTGTGGGAATGGCGTAGATTACGGGGAGGATAAAGTCTATGGATGCGAGAAGTCTGGTAGACACTACCGGGTTGGGGTAAAGGGCAATACCAGACAATGTAACGAATATATAATAGTAATAGAGAGCTGGCGGAATCGCCTTAACTTTATTCAGATTATACACGATGGCTAAATGAAAAACTGCCCATAAAAACTTGGCGTAAATTAGGTATGGCGACTCGGAAGTATTGAGAAATAAGTAGCTTTTGTATTTCTCCGCCAGATCGGCATCAGCCATCGAGAGTATTTCAGGGGTATAGGACGACAGGATGAATGCAATGGTCATGGCTGCGAAAGCGATGAAGAGCCCATACCTGTTGGACAGAAACCTCTTGCAGAAATGAGATACCAGATAGATTATCCCGGTAGTCCTATGTATGAATAGTGTCGCGAGGGGCATTGCAAGGCCGCGCACACTGGACTTATGCTGTATGAGGGAGATGCCGTAGAGGACGATGGCTACCGCGAGTCCCTGGCGGGAAATGTTTATGTATTGCATTATTCCATAAGGCAATATCGCCGCCAACGCCAGATAAAGGGATGCGGAAGAGTAATCTTGTGTGAAATTCTTTATTGCATGCAGCAGCAGCAGGCTGGTCGCAAGCGCGAGGGCAAAAAGGTATTGCGAACTATCCAGCCCAACCTTCTTGAGCAGGATGCCTGCATAGGAGAACAGGAAATCACTGGTGACGGTTTCATCAAGGAACCTGTCTATATATTCCTCAGTGTCTGCCCCTACATTGGGGGACCGAAATCCATAAAACCATGCTATTGCTATCGCCAATACGTGGGCACTGATGGTCCTGGTTAGACCGATCAGCTTGCTTGTCGCTAACGCGCATAAGGAAATTATGGCGAAGAATCCGAAAATTGATACGATGCTATATGTCATTGTGTTAATTCTTATTCAATGCGAGGGGCGAATACTTACCATTGCTCTATGATTTTCGGAGAGATTTCTCCATCATATTTTTGGGAGAATTGGTTAACCTATTGAGCAAGGTTAAGACGGGGCATTTTAATAGAGGCACATAAGCTTCTGACGGGTTCTGGAACATGACTTATTTACTGGTGGATCCATTTCAGGTTTCACTCGGCAAGTGGCTGCCCCCCAAGGTCGCTTGATGGTCACAGTCTGGTTGGCCGCCTGCTGCCACGTTCATAAAATGTGCCAGATAACGACCAGATAATAATTCAGCATCCCTTAAGGCTTTGCTAAGGATAGACCATAGTCTTGCGGTCCCGGATTTTTCACGGGTATCCCAGTGAACGTCCCGCGCGGGGGTAGTCAGTTCTGGGGTCGCCGAAAAAACGGCGTGCTCCCCCCCCTGGTGGCGACTGACTGCCAGGGATGGATCTGACCCCTGGAAAGCAGACGCTGATAATGGGAGTACCGGGACCGGTCCGCCCTCCCAGCGCCACCCCCACTGGTCAAGCCCTCCGGATGGCTCAGGACTACGGTTGCTCTCTTCGATGCACTCAGCCGATCACATCATTGAGTTCATCGAGGATGCCATCCCAGTGGAGTCTTAACCCACCGACTCGATCACGGCCCGCATCGCCGCCTGGGTACGTAGATATTCCCCCACCTGAGATTCAGTGTCTTCCGCACGCCAGCCCAGCAAGGGCCGCAGGGCCTCAGCCACCAGGCGTAGTGCCGCCTCGCTGACCAGGCCGAGAGTACCCAGGGTCAGACGGCGGTCCACCACATCGCGCAGGGTGCGTGCCCCTTCCTCACACACCCCATAAACTACCTGTGCCAGAATGTCCCGGCAGCCATTGGCCGGGGAGATCTCGCGCGCCAACCCCGGATCCTGCCGAATGAGTTCCAGCACCGCCCCGTGCCCGGTTCCGTAGAGCCGCGCCAGGTGCAGGCGGTTGCGTTCCGGAATCCCCAACTCCGGCTCACGCTGCAGGGCGGCCTCGAAGGCCGCCTCCAAGCTGCCGAAATCCCCGAATGATCCGGCCACCGGCAGATGGCGGGAATCGAATTTCCGGGTCGGTGGCAGATTCTCAGCCTCCACCTTGAGCACCTTCTCCAGCACCTTCTCTCCCATTGCCCGGGCGGTGGTCCACTTCCCGCCGGTGACGGTGAAAAGACCCGGCACCCCGGACTCCGCATGGTTGAAGATCTCAAAGCGGCGGGAGGAGGTGTAGGTGTCGGCACCATCATCCACCAGCGGCCTGACCCCCACCAGGGTCGCCTCAATCGCCGCCCGATCCAGCGGCTCAGCGGCCACTGAATCAAAGGTCTCCAGCAGCAGCTCAATATCTTCCGGGGTGGTCACCGCCTCATCGGCACTGCCGCTGATCAGGGTGTCCGTGGGACCTATCAGGGTCCTTCCCTCCCAGGGATTGACCATGAAATGATGACCATTACGGCCCCGGACGTAGACCCCCTCCCGGCTGCCCAGATCCCGGGTGAGCAAATGCACTCCCTTGGACTGCTTGACCTTCACCCCCACCACCTCGGCCAGCTCCCCCAGCGCAGACTCAACCCAGGGGCCGGCGGCGTTGACGGTGACCTTCGCCCGGATCTCATGACTGCCCCCACCGAGCCGGTCGAGCACCTCCACCCCACGGACCCGGCCGGATTCTTCCCGCAGCAACGCAATGACCTCGGCATGGTTGACGGCGGTGGCCCCATCACTGATGGCTGATCCCAGGATCGCCAACAGCAGACGTTCCGGATGAAGATTGAGGGTGTCATCATGGCGCCAGGCCCCCACCAGATCCTGTGGCTGGAGCCAGGGCACCTGGGCCAGCAGCTCCTGCTTGTTCACCCAGCGGAAACGCCGGGAACGGATGTCCTTGGGAACACGGAAGTTACGGTTGGCGGCCATCGCCTCATAGAGAGCGACCCCCGCCCCCAACACCGGGGCCTTGGGGGCGGACCATTCATAGGCGGCGAGCAGGAAACTACGCGGCTGCACCAGATGCGGGGCGGCGATCCCCAGATAACGGCGTTCCGCCAGGGATTCCGCCACCACCCCAAAATCATATTGCTCCAGGTAACGCAGCCCACCGTGGATCGCCTTAGTGGTGGCCGAGGAAGTACCCGAACCATAGTCCTCACGCTCCAGGAGGATGGTGCGCAGACCATGACCGGCGGCATGCCGGGCGATCTGAACCCCGGAGATACCACCGCCGATCACCGCCAGATCATATTCACCGTGCACCGCGGGACCCAGCACCCGATCCCCGAAGTCACCTGTGCCTAAAGAAGCCATGGGCCTTCCCTTCTGCGGTCCCGGAGAGCAGTGGAAACCCAGTCTAGGCGCGCCGGGTGGGGCCTGGCACGGGATTTTTGAAACTAGGAAGGGCGAGGGCGCAGATGATGTGTGTGCCCCCGCCCTCAAGGTGGGTTCCCGCTACCCATTGCCGCAGCTGGTGCGGGGAGGGCGGGAAAGTGTTTAGAGTAGCTCGATGATGCCGCGGATCAGCACCGAGATGGCACCACCGGCGGCCAGCAGGGTGGCCAGGCGGCGCGCCCAGGTATTGGAGACGAACTTGTTCAGGGCATCACCCGCGGAGGCACCGACGAAGATGAAGACGATCGACAGCAGCCACAGCCACCAGGGCACCGCGGCGAAGTCCATGCCGCCGACCAGGAAGATCTTCAGCAGGAAGGAGAGGGTGTTGGCAACCAGCAGGATGGGGTGCAGGGTGGAGACGAAGTCCCGGTGTTCCCATTTGACCATCCGCGCGTAGACGGTGAGTGCGGGGCCAGCGATACCGGCCACCGTGGACATGAAACCACCGGCCGTGCCGGCGATGATCATCGGCAGCTTGGCTTCGGGGCTGATGTTGAAACGCTCCGGTTTGAAGGATGCCACGCTCAACGCCAGCAGCACCATCACACCGATCGCGATCATCAGCCAGGGACCGTCGACCAGGAAGATGATGCCGACCGCCGGCAGCGAACCCAGGATCAGACCGCCGGCCAGGACGCGGAACTTGGCCCAGTCGGTTTTCTTCCGCACCGCCCAGGCGTTATTGGCGGCGTTGATGATGGACAGGCCATTGATCATGGTCACGCCGGCCACCGGGCCAAGTACGAAAGCCAGCACCGGGCCACCGACCAGACCGAGTCCCAGTCCGGTGATGCGCTGGAAGATGGATCCTAGAAGGACCGTCAAAATCAGAACTATTGCAAGTGTGATCACGAAAGATCAGGATATGCGGTGCGCTCCCCGCTCAAAGAATCGCCACTGGCTTCAGCCATCCCCGTTGGCCTGCTTTCCCTGGGGTTAGGGACCTGCCCAGGTGACCTCAGGGACCACAGGTTGGGGGTGGCTATTCCCCTCTGGGGGTGGCTCCGGCATCCATCCACACCGGGGTGGTGTCCCCACGGAGCAGGTCCTCGATCTCTGCGGCGGTGCGCAACACCCTGCCCCAGTCCAGCTCCGCCGGTAGTTCCAGGACCGGGTCGGTGTGCAGGCGGGAGAACTCGGTGCTGGCCTTGCGGTGCGGGGCACCCAGTCGACCGCAGGCGAGATAGCTGGCGGCCTCGCACTCCAGGAGCCGCAGCGGGCCCCGGAGCGGAGTGATATAGGGATTGCGCCATACCTGCGGGGAGTAGCCCATCAGCACCGAGGCGAGGCAGAGGCAGATTTCCGCGAATATGTCATCGGGCCCCAGGGAGCTGTTGATGTCGAAGGTGTACCAGGCATCATGACGGTTCAGCTGGGGGGACATCGGCATCCTGCCCACCGCGGAGGGGTTGACCCGCTGGCGGCTGCTGGCGGAGCCGAGCTGATCAGACCAGGCAGCCACCGCACCGACCTTCCAGAGGTTGCCCAGTTTGGCCCTGCAGTGCCAGACCAGGTTCTCATCCAGATGGCGGTAGACCTGTTCGGTAGCGAAGTCCTTCTGCAGGCGGCGCACCCAGGTGTGGGTGGCGCTGAGCAGGGCGTTGGCCTGTTCGTTCCGACCCATCAACACCGCCGCCGAGGGCTCCAGGTGCATGTCCTGGAAGAGGTAGTGTGCTTCAGTTTTGGCGGGACCCGGGACAGGTCCTTCCCGGGGGATCTCCAGGTGGATCGGCCGGGCTCCACTCTGCGGGGTGTATCCCAGCAGCTTCCATTCACCGGCCGGTCGGATCGTCATCCGCTCGGCTTTTTGGGTGACCTCCTGGAGGTTGGCGCTGGAGTAGATGTCGAGGGACTGATCTGTCTGAAGCGCAATTTCCACGGCCTGCTCCACCGGGAACAGGGGCAGGCTCCGGACCACTTCAATGATGAACTGTTCCAGACGCTTGCGGCGCTGCGGATCCTCTTCCGCATCGAGGCGGTATTCAATCTCGGTGTAGATCATGGGTACTCCTAGGGGGGGTGGGCCTGCACTTCGCGGCGGGGCCGGAAGAAGCTCAGCCGTCGACCGGATGCCCGGATCGCCGCGGCGGTTAGCGCCATCACACATGCCGGGGCAATATAGGTTAGCCTAAGTTAACTTATTCACCCTATCCGTTGTCAACGAGACTGAAAAGGTACTCCCGACCCAGCAGGCGATGGTCAAGGTGAGATAAAATCTATACCTGATTTAATTGTGACCATCATCATATCTTCTCGCCTGCCCCGCCACCACCGGCAGACTTCCCGCCACCTGAAAAGGACCCCCAGAACATGAAGGCACCCCCGGCGGTCGACCACCACCGCGGGTGCCCCTGAACCAGGGGATCCCGATTAATATGTCCTTTCCGCTTGCGACAGATCCCCCCTGCGTCATCTGCAGAGGACCCGGTTAAGCCCCCAGCTCACGCTCCCAGACGCGGTGCGTGGCCAGCAATGGATCCAATGCCTCCACCGCCTGAGCCAGAGTGTCGATCTCCACCACGCCCGGCCCACTGGTAGACAAGCCCAGCTCAGCTGCCTTGGCTGCGGCGGCGCTGAGCACTGCGGCGGCTTTGTTATGCCGGAATACCTCATCGAGCAGCACCCTGGCCTCTGGCAGGTCGGGGGCGTCGGCAACCACCACTGCATCAAATTCCACGGAACGGGCGGTGGTGTAGGTCCGGGAGATCGGGACCTCACTCTCGCCGAGGGTGCCACCGCTCTCCCCGATCACCAGGGGAACCAGGTCAGCGGCGAAGGCCGCCGCAACCAATTCAGCAACGGCTGCCGGATCAGAGTTTTCGGTGGTCAGGATGCCGAGCTGGCGGCCCTGGACCGGCCACTTCTGCCCCACCTGACTCAGTGCCGGGCTGGGGGTGACTTCAGCGGTGTCCTGCGGTTCGGGGTGCGGCAGACCGAGCCCATCGGCGACAGTATTGGCCAAGCCCTGGTCGATGTGCGCCAGCACCCCCACCGCGCGTTCCTTGATGGATTGCTCATAACATTTGCCCAGTTCAAAGGTGTAGGCGTTGGTAACATGCCGCTGCTCCACCTCGCTGAGGCTGAGATAGAACAGGCGGGCCTGGGAGTAATGGTCATCGAAACTGACCGCCTGCTCCCTGGTGATGGTGGTTTCGAGGATCGGGACGGGGACGTCGATACGCGCCCCCTGCTCCTCGGTGGCGATGAAGGGATTGCCGCCGTCGAGGGAGTTGGGCCGGTAGGGGGCGACCCCGGCGTGCTTGCCCACCTGGTGCATGCCATCCCGGAACATGTCATTGACGGGGGCATGCGGCCGGTTGATCGGCAGCTGGGAGAAATTCGGCCCGCCCAACCGGGAGATCTGGGTGTCCAGGTAGGAGAAGAGCCTGCCCTGGAGCAGCGGATCGGCGGTGACATCGATGCCTGGTGGCAGGTGGCCGGGGTGGAAGGCTACCTGCTCGGTCTCCTCGAAGAAGTTCGTGGGGTTGGCGTTCAGGGTCATGGTGCCGATGATCTGCACCGGAACCAGTTCCTCCGGCACGATCTTGGTGGGATCCAGCAGGTCAATTCCCTGGAACATCTGATCTTCCGTGTCCGGGAACACCTGCACACCCAGATCCCACTCCGGGAAAGCTCCGGCCTCGATGGCATCCGCCAGATCACGGCGGTGGAAGTCAGGATCCACACCCCCGGCGATCTGGGCTTCCTCCCAGACCAGGGAGTGCACGCCCAGGCGAGGCTTCCAGTGGAACTTCACCAGACTGCTTTCCCCGGCCGCATTGAAGAAACGGAAGGTGTTGACACCGAAGCCCTCCATCATCCGGTAGGAACGCGGAATGCCACGGTCAGACATGTTCCAGATGGTGTGGTGGGTGGCTTCGGTGTGGAGGGTGACAAAATCCCAGAAAGTATCATGCGCGCTCTGTGCCTGCGGGATCTCGCGGTCAGGGTGCGGCTTACCGGCGTGGATGACATCCGGGAACTTGATGCCGTCCTGGATGAAGAAGACCGGGATGTTATTGCCCACCAGATCCCAGACCCCCTCGGCGGTGTAGAACTTGGTGGCGAAACCGCGGGTGTCACGGACGGTATCGGCCGAGCCACGGGAACCCAGCACGGTGGAGAAGCGGACGAACACCTCGGTCTCTTCACCCTCAGCAAAAACCTGTGCCCGGCTCAACGAGGACGCGGCCCCATTGGCGCGGAAGACACCGTGGGCACCTGCACCGCGGGCGTGAACCACCCGCTCCGGGATTCGCTCATGGTCGAAGTGCGTAATCTTCTCGCGGAGATGGTGGTCCTGCAGCAGAACCGGGCCACGGGGTCCGGCCTTGAGGGAACGGTCGGTGGTGGGAACCCTCGTGCCCTGGGCGGTGGTCTGAAATTCCCCCTGCTGCCCATCTCCACCCAGCGGGATTTGGAAGGGGCAACCGGTGGGTGAGACATCCGCCGGGGTGCGCTGATCAGGCTTCGGGGGCAGCGGGGGTCGCGGTGAGGTCGGCTCAGCGAAGCTGGCCGGCTCGGACTGCGGTACGCCCGGAGCCTGCCCATTCGGTTGGGAGGATGCGCGGTCGTTTTTAGACATCAGATTCTCCTGCCGGGTCAGGGTCGGGTGAGTTGAGATGAGCTGCTGACCCGTTGCTGCGAGTGTACGTCTAATCACCACCCTGAGAGACGTGGATCACAAACTCAAGGAAAATTCCTGCTGGAATCAGGAAAAACTCATCTCCGTGAAAGTTTCCGAATGCACTGTCCCAGCCCCCCCGGCCTTCCTCCTCCCCGGTTCGACTCATGGGAGGGAACGTCGGCGAGGATGATTTTCCCGGACCCGCGGCAGGTCGATCAGCCACTGTCCGCTATACGAAGATCCTCGGGTTAACTAGAGTCACAACCATGAAGGTGACCTGCCACACAGCAATGGCGTGGTCGGGGTTCATTTCCGGCCTGCTTCTGCTGCTCACCGCCACCACAACGACCAGCGCGGGAAAACCCCGGGGCAAAGGTCCTCCCACAACCCCACCATCAGCATCGCCCCCGGCCCTGGGCCCCGGAAGTTCGCCCGCAGCGCTGACTCCCCCGGAGGACACCTCCGTCACCCCGGAGATCACCACCGGCTACCGCTCCGGAATGAAGGCGGTGAGCCACCCCCACTTCGCTGTCGCCACCGCAAACCCACTGGCTTCCGCAGCTGCCCACCGGATTCTGGCTGAGGGCGGCACCGCCGCTGATGCCCTGGTCGCTGCGCAATTCGTGCTGGGCCTGACGGAACCCCAATCCTCCGGACTCGGCGGCGGTGGTTATGTCCTCTACTTCGATGCGGCACAAAATCAGCTCTTCGCCATCGACGGCCGGGAGACCGCACCATGCGCCGCCGAGGAGAACTATCTGATCCAGATCTCCGCCCAGGACCCCACTCCCCCGCTTCCCGACGCCCGCCGTTCGGGGCGTTCCATCGGGGTGCCCGGCATCGTGGCGGCCCTGGGACAGCTGCATGCCACCCACGGCCACACCGCTTGGGCGAGATTACTCACCCCCGCCCGGGAGCTGGCTGAGAATGGTTTCCGGATCAGCCCCCGAATGTCGGCATCCGTTGCCAGCTTCGCCGCTGATCTTTCCCGCGACCCCGCCGCGGCCGCCTATTTCCTGCAACCCGACGGACACGCCAAACCGGCGGGCACCCTGCTGTGCAACCCGGCCTACGCCGAAACCCTCCGGCTGATCGCCGCGGGCGGTCCGGCAGCCTTCTACCGGGGAGAGATCGCCGCCGACATCGTGGAACGGGTCAACCGGAAAACACCCGGTGTCACCCCAGGCCGGATGAGCCACACCGACCTGGAAAACTACACCCCGCTGTACCGAGAGGTACTGAGCGCCACCTACCGTGACCTGCTCGTCTATGGCATCTCCCCTTCCTCCGCTGGCGGGGTGGCAGTGTTGAACACCCTGGGCATCCTCGAGAATTTTGACCTGGCCAGGTATCCCCCGACCCAGGTCGGCGACAACGGCGGACTCCCCCACCCGATGGCCATTCACCTGATCAGCGAGGCCCAACGCCTGGCATACGCAGACCGCGACGCCTACCTCGGCGACCCTGCCTTCGTGGACATCCCCGGTGGAGTGAATGAATTATTCAGCCGGGAATACACCAGATACCGCGCCGGACTGATCAACCAGGAACGCTCCATGGGGCGGGCCGTCCCAGGGCTGGACATCGTGGCCAACAGCGCCCCGGTCACCGAATCCGGCACCAGCCACATCTCGGTCATCGACACCTACGGCAATGCCGCCGCGCTGACCACCAGCGTGGAAGCGGCCTTCGGCTCCTTTCACTTCACCCGCGGTTTCCTCCTCAACAACCAACTCATGGACTTCTCCACCATCCCCCGCGACAACGCCGGAACACCTGTGGCCAACCGGGTGGAACCAGGTAAAAGGCCCCGATCTTCCATGTCACCGACCCTGGTGTTCCACACCACCGCGGAAGGGGAACGCGGGGATCTCTTCATGAGCCTGGGTTCGCCGGGAGGTTCCCTGATCATCCAGTTCGTGATCAAGACCCTCATCAACATCATCGACTGGGGGATGGACCCACAGCAGGCGGTCTCCGCACCCAGCTTCGGGGCCTTGAATCAGCCGCAGACCCGGCTGGGCATCGAACATCCCCTCCTCCTCGAGCACGGCACCGAGCTCGCCACGGCGCTGGAAGTGCTCGGCCACCAGGTCTTCTCCAGCGTGCAGTCCAGCGGACTCTCCGTTCTGGTCCGCGGTTCGGATGGGATGATCACCGGGGGTGCGGATCCCCGCCGTGAGGGTGTGGTGCGCGGCGGATGACCCCCACCCCCTGCTTCTCGACGCCCCTCGCCACCTCGGCGCGATCCAGGAAAACGACCACCTCAGACCTCATTCTTGCTGCTACAAGCTTTCCTTCCCCCACCCCAGAGGAACCTGTCTAACAACCGATAGGTTAAATTGCTTATTCGTTGGATGACCCGAGCACCTTGTTAGTCAGACAGGTAATTACATGGCAATCCCCGAACATGACCTCGCAGCAGCCCCACCCCTGGCGGGGCAGGAGACAGCACAATCTGAAGGGGGTTCCACAGACCTCCACCGCGGGCTGAGCAATCGACATATCCAGCTGATCGCCATCGGTGGTGCGGTGGGTACCGGGCTCTTCATGGGCTCAGGAAAAACCATCTCGGTGGCCGGCCCCTCCGTGCTGCTGGTCTACGCCATCATCGGGTTCATGCTCTTCTTCGTGATGCGGGCAATGGGCGAGCTGCTGTTGTCGAACCTGAGCTACAAATCCCTGCGTGACGCGGTCTCCGACATCCTCGGTCCCACCGCCGGGTTCATCTGTGGCTGGACCTACTGGTTCTGCTGGATCGTCACCGGCATGGCCGATATTGTCGCGGTGACCGGATACACCCAGTTCTGGTGGCCGGACATCGCACTCTGGGTACCCGGCGCGATCACCATCCTGGTGATGCTGGGCCTGAACCTGGTTGCTGTCCGTCTCTTCGGTGAGATCGAGTTCTGGTTCTCCATCATCAAGATCATTGCCATCATCGCCCTGATCTTCACCGGTGTTGTCATGGTGTTGACACATTTCCAGTCCCCCGACGGTTCGGTGGCTGATTTTTCAAATCTCATTGCGCACGGGGGCTTTTTCCCTAATGGACTGGCGGGCTTCCTCGCCGGTTTCCAGATCGCCATCTTTGCTTTTGTGGGTGTCGAACTGGCCGGTACCGCCGCCGCCGAGACCGCCGATCCGGAGAAGACCCTCCCCAAGGCCATCAATGCCATCCCGATCCGGGTGGTCCTCTTCTACGTCGTCGCACTGGCCGTGATCATGATGGTCACCCCCTGGGATCGGGTTCCGGCGGATGCCAGCCCCTTCGTGCAGATGTTCGCGTTGGCGGGTCTCCCTGCCGCCGCGGGTGTCATCAACTTCGTGGTGCTCACCGCTGCCGCGTCCTCCGCCAACAGCGGCATTTTCTCCACTTCCCGCATGCTCTTCGGCCTCGCTCTCGAAGGCCAGGCTCCCACCCGTTGGGGCAAGCTCTCGCGGACCCAGGTGCCCGCCCGGGGACTGATATTTTCCGTGCTCTGCCTGGTTCCCAGCCTGGGGGTGCTCTACGCCGGTTCAAGCGTGATTGAGGCTTTCACCCTGATCACCACCGTTTCCTCGGTGTTGTTCATGGTGGTGTGGAGTTTTATTGTCGTCGCCTACCTGAGTTTTCGTCGCAAGCATCCGGAACGCCACGCCGCCTCCAAATTCAAGGTCCCCGGTGGTGTCTTCATGTGCTGGGTGGTTCTCGGCTTCTTCGCTTTCATGGTGGTCGTGCTGACCATGGAAAATGACACCCGTTCTGCACTCATGGTCACCCCGGTCTGGTTTATCCTGCTCTTCATCGGCTGGTGGGCCACCGGCGGGGTTCAGGGTGCCCAGAAGCGTGCCAAGATACGCCAGCTCTTCTAGGCGCGGGAAACCCCCGGTTCCCGCTGCGCCCCCTGGAATCCTGGTCTACTCCGGCACGTTCCCAGAGTCACGGCCGATGAGGTAGGCATGCTGACCCCTTCATAACCAAGGTGTGTCGTGATTATCATGCCCCACGAAGATGGGGCATCTAAAGAAAACAGCGTTGCGCTGAGACCTGGAAGTGATGCCAGCAGCCGCTTAAACAGGGGGTCCGTGGCGGCCCTCTGACATCACCTAGGGTTCCATCACCCGGTAGAGCCGGTAGTCCGGCTGCCCCGAACCCTCGTTGGGGATCTCCAGTTCCAGGGTCGCCAGGTCTGCCCCATCCGCATAGATGGAGGGATAGCGGCGGTTAACCGGATCATTGGCACCCCGGCCTTCTGGAGCGACGGTGAGGATGTACCGCACCTGGGTGACCGCCGGTTCCTCCAGCCGGATGATGAAGTCCGAGTCGGAGGGCACGGTGAACTGCTTCGGGTTCTCGGAGGCGGTCAGCACTGCGAAAGCGAAGGTGGTGTCGGTGAGTACTTCACCATCCTCAAGATCCAGGGAGTCCAGATGCTGCGCCAGTCGCCGTTCAGTGGAAAAGGTCCGCAGGATCTCCCTTCTCCCGGCTTCTTCAGAAGGGGAGCTCTCCGCTCCGGGGAACAGTTCTGCCAGGGCATATTCCTGTGGTGCCCAACGCAGGGAACTCATCCCCTGCCAGGTGATGGCATGACCGCCGAAGACCAGCACCGACAGCAGGATGAGCAGGGTGGCCGGAAGGGGCGTTGAGCTGTGCCGCGGGGTGAATCCCCTGCCCGTTCTTCTGGCAGCGAGGTGTCCCCGCGGTGGAGCCAGCTGAATCAGCAGTACTGCCACCAAGATCGCGCCGACCATGAAGAAGCGGAGGAATCCGAATGCTCCACCCATCATGGCGGTGAGCATTTGGAAAGCCAGAACAGTTCCGAAGAGGACCGGGGCGATCAGGGGCTCCGGATCGCGACGTCGCCAGCTCAGCCATCCGACCACGGGCAGAAGCAGGATGAGCAGGGGCGCCTGCAGCCAGGTCCGCATCAGGGAGTCCCCCAGCGCAGTCACACCGCTGGCCACCCCACCGGATTGATCGATGATGGCGGTGTTGCCGTAGGCGGAGGTGAACTGGGCCAACAGGTCACCGGTGGCCAACCAGCTGGAGGCCACCCAGACCAGGAAGGCAAGTGCCAGTGGGGCGGCGAATACAATCATGTCCACCACCGCATAACCGGGGTGGAAATCAGCCCGACCGGGTCGACTGCGGCGCCAACTCAACAATCCGACCATCAAGGTGGCTACGGCGGCCACCACCAGGGCGTCATAACGGGCGAGGAAGGCCAACGCCAGGCCCACCCCACCACCGACCAGATCATGGACATCATCGGTGCTGAGCCAGCGGATCAGCCTCCGGGTGCTCAGCAGCATCGCGAAGCAGAAAGGTGCTTCACTCATGCCGCTGGCACCGTAGAGAACAACCATGGGGTGCAGGGCGAAGACCAAAATCATCAGTGCTGCCACGGGGAGGGACAGGCCCCGATCCCCGGTGATCTTCCACAGCTGTTGCACGGCAGCCGCCATGAAACCAGCGGAGACGATCACCGCCGCCAGACCCCACTTCGTCATCCCCGGGAGCAGGGGGCTCAGGGCCACGAAAGGCAGTTCAGCCAGGGTGCTCAAGGGGGTGAACACGAAGCCCATGGCAGCCAGATGCGGATAACGGCTGTAGAGCACCGCCTGGGCGGACTGCACCCGGCTGAGAGAGTCTCCCATCATGAACCCCTCCCCCCGGGCCAGCCATACCCCCACGCCCAGATAAAGCAGGAATGATGCCAGCAGGATCCACCGACTCAGCCGATTCCAACGGAGGCTCAACCCCTGGCGAGGATCATGGTGACGGAAACTGTATTCCGGGAGGTTGCGCTGGTTGTGGGGATCGTGGAGCAGACTCATCAGGCATCCAGACCATGGGCGGTCTTCTCCCAGTAGGAGGGGCGGAAGATCAGCTGCCAGGCTCCCTTGATCGCGGCGATGGACATCAGCACCCAATAGAGGGGGAAGGTCAGCACCGCCACCACCATGAGCGGGTCTCTGCCTTCGCGCACCCCGACCAGATTCATATACATGGTGCCGGCGTTGCCGATGATCAGACAGAGCAGAGCCGGATAGTAGACGAGAGCGGGAAACATCGCGGCGATGGTGTCTGGCTGGCCAAGCAACCAGGTCAGGGAGAGGTACCAGAAGATCATGTTGACCACGGCGATGATCGGGGTGCCCGCCATCAGCAGGGTGAAGCGAAGCGCTGGAAGCGGACCAATCTCCCGGATCAACCAGCCGGGGCGGCGCATGTACACCAGCCAGGTCTGCAAATATCCCTTGTACCAGCGGGAACGTTGGCGCAACCAGTTGATGGTGTCACTGTTGGCCTCCTCCCAGGTCACTGAATCCAGGACGGCGGTGGAATAGCCGAAAGCCTTGATCCGAACCCCCAGGTCAGCATCCTCGGTCACGTTATAGGGATCCCAGGCCCCCAGCCCCTGCAGCACACTGGTGCGCAGGTGGTTGGAGGTACCGCCCAGGGGAACCGGGGCGTCCATCCGCATGATGCCCGGCAGCAGGTAGTTGAACCAGACGTCATACTCCACGGTGAACCAGGCGGTGAGCAGGTTCTGGCGGGCATTGCGGTAGGACAAGCGCGCCTGGATGCAGGCCACTGAGCTGTCCAGGCTGCAGAAGGCGGCCACCACCCGACGCAACTGGAGGGGGTCCGGGATATCCTCTGCGTCGAAGATGGTGGTGATCTCCCCGGTGGCGAAGTGCAGACCATAGTTGCAGGCCTTCGGCTTGGTGCGGGGCTCGGCGGCCGGGACCTTGAGGATGGTGGCCACCTCATTGACATGCGCGGCCTCGGCCGCCTCGATGGTGGGCGCGTCATCCTCCTCCAGCAGGAGCAGAACCTGGAGTTTATCCGCCGGATAGTCAAAGGCGCGCATGGAGTCCAGCAGCTGACCGATCACCTCAGGCTCACCATAGGCGGGCACCAGCACCGTGTAGCGCGGCAGCTCATCATCAGGGATGGCCAGGGCCTGTTCATCACTGATCCGGAGAATGGCGTTCTTTTCGATGCCCCGCCAGAACATCAGGAAACGGTCGATCAGCGTGATCAGGTAGGCGGCGGTGGCGATACCGGCCACCAGCATCAGGGTCCACCGTTGCAGCAGGACCATGCCCAGGGTCATCACTGCGATCAGACCCAGGAAGAAGAACTTCTGGGAGCGGGTGAAGGCAATCGCGGCGGAAACCTCCGGGTCCTTCAGGCGCAGACCGTCGATGGCGTCGATCAGGGCCTCACGCTTGGCAGCCTCTGGGGCATCAACCGGTAGCGGCATCATGGTCCTTCCATGCCTGTTCCACCAGTCCACGGGACAGTACGGTCACCAGGTCCTGGTCCTTGATTCGGGGGGTCTCATCCTGCGTCACTGCATTGCCGCGGAAGAAGATGGTGAGCAGTCTTCCCAACAACTCGGTCAGGGATCTGTTCACCTCCGGGAAAGGGGCTTTCTCACGGTGGTCATCCACCGCGATCACGGACACATACTTGGCCACCCCGTCCTCGCGGGTCCAGATGAAGTTCAGGCGGGTGGAGGTGAGGAACTTGTCCTCATCCAGTACGGTGTAGAGATTTCCGTGGACCCCATACCCCAGATAGACCTGCTGGGTTTCAGACACCCGGCCGTTGATGGTGGAGTAGAGCGTCTCATCGCCGAAGAGACGACGACGGTAGGTGTTGTCCCCACGCAGGGTGTCCACCACCACCTCACGATGCCGACCATCGGGATCCCATTTGGGGACGTAGTTCTCGGCCCTTAACTCCTGCCGGGTCAGGGTGGCACCCGGACCGAAGAAATTCTCCGCCCAGAAATACTCTTCCCTGCCGATTTCCTCCCAGTTGGCAGGCACTGCGACACCCGATCCGGATGAGGTCGATGGTCCCGCCACTGCCACCTCAGCGACCCTCTCCGGCAGCTGTACCGTACCCATGATCAGGGCGGAGCAGCTTAGCAGCACCATTGCCCACCTCACCTGCTTGACCGTGGGTTCGCGGCGCCGCAACAGCGTCCGGCGGGTTCTCTCCCCCCGGTTCATGAGAACACGTGAGCCGGCCCCCAGGAGTACCGCCAGCACACCCGGCAGTTGGGTGGTGGACAGCGGTTGTTCCGGCCAGATCCGCTCGATCGTGACACAGAGGATGAGTCCATAGCCCAGGATCAACACCCCCGCCAGGAGTTTCCGTCGCCAGGTGCCACCGATGCAGGTGCTGATGGAGATGGCGAGGAAGCAGACGGTGGTGAAGGCCGCCCCGAACCAGTCCCCGCCGAGGAGCAACCAGAGCAGCTGGTAGAGCGGGGCGTTGAGAAAAATCAGCACCAGCCAGGCCGGGCCAAAACGCAGCGTGGAACGAGTTCCGAAGAGCAGGGCTGAGGCCCCGAAGAACCAGATGTAGGTGGCCAGAAGATCCAACCTGAGCAGTGAGAACCAGTCCGCGAAGCGGGGCACCAGCTGCCACATCATGGTCACAGCGACGACCAGGGAGATGATGCCGACGATGTAGTCGACCTCACGATCATGGATCGGTAGTTCCCGGGTTCGGCGGCGATCGATGGTGAAGAGCAGAACCACCACAATGATCAGGGAGGTGAGGCTGTAAACCGCCGTACCGTCCCGGATATACTCCGCAGAACGCAGAAAAGGGTTATGGAAGGCGATCAACGCCAGGATGCCCAGTACCGCCCAGCGCAGCCAATAACCCCGCATGCTGGGTGCGGGGGTCGGCGCACTTTTCTCAGGCGTTGCCGTCAGGGTGCTCATCTCAGCGACCCCTCTGCTCCGACTCCTGGGGATCTGCCTGCGGGACTGGGCCCTGGGCCCGGGAACGCAGCATCAAGACCACCGCCCCCACCAGAATCAGGAGGAGGAAAATCCCGCCGAGGATCCACCCCCAGCGGTGAGCGGAGCGGTCCTGGCCGGGATCCGACTGAGCCGCACCGAGCACATCCACCGGTTCGCTTCCAGCGAAGGTGACCAGGGCCTGTCCCTGCAGCTGGGACCATCGTCGAGGTTGTGCCTCAAGCCAGTTCAGGGTCTGATCCAGCAGTTCCGGGGCGGCAGTGGAACCGGCGGCGATGATCATCCGGGAGCCCTCTGCATCCCAACTGGTCTGCAGCGAGGCGAAGTCCTTCTCTGCCAGCCGTAGCTCTCCTTCCCCACCGGCCACCTTGAGAACCTCCCCCTCTTTTCGTACCGGCAGATCAAGCTCAGTGAAGCGCTGCCCCGTGGTGTCGATGAGCAGAGCTGGGCGCTGCCCTGCGAGGGCTTCTTCCCAGGACACCAGCTCGGGGCGGAGCCGGGAGCCGGAAAGCGACTGGATCCCGTTGAGGATCCGCACGGTGCGCTGCACCTCAGCCAGGGTGATGTCCGCCAGTGCCACATCCACCCGGGGCAGCAGGGCCTGGGGCAGTGCCAGGAAACCCACCGACTTCGGGATGTCCACCAGGTCCGTGGAGATCTCACTGGTGCCGTCGATCCGCAACCTAATCGGCTGGGTGTGGCCACAGTCGACGGTACCCGTGCTCAACACCTCCACATCCAGCTGGCTGAAACGCCCCAGCAGATCACGGGGAATGAGGATGTCTCGGTCGATGATTCCGCTGTCATCCATCGGGTGCTGGTCCAGGATCGTTTCTCCCACGCGGTAGAGCACCTGCCCCGCATTGGCCTCCGGCAGCGGGGTGTAACTACCCTGCAGCTTCAGCTCCAGGTCCCCGGGGAAGGAACCCAGCCGGGAACGGTCCAGCCCGATGCTCACCTGGGTGCGTGCCAGACCCTCACCAGCCAGGCGATAATTACCCAGTTCCTGCACGGTGGTGGCGGCCGGGGCCAGATCCGGCGCCTCCACCAGATTCTCCACCGTGGCGTTCTCCTCATCCGCCAGCTCAAGCAGCTCTGTGCTGAGCAGACGGGCCTGATCCAGCAGCGCCAGGTCCTCACCCGCTAAACGCAGATGGACACCTTCCGCACCGGACTGCCCCACCGAAACCTCGGGTTTGTCCTCAGCGATGATCACGATCTGCCGCTCAAAGTCCCCGGCCAGCGCCGACGGCTGTGCGCTACCCGCGGGCAGGGCAAGCACCTCAATTTCAGGGGCCTGGGAGCGGTAGCGCTGGCTCATTGCGGTGGTCACCTCGAAAGCCGCGGCAGCTTCCGCCTCATCAGGTTCCGCGGGCAGGTAGATGCTCAGTTTCTCCATCACCTGGGGCAGGAAATCCGCCACCGACTCCGGGTGACGGGTCTGGCCGAAAAATTCCACCGTGGCATCCCGCAACTGCGGCTGGAAGAGGCCATCATCCCAGGTGCACCAGTCTTCGATGAGCGGATCCAGGAAGCTGCGCACCTGGATGCTCGCCACTCCCTGATCCACGGGAACCCCGGCGATCGGCAGTTCCACAGTCACGGAACCGGGATCATCCTCATCCGCACGATCCAGGTCAAGTTCCTGGATCCCCAGTAGTTCTCCTTCGGCGTAGACCTCAATACGTCCACCGGAATACTCGGCCGGGATCTGGAATTGGCCGTTGAGCACTACCGGACTGGTTCCCTCGGGGACCGGAATCACCAGCTCCACGGTGGCGATCCTGCCCGGAAAGTCCGCGATCTCCCCCAACCCCAGGCTGTTGAAGGACAGGGTGGGGTCGGTGACTGCCGTGGCGGTGGGGGCGAGCGGAAGACTCAACCCGGCAATCACACCCAGGGCAGTTAAACTCAGAAATTTGGGACGCGGCATGGCAGATTCTCCCGGGGAGTGGCTGTTAGTACGGTGCCGCCACCAAGCCAGATCTACTTCCCGCAATCACCACCAGAAGCTGATCTGCCCCGCAACAGGCGGACATAATCGGAAACAGATCCCATTTTGCCAGCCAGGGCACCTGAGGGCGAACGCACGGGGCTATCAGCACCCTCATATCCCCCCATAAATAACTTCCCAGGCGACTTTCAGTGCCGCAGCTCCGCGCCGCGAAGCACACCTCAGTGGGCAGCTGGAACCGGGATCCCCACCACCGGTGAACTGCCCACCGCGGCGGGTTGCTTCGGTGGGCGCAGGCCACTGGCCAGCACGGCGCCCACCACCGCCACCACGCAGAACAGCAGGAAGGGGCCGGTCTGTGTGAATCCGAGAGCGATGACCATGCCGGTCAGGGTGGGGCCGAGGATGCCGCCGAGGCGGCCCGCCCCCAGGGCCCAACCGACGCCTGCCACCCGGGCGGCTTCCGGGTAGGCGGCGGTGGCCCAGCTGTTGATCAGGGTCTGGGTACCCACCGCCCCATAACCGGCCAGCGCAGCGCAGAGCAACAGCGTGGATTCGCCGCGGAGGAAAGCAAAGGCGCCGACCGCCACCGCCCCGAGGAGGAAGGAGGCGGCCACCACCGGCCGGGAGCCGAAACGGTCCGCCAGCCAACCTGCCAGGACCCCACCGACAATGGCACCCAGGTTGAAGGTCAGCAGGAACACCAGGGAGGAGGTCACCCCGTGACCATTTTCCCGCATCAGCGCCGGCAGCCAGGTATTCGCGCCATAGACGAAGAGCATGGCGCAGAAGGCCAGCGCCCAGAACAGCAGGGTGACCACCCGCCAACCCGGGGCGAAGAGCGGTGCCAGTGCCTGCATCGCGCCACCCAGCTCGGTTGGGGTGCTCTTTTCCCGCGGCAGCCAGAACAGGATCGCCGGCAGGATGGTGATCAGGGGCAGGGCACCCATCAGGTAGACGGCATGCCAGCTGAAGTTGGGGATGAGCACCATGCCGGCGAGAGCGGCAGCGACACCACCCAGTGGGAAACCGGACTGCATGATCACGTAGACCAGGTTGCGGCGTCCCGCTGGAGCGGCCTGCTGGGTGATTGCCGCGGCGATCGGCAGCGTGGCACCCAGTCCCAGGCCGGAGAGGAAACGCAGCGCCAGGAACCAGCCCGGACCGGGTGCCAGGGCGCAGGCCGCCATGAAGATGGAGAACCAGGTGACACAGGCCGCCAGCACGGTGTTCCGGGACCAGCGGCTGGTCAATGCCCCGGCACTGATGGAACCGAGCAGCATGCCGATCAGGGGTGCGGAACCCAGCAGTCCCGCCTGGGTGGCACTGATCCCCCATTCCGCGCGCAGTTCACTGAGGGTGGTGCCATAGGCGACCAGGTCATAACCGTCAAAGGCCACTGCGGCACCGCAGATCAGCACGGTGCGCCACAGGGCGGGGTTGTCGGTGCTCAAGATTTCTCCTCCAGGAGCTCAATGAATAGTTGGGGGTTGTGGCGCAATGCGTCATGGTCACCGTTGAGGGTGACCTGGTGGAAAGCTGCGGTGGTGCGCTCCGCCCAGCCCGCCATGTCGGCGGTGGTGGCGGCCGGATCATGGTCACCGCAGAGGGTGAGGATCGGGGCGTCGATAAGCCCGGTGGCCCCGCCCTGGGCACCGAGGCGGAGGTCGGCGCGGGCAACCTTGAGGATCAGCTCGGCCAGCTCCGGATGGGCCAGCACCTCCGGTCGGGTGCCACCCAGCCCCAACAGCCATTCCTTGAGTTCTTCGTCGGTGGTGGCATCACCGTCCGGGGCTTTGGGGGAGGTTCCCGGCGGGGTGTTATTGCGGGCCGAAAGCACCACCCGGGCGGGACTCAGATCCAGTCGCTGCAGTCCCAGGGCACTTTCAAAGGCCAGGGTGGCACCGAGGCTGTGCCCCAGGAAGGTGGCCTGCCCCAGGTTGGGGAGCAGCGCCAGGTGCGCGGTGATCTCCTTGAGCAGTTCCGGTCGGGAGGTGGCGAAGGGTTCCCGGAAGCGGCTTTCCCGGCCCGGGTACTGCACCGCGCTCACCGCCCGATCCTGAGCAAGGAAGCGGAAGTAGCTGGCTCCGGCACCGGCTGGTGGGAAGCAGATCAGGGGGTTCTCCCCCGCAGAAAGCTCAACTAGTACAGCTGTGCTCATACCAGGACCTCCCCGAGGTAACGCAACTGCGCCGGTGCCACCAGCTGCGGATGGGTGACATCCAGACGATGGACCCTTAACTCACCCAGGAAGGGTTCCCAGGCCTGCTCGTCCATGTGCTGGGGGTTGCGTTCGGCCTTGAACATCTCCACCTTCAGGTCGCTGCGGCGGGTGCGGTGAGACTTCATCAGAGCCGCATTGTGGCCGATCAGCCTGATCACCCGGCGCAGGGTCTGGTCCCCCAGTTGGGCGAAGGCGGATCCCGCCGCGGAGATCCGGGCGATCACCCTCTCCAGGTCCAGCTCCTCCCCCGGGTGGGCATCCGTGCCGGCCATGGTGAGAACCCCCTCCAGCAGTTCCCACTCGGTGGGTGCGGGGAGGCTGCGCCAGAGTTCCGCCGGGTAGGCATCCAGCAGGCAGAGTTTCCGCACCTGCGGGGCCCCGGGAAGTTCCGCCAGCACACAGGAGAGTTCCTGGGCGAGTACCCCTCCCACGGACCAACCGACCAGGTCAATCTGCGGATGACCCAGCTCGCACAGGGCCTCCGCAACCTCGGCAGCCTCCTGTGCCAGAGAACTGGCCTGGGGCCCACCATCCAGGCCCGGAGACTGCACCGCGATCACCCCCCGCACCTGGTCGAGGAAGGGCAGCAGCCCGGTGTAGGACCAACCGAGCCCACCTGCGGGGTGTAGGCAGATCACCGGCACCCCGGAGGTGTGGGCGCGCAGGCTGAGCAGCCGTGCCAGACCCAGCTGTTCTTCCTGCCCCAGGGCCGCGAGCAGTTCCCGGGGGCTGTGAGCGGCGAAGACATCGGCGATGCCAACTGTCACCCCGAGCTGTTCACTCAGTGCCACGGCCAGGCTGACCGCAGTGAGCGAGGTGCCGCCGGCCTCGAAAAAGCGGGTCTCCGGCCCCACCGCCACCCCACCCAAAACCTCCGAGAAGATCTGGCACACCTGTGCTTCTTTTTCATTGCTCGCTTCGCCGAACTCTGCCCTGATTTCCGCTTCCGGCAGCTGGGAGGTGTCGAGCTTGCCGTTGCGGGTCAGCGGGAATTCCACCAGCTTCACGACGGCCGCGGGAACCATGTAGGCAGGCAGCAGCCGGGCACATTCCTCCCGCACCGCCGCCGGGGTGACTTCGCCGGTGACATAGGTGATCAGGGCAGCAGAACCGGCCAGCTGCTTCAGCAGGGTGACCGCACCGCTGACACCCCGGGTTCCGGCGGCTGCCGCGCTGACCTCACCAAGGTCGAGGCGTTGGCCGCGCAGCTTCACCTGACCGTCACGACGACCGTGGAAGAGCAGGGTGCCCACCGGGGTCCAGGAGACCAGGTCACCGGAATCATAGAGGCGGCCACCAGCCACATAGGGATCCGCCCGAAATTTCTCGGAGCTGAGCTCCGGTTGCCCCAGGTAACCCAGGCCCACCTGGATTCCGGCGATCATCAGACGGCCCGGGTAGCCGATCGGCTGGGGGTGGTCGGCATCATCGAGGACGTAGAGGCGGGTGTTGTCCACCGGCCCGCCGATCGGGGTGAGCCCCTCATCCAGCTGGCAGGCATGGGCGGTGACATCAATGGCGGCTTCCGCCGGACCATAGAGATTATCCAGCTCCACCCCCAGTACCCGGAGGGTGCGGCTGGCCAGCACCGGGTCCAGGGCTTCCCCGGAGGCGATGACCTGACGCAGGGCGGGCAGCGCGATCCCCTCAGCCTCAACCACCGCCACGAAGGCGGAGAGTGCGGAGGGCACGAAGTGGGCGACCTCCACCCCGGTCTCGATCATCTGCGCGGCCAGAACCCGGGGATCCAGGTGGGAATCCGGGGTGGCCACCGTGATGGGGCAGGCATGGGTCAGCGGCAACAGCAGTTCCCAGACCGAGACATCGAAGGAGATCGGTGTCTTCTGGATCAGGGTGGTTGAGGCGTTGATCCCCAGCCGGCGGGTCATCCACGCCAGGCGATTGACGATGGCACGTTGCCCCACCGCCACCGCCTTCGGGGTTCCGGTGGAGCCGGAGGTGAAGAGCACATAAGCCAGCTCATCCGGACCGGGCCGGACCGGCGCAAAGTCCGCGGGGGCGGATGCGGTGGTGACATGGACGCGATCCTCGGGCAGTTCAATTCCGGGGAGCTGGCCGGGGAAGGGATCCCCACCATGGATCACCCCCACCGCCCCGGACTGCTCCAGCATCACGCGGCGACGCTCCTCAGGCAGATCCGGGGAAATGGGGACGAAGGCCGCCCCGGCGCGCACCACCGCCGCAACTGCGATCAGGAGGGCGGGGCTGCGGTGGAGGTGCACGGCGATCACCTGGCCGGGGTGTAGTTGCAGCTGGGTGATCAACTGCGCCGCCAGGCCATCCACCTGGTGGTCGTAGTCGGCCCGGTTGAGCTGTTGTTCCCCGAAGTAAAGTGCGGTGGCCTGGGGATCGAGGTGCTGCCGGGCGCTGTCGATCAGGCCTGCCAGGACCTCGGTTTCTAATTCCCGGGTGGTGTCATTGAAACCCTCAATCAGGGTTTCCTGTTCGGTTTCCGTGACCATGGGAAGCTCGTCGAGGTTGAGTTCAGCACCCTGGGCCACGACCCGGGCGAGGAGATCTGCCAGGCGGGTGGCGTGGGCGGAAAGTTCTTCCGCCGGGTAGCCGGAGGTGGCCAGCAGCTGCACCATCAGTCCCCCGTCTGCCAGCATCTGGTAGATGATCTCCACATCACCGACCGGGCCGACCGCAATGGACTGCAGGGTGGCTTGGGCCTGGGCGAAGGGGAAGATCACGGAGAAGGGCCGGATATTCACGTCCGCTCCCCAGAGCCGGGTGTCCGGATCGGCGATCCGCAGGTCCCGGCGGAGCCATTCACTGCGGTAGGCGCCGTGGGCTTTGACCTTGGCCATGGCTGCGGCGGTGTCCCGGGCCTGCTGTGCCAGGGTGCGTCCGCGGGGGCATTCCAGCCTCAGGGGCAGCACATTGGCCTGCGGTGTCAGTGCCACCCTGGCCCCCATGGGACGGTTGAGCATCGGAAAGCCGAGGGTGTAGTCTTCACTGCCGCTGAGTCGGGCACCGTAGACGGCGGTCAGGGCGGTGAGCAGGTCAGCTTCGGAAAGAGTGAGTTCCCGGGCGAGTGCCCGCAGTCCACGGCGTACCTCCGGGGAGACGGAGGCCAGGCCATGGGCGCGGGCATTTTCCTTTCCGGTGGCGGGGCGCAGGGCAGGTGGATTGGTGCTTAGGGGTTGGGTTGCCCAGAATTGGCGGTCGGCGGTGAAACCCTCGGAAGCCTCGTATTCTGCGGCGAGGGTGAGGGCGGTGTGATGTTCTGCGAAGGGAGGATCGCTCACTTCGCCCCGGGTGTAGGATTCGGCGATCCAGCGGATCAGGGCATGAATGGCGAAACCGTCCCCGATCACATGGTGGATCCGGGTCAGCCAGAGGATCTTCCCCGCCTGCCGGATCAGGTGGTTGCCGGCCAGGGTCCTGCCCTTGAGGGGGCCGGTGAGCTCGATGGCGGATTCCGCCCAGGTGACCGGGTCAGTGTCCACGGGAAGGTCCAGGACCTCCACCTCGAAGTGGTGGGGATGGGGCACCTTCCGGGGTTGTCCGTCCTCATCGAGGATGTACTCGGATTGGAAGGCTGCAAGCTGGTTGAAGCAGGTGGTGATGGTGGCGGCCAGGTGGTCGAGGTCCACTTCACCGGTGAAGTTGAGCAGCTCCGCACACTGGTACTGGCTGGATTCCGGTTCCGCCAGGTGGCCATAGAGCACCGCTGTCTGTCCCGGGGTCAGGGTGGCGTCCGCAGTCAGGGTCGGGGACATTCTCAGCCCTGCTCTACGTTGAGGTGTTCCAGCCATTCCCCGAGGGTGCGCAGGGAGAACATCTCGTAGTAATCGATCTCCACGCCCGCTGCCCGCCAGTCCTCGACCAGGGTCATCAGACGCAGGGAATCCAGGCCGTGGTCGGCCAGAACGGTGTCCGCGGAGAGGCTTTCCGGGTTGGTGTCGGTGATGGTGGCGATATCGCCGATGATGCGTGCTTGTTCAATCATGGGTGCGCTTCCTTGTGCTTGCTGAATGTTCTGGGGTGGGGGTTCAGACGCGGCTGAGCCATTGGCTCAGCTGCAGTCGCAGGGCTTTACGGCTGACCTTTCCCACCGCGGTGGCGGGGAAGGACTCGGCGAAATCGATGCGGTCCGGGAGTTTGAACTCCGCAACCCCACGGGAGCGGAGGAAATCCCGGATCTCATCACCGCCCGGGGCGGTGGCGGGGGTGTTGACAAGCAGGTAGGCGCAGGTCTGCTCACCCAGGTAATCATCGGGGATGCCGACCACGGCGGCATCCAGGATCAGGGGGTGGGCCACCAGGTCATTCTCGAGTTCCTCGGCGGAGATCTTCTCCCCCGCCCGGTTGATCTGGTCCTTGACTCGGCCCTCCACCACCAGGTGTCCGCTGGGGAGCTGGCGCACCACATCACCGGTGCAGTAGAAACCGTCCTCGGTGAAGCTCTCGGCGGCGATCCCCTTGAAATAACCTCGGATGGTGTAGGGCCCGCGGGTGTAGAGCACGCCCCGCTCCCCCGGTTCCACCGCTTTACCCTCCGGGGTGAGGACGCGGATCTCATCATCCGGGGAGATGGGGCGCCCCTGAGTGCCCGTCACGATCTCCTCGGAATCCTCGGGCCGGGTGTAGTTGACCAGTCCCTCCGCCATACCGAAGACCTGTTGCAGGCGGCAACCCAGTTCCGGGGTGACCCGCCGGGCGGCCTCGGCCACGAATTTTGCGCCCCCGACCTGCAGTACCTCCAGGCTGGAGATATCGGCTTCGATGCGGGGGCGGGCCGCCAGCCAGCTCATCGCCAGGGGTGGGACCAGGGAGGTCAGGGTGATCTTCTCCTCCTCGATCAACCGCATCCCGGTGGAGGGGGTGGGGTCCGGGCACATCACGCAGGTGCCACCCGCCCAGAGCACGCCGAGCACACCCGGGGAGCTCATCGTGAAGTTGTGGGAGACCGGCAGCACCACCAGCATGCGGGTGTGTTCATCCAGTTCGCAGATCCGGGCGGATTCGCGCACCGAGTAGAGGTAATCGGCGTGGGTCCGTGGGATCAGCTTCGGGGTGCCGGTGGTGCCACCGGAAAGTTGCAGGAAGGCGAGGGATTCCGGGGCCACCTCGACGGGTTCCGCCAGGTGGGTGGACTCATGAAGTTCGGCGATGCTGCGGTGTTTGCCGGGGTCTTCATCGGCGACCCAGATATGGGCATTCGTCTCCAGCTCATCAGCCATCTCGCGGTAGTCGAAACCGGCGTGACGGCCAGCCACGATATAACCCTTGGCTTCGGATTCCTTCAGGAAGTGCTGGATATCGGCGCGGCGGTGAGCCGGGAGGGTGAACAGGGGGATCGCCCCGATCCGGAAGATCGCGAAGACCGCCACCAGGTAGTCCACGGTGTTGGGCAGCTGGAGCACCACCACATCGCCTGGGCCGATGTCAGCCGCCCGGAGGCCACCGGCGAAGCGGGCGACGTGTTCATCGAACTCGCGGTAGTTCAGGCGGTGGTGCCGGCCCCGGTAGTCCTTGCCGATCACCGCCTCATTCCGGGCGAAGCGGGTCGCCGCCCGGGGGAGGAAGTCGGCGAAGGTCTCCTCATTCCAATAACCCACGGCGCGATAGTGGGCGGCAAATTCCTCCGGGAAGTAGCGGACTTCTTGGGGCATGGTGTGGTGCCTTTCTGATGGGTGGGAAGTGCAGCACAGGAAATGTCCGTATGCGTTGCCACCGGAACAATAACAAATAGTTAAGTTAGCCTGCCCTTTTTTAGGGCAGCCTCAATTTCACACCCCATATGGCCCACCAACCAAGTCTGTGACCTCACCTGGGGGTAACCAGGGAAGGTGACCTGCACCAACAGGATCCGATCTACCCCAGGGGGCGCGAACATGAAAACGCCGAGGGGCGCTGAACCAGTGATGGTTCAGCGCCCCTCGGCGACTGATCAGACCCGCTCTTTAAGCGATGTCCTTCAGGATCCCTGCGTTACTCCGCGTCGGTCGACAGGGCTGCGACGAAGGCCTCCTGCGGGACCTCCACCGAGCCGATGTTCTTCATGCGCTTCTTACCGGCCTTCTGCTTCTCCAGCAGCTTGCGCTTACGGGAGATGTCGCCGCCGTAGCACTTGGAGAGAACGTCCTTGCGCAGGGCGCGGATATTCTCACGGGCGATGATCTTGGAGCCGATGGCCGCCTGGATCGGCACCTCGAACTGCTGACGGGGAATCAGTTCCTTCAGCTTCACGGTCATCTTATTGCCGTACCACTGCGCATTGTTTTTGTGGACGATCGCACTGAAGGCATCCACCGGTTCGCCCTGCAGCAGAATGTCGACCTTGACCAGGTCAGCCTCCTGCTCGCCGGACTCCTCATAGTTGAAGGAGGCATAGCCCTTGGTCCGCGACTTCAACATGTCGAAAAAGTCGAAGATGATCTCACCCAGGGGCATGGTGTAGCGCAGCTCCACACGATCCTCGGAAAGATAGTCCATGCCCCCCAGCTCGCCGCGCTTGGTCTGGCACAGCTCCATGGTGGTGCCCACGAACTCCGCGGGAACGATGATGGTGGTCTTCACCATCGGCTCGAAGACCTGCGGGATCTTGCCACCCGGCCAGTCCGAGGGGTTGTGGACGCGGACATGCTCACCGGATTCAGTGACTACGTGATAGTTCACTGAAGGTGCGGTGGAGATCAGATCCAGGTCAAACTCGCGCTCCAGGCGGTCACGGGTGATCTCCATGTGCAGCAGACCCAGGAAACCACAGCGGAAACCGAAGCCCAGGGCAACGGAGGTCTCCGGCTCATAGGTCAGGGAAGCATCATTGAGCTGCAGCTTCTCTAGGGCGTCACGCAGGTCCGGGAAATCGGCCTGGGAAATCGGGAAGAGACCGGAGTAGACCATCGGGGTCGGCTCCGCATAACCCTGCAGGGGTTCCTCGGCACCGCCGGCGGCCCAGGTGATGGTGTCGCCGACCTTGGACTGCCGGACATCCTTCACACCGGTGATGATGTAACCCACCTCGCCGGGACCCAGGCCCTCACACTTCTTCGGGGTGGGGCTGACAATGCCCACCTCGAGAGCCTCATGGACCGAGTCAGAGGCCATCATCCTGATCTTCTGACGCGGCTTCAGGGTGCCGTCGATCATCCGGATATAGGTGACCACGCCACGGTAGGTGTCATAGACCGAGTCGAAGATCATCGCCCTGGCAGGGGCTTCCTTGCCGTACTCGGAGGTCGGTGCCGGGATCAGCTCAACGATCTTATCCAGCAGAGCCGGCACACCTTCGCCGGTCTTGCCGGAGACACGCAGCACATCCTCCGGCTCACAGCCGACGATATTGGCGATCTCCAGGGAGAACTTGTCCGGATCAGCGGCCGGCAGGTCGATCTTGTTCAGCACCGGGATGATCGTCAGATCATTTTCCATGGCCAGGTAGAGGTTGGCCAGAGTCTGCGCCTCGATGCCCTGCGCGGCGTCGACAAGCAGGACCGCACCCTCACAGGCCTCGAGAGCGCGGGAAACCTCATAGGTGAAGTCGACGTGGCCGGGGGTGTCGATCATCTGCATGACGATCTCCTCCCCGATGTGAGGACCACTCCGCGGCACCCAGGGCAGCCGGACGTTCTGCGCCTTGATGGTGATGCCACGCTCGCGCTCAATGTCCATGTTGTCCAGGTACTGTTCGCGCATGTCGCGGGCAGCCACAACATTGGATAGACCGAGGATACGGTCCGCAAGAGTGGACTTGCCGTGGTCAATGTGGGCGATGATGCAGAAGTTACGGATCCGCGAAGGATCAGTGAACGTCTTCTCCGCATAATTGCTGCTCATATGTGTGGCGGCACCTTTCTATATATCTTTTTCAACCCTACCCGACTAGGGGGGATTGCTTAACCAGCAGTTCCACATCGCTTCCCCGGGGATGCCGAAGACGATCCCCCCTGGGACGTCCGGAAGGGAAGCGGTGAAGCCCGACACAGCCATGGGCACGTGGCAGTTCCCCCACCCCAACCCCCCAAGGTAGTGGGTGCAAACCCACCATAGGGCGACCCCCAGCACCCCTCAATCTCACCCCCTCCCCTTGAACAACATCCCCCCCCTGACCTGCTGATTCATTAAAGGAAATCAGCCCCCGTCACGTTTTCCCTGAGGGATGCGATGAAAATTATTGAGTAGGGTGGCCACTATGAGAAACTGGTCACAGAACATGGGCTTCCATGAAATCCATGACAGCCAGCGCTAGATAAGGGTAGAAGAGCATGGGGCTCAAAGACGGTATCCACAACCTCCTCGGCAAATTGCGGGAGAGGTTCAGACCCACGGCACCGCCCCCCACGGAAAGTCCCCTGGAACTGGGTCTGCAACGACTGAACGACCGCCTCGGACTGAATAACAATGATGATGTCGACCCGGAGCTCAGGGCCGCCACCGCAATCCACGTCGAGCCCACCGACCAGATGGCGAGAAGCATCTTCTACGCCCCGGACATGGACGGGCAGGCGGACCCCGGCGAAGTGGTCTGGATCTGGGCGCCCTCCGACGGCCCCGATAAGCCGCTGCGGGAACGCGCGCTGCTGGTGGTGGGCCGCACCCGGCACACCATCCTCGGCCTGTTGATCTCCCCCAACCCCGAACATGACGGCGAGGAGGGGTGGATGGACATCGGGGCCGGCGAGTGGGACACCTCCGGACGCCAGTGCTGGCTCCGCATCGACCGCGTTGTCGAGGTTTCCGAACTGGGCATCCGACGCCAGGGCGCGATCTTCCCCCGCCGCCGCTTCGAACGGGTGGCCAACCGCCTGCGCAGCCGTTACGCCTGGGGCTGAAACACCTTCAGAACCTTCGGAGCTGAACAGAGGTTATTTGGAGCTGTCACCCAAGGCTGCTAAAATTTCCGCTGTTATTCACTTTCCGGGTGTGTGGGTCGGGGCGGGCAGGACCTTGGGTCCGTTCATCGAATATCCACACCGAGGTATCACGTCCCAGGACGTTCGATAACCGGGACATGTCCGGCCGGTGGTTTCACCACACCAATCAATCCGATTCCAAGAGGTATTTAAAGATGGCAAACATCAAGTCCAGCCAGAAGCGCATCCTGACCAACGAGAAGGCCCGCCAGCGCAACCAGGCTGTCCGCTCCGCAGTCCGCACCGAGATCCGCAAGTTCCAGGCCGCTGTCGCCGAGGGTGACAAGGCCGCTGCTGAGACCCAGCTGCGTTCCGCTTCCCGTGCACTGGACAAGTCCGTCTCCAAGGGCGTGTTCCACCGCAACAACGCCGCCAACAAGAAGTCCAGCCTCGCAGCTGCCTTCAACAAGATGGCCTAAGTTTTAAGCCGTCTGTTCAACAGACTTCTTCAGCTCACCCCCCTGCCGCCGGTTCTCCGGAAGGCAGGGGGGTGAGTTTTTTGGCCGGGAATCCCGGGGAGAGGCCCGGGAACACAGGCGGGCCAGGGGTGGGGGCGCAATGGTCCTCAAACCGCGGTCCCTCTAGCCCAGCAGTTCACTCACCCCGGCGAAGATCAGCACTGAACCCGCGATGAGGAAGAACACACCTGCCCCAAGATCAACCCAGGGGCCAGCCTTGAGGAACATGTTGCGCATCGCCTTGGTGCTGATCACCAGGGAAATAATGGTGAAGAGCACACCCGCGGTGACAATGATCGTCGCCACCGCCAGCACCGCGGCCACCACACCCGGGCTGGGTGGGAGCAGCGGCGCGATCAGGGCCGCGAAATAAAGCACCACCTTCGGATTCGAGAGATTGGTGATCACACCCTGACGGTAGGCCTGCCAGATGGTGCCGAAGACCTCTTCAGCATCGACGATGATCAGGTTCGGGGTGCGCAGCTGATCCAACCCGGAACGCAGCATCCCCTGCCCCATCCACAGGAGCCAGGCGCCACCGGCCACCTGGATCAACCCGAGAAGGGAAGGGTAGGCGTTGAGCAGGGCGGCCGCACCCAGCACGGTGACACTGGACCAGAACAACAGTCCGGTCAGGATCCCGGCGGTCCCGGCCAGGGCGTGCCGACGGGAGCGGGTGGCGAACCTGGTGACCAGGAAGATGTCCGGCCCCGGGGTGATCACCCCCATCATGTTCATCAGTGCCAGGGCACCGAGTTGGCTGAGATTCACTCCCCCGCCCCGAAGCGGGTGAGCAGATCTTCACGCCCAAACATCTTTGCGCAATCCACTGCGGTGGGGTGCCCCGCCAAGGGGTCTGCCCCAGCGAGGATGAGCTGTTCGATGACCAGATCCTCACGCTTGAAGATCGCACCTGCCAGCGGGGACTGACCACGCTCGTTGAGCTCATTGACATCCGCGCCCCGGGCGATCAGGGCCTCGAGCACCTCGGTGGCCCCGTTGTAGGCGGCGAGCATCAGCAGGGTGTTGCCCTCCTGGTTCCGCAGATTCACATCAACCCCCTGGTCAATATAGGCCCCCAGGGTGGCGGCGGCCTCCGCCCCTTCGGTGCGGGCGAGTTCAAAGAGTTTGGTGACCAGCTGCTGGACATCCTCCGGCAGCTCATTGGGCTGATTCTGGGTGTTTTCCATGCCCCGTATCGTACTGTTGTGGTGCCGGGAACGTACCAGGGACCGCCCTCTCCCACCGGTCCGACCCCTCCCGCTTTGCGACGCGCCCTTCTCCTACCGCCGGGACCGGGGCCGGGCAGGGCCGGGCAGGTGGCCGGGTCGCTATTTTTGCGCCAACTCCGCGATCTGCCGCACCGCCGCCTCAATCTCATAGTTCTGGTCGCCGCCCTGTCCCTTCACCGCCGAGTCCAGCTCCGCTATCAGGATGACCGCATCGCTGATCGCCTCCCCATTCCACTTCCGGGCTACCTTCACCGTCTTCTCCACCACAAAGGGATGCATCCCCAGAGTGCCTGCCAGACGACGGGAATCACTGCCCCGGGAGGTGTAGAGCCGGGCGATCGCCCCCACCTTCGAAGCCAGGGCCGCGGCCAGTGCCACCGGTGAGGTACCCAGCTGCAGGGCACGCCGCGTGCTGGCCACCGCTTTGGCGGTCTGCCCGGTGACCGCCAGGTCCGCGATATCGAAACCGGACACCTCGGCGACACCGGCATGATACTCGCGTACCTTCGCCGCGGTGACTGCTCCACCGGTGTCAGCCACCAGCTGGCTGACCGCGGAAGCCAGCTCCCGAAGATCAGAGCCCACCCCTTCCAGCAGGGCCTGGACCACATCCGGGGTGACCTCCACCTCATGGGAACGGAACTCATTTTTCACCCAGCCGGGGCGCTCCCGATCCTTGAGTTCCGCCACCTCATAAACCTGGTTGGCCACCTTGCGGTACTTGGGCAGCATGTTCTTGGTGCGCCCACCACCGGAGTGCATGATGATCAGGTAGATACCCGGCGCCGGATCCAGGGCCGCCTTCAGCAGCAGCTCCGCCGGTTCCTTTCCCGCCTCATCGGTGTTGGTGAGCACGATGACACGGTCCTCGCCGAAGAGGGAGGGACTGAGCAGCTCCAGAAGCTCCGGGCCGGTGATGTCACCGGCCCGCATGGTGTTGACCGGCAGGTCAGCTCCCTCCGGGATGCTTGCCCGGATCGCGGAGATTATCTGGTTCCTGGCACGCTCCGCGAGGAACTCCTCGGTGCCTTCGATCAGGTGGACGGATGCCACGGGGTTGCTCATGGCATATATCGTGCCACACCCCCTCTTTCCGGCTGCGCACCGATAAACCCGGGGTGGGATTCCATTTCCCTCGGCTTTCTTCATAACCGATATCCTGAGGACAGTTCATTTCGACCTTCCCCCAAGCCGAAACCACCTTTCTAGAAACGGCCGTCCGCAGCATGCTGCTTCCCATCCTGGTGGAGACTGACCGGCCCATCCCGATTGGGGAAGAGCACTGGGATCCCCTCCCCCGTGTACAGCGGAAGCAGGCTGGGTTCACCTCCCCCATCCTGCACGATGACCACCTGGGTTCCCACCGGCACCGGCGCAATTCCAGCCTCGCTGTCGACCACATGCTGCTGCAGCTGTGCCAGCGGGATTTCCGGGGACCGGAAAAACGATGGCTGGATTCCCGCCACACCGGCACACAGGTAGCAGGACAGCAGACCCCCGAGCACCTTGCGGGGATGGTGGTGGAGAAAGGCTGCGATCAGCCAGCAGCAGAAGAGCAGCACCCACACCGGACCCACCCAGCCATCCGGGGTGTCGATGGTGGCTGAGGGCAACTGCGCACACCAGGCGGCGGTGTGGTGGATCCACCAGGTACAGGGTTCCACCACTTTCAGGGGCCACCACTCCAACCCACCTGGCAGCAGGCTGAGACCCGCAGCCAGCAGCCCGAACAGGGTCACGGGTGCCACTGCCGGGCTGACCAGCACATTGGCTAACACCGCCACCAGGGAAACCCGACCGCTCATCATCGCGATCAGCGGCATGGTCACCACATCAGCAGCGATGGCCACAGCCAGAGCACGCACGAGGATCTCCGGCCACCTGGTCGGCGCCAGGACGCGGGCCAGCAGTGGGCTCAGGGCTACGATGCCGGCGGTGGCGGCCACCGAAAGCGCGAAACCATAGGAGACCGCCAGATCACTGTCATAGAGCAGCAAGGCACCCACCGAGAGGCTGAGAGCATGGATGGGTTCCATCCGGGCGGAGTTGAGCACCGCCAACAACCCCACCACCCCGGTGACGGCGGCGCGCAACACACTGGGCTCAGTTCCCACCAGACAGACGAAGAGCAGCAGGGCTCCACCTGCGGCGCAGGTCTGGATCCTGGGGCCGAGGGTGAGCCAACGGCACAGGAGGATGACGGTGGTGGTCACGATCATCACATTGGAACCGCTTACCGCGCTCAGATGGGAAAGCCCGGTGTCCAGGTAGAGCTGGTTCTCCACTTCCGTCTGCAGGGAGGTGTCACCGAGCACCATGCCGGGCAGCAACCCCTGGGAGGAGGGTCCCACGCTCTCCATCACCGCGGTGGAAAAACACTCCCGGACGTGCGCGGCGAAGGCACTCATCCCACTCGCCGGGTGTGCCATCTCAATTTCAGTGGCCAGGGCGAGTACCTCCCCCAACCCGGGGCGCTCGGAGTCCTGCAGTCGGACCGGCAGGTGCACCAGGGCCCCGGCCACCGCCTCTTCGGGTAGTGCCGTGGTCTTGAGCAGGGTGGGCACCGGTGTCGGATAGTCGTCCACTCGGATCCGGAGTATCCAGGTCCCGGGGTTAACCTCTGCGGGGCTGCCGACCAGCCGGCCTTTCAGGGTGTCGCCGAGTTCTGCGGCCGCCACTGCGCTGAGCCTGGTGTGGACGAATCCGCTGGCCACTGTTCCGGTGCTGCCGAGCAGGAGTGCCTGCCCGGGGTGGCGCAGTATCAGGGCGATCAGGACGGCCAGCAGGACCAGGCCGAGGCTGGGCCAGATTCCCCGGGTGAACAGCGCCAGGAGGGTCAGTGCCCAGAGCAGGAGTGCCGTGGGTACCAGGCGCAGTTCACTCATAGTGTTATCTGTTCCCTGATCGCCTCGAATTTGGCGGGCCCAATGCCCTTGACCTCCTGGAGTTGTTCAATGGTGTGGAAACCACCGATCGTTTCACGGTGGGCCAGGATCGCTGCTGCGGTCTTCTCCCCCACCCCGCTCAAGGTCATCAGCTCGGCTGCATCCGCGGTGTTCAGGGACACCTTCCCTGCCGCTTCCTTATCGGGGAGATCATTGTCGTGCCCGGTCCCGATCACCCCGGAGACGGCCCCGTTCGAGGAGGCCCCCGGCGGGGAGGAAGCACCTGCAATGCCGGGTCCGGGTGCTTCTGGAAGATGAGTGCTCACGTGGACCTGTTCCCCGTCGTTGAGTTTCTGGGCGAGGTTCAGGGACTGGAGCTGGGCTTCTTCCCGGGGCACCGCGATCGCCAGGGCGTCGGCCACCCGGGCGCCTGGTGCCAGGGTCACCAGTCCGGGGTGCAGCACCTCGCCGACCACACTGACCACCACATCCGCTTCCTGCTGCGGGGCCGGGGAGCCGGTCATGTCAGCAGGGCCGGTGGTTGGCATTCCCTGCTCCCCGAGGTCTTCGCTGAGGCTGCTCGCCAGGGCGTCGTCGGCTGCCGGGGATTCCAACTGCGATCCGATTGCGGCGGGGGTCGGGGTGTGGGGTTCCGGGTTCATCCCCCGGATGCCCAGCCAACTGAAGAGTGCCAGCAGGAGAAGAACCGCCAGGGCTGCTGCCTCCTTGACTCCCACCCGCAGTCTGGGGGTGGGATAGTCCACGTTCATCAGTTCCTCTTCCCCGGTGGGGCGGGTGAATTCGCGGAGTCTGTCCATGATTGCGCTCATGTCGCTGAAGCTAGGGGGTGGTTGGAAAAAGTGCCATTGTGCAGCTGAAATGGCTGTGGATAACTTCTCCTTCCAGGCCGCGGCTGTGGAGAACCCGACCTTTCGGGCGTGAGCGGGTCAGTTCAGATACCCGTTTGCGGGTTCTCGGACAGAGGTGGGAAAGCTTCCCACCTCGGTCCGGTGCCTGTGCTTTGATGGGGTGCAACCCCCTCGGAATTGAAGGAGCCGTTTGTGACGTTTTCTGCAGCACAGTCCCCGCAGCCTGATTTTGATCCTCAGGTCGTGGCTGCCGCAGCTTTCCCGGCGGTCAGAATGGTGCTGGCTCATCATGATTTCCATACCTTCAGCGGCCGTCCCTCTGCTGCTGAGCTGTTGCGGGGAGAGGCCGCCGGGGTGGCCACCTCCCCGGAGGAGTTGATTGAGGCCGCCGCACATCAGCCGGAGGGGTTGCCGCTGAAGTTCTCCTCCCTGACGGGTGAAAGCGGCCCCCTGTTCCTGGGGTTGGGGATCTCAGCGGCATTCCTGCTCACCGCCCTCCCCCTCTCCGGTGGGAGGGTTGGGCGGGACATCCCAGGCTGGGTTCGAGGGGCCTGGGTGACGGGTTCGTTGCTTCCCGGGGCGTTGGGTGTGGGTGTCAGTCTCAAGGGGTTGCTGCGCGCGGCAGGGAGACCCCAGCTGCAGATCACGCAATCCCGTCAGGCTCTGGAGAAGGAGTTGGGTACCACCCTGGAGGAACTGCCGGTGCTCTATGTGGGCGAGCAGTCACTGTCCGCTGAGGAACGGGTTCTGCTACGCCAGCTGTGTGGTTTTCACGGCATGCTCAGGGAACGGGGTTGCCCGATGCCGACCGCCGAGTGGAAATCACTGAGCGAGGAGGCGTTGGCGGCATTGCGGGCTTATCGCTGCAGCGAGGACCATGCTCCTGCCCGACGGGTGGGCGCCCTCATCGATGAGTGGGTCAGCACCGCCGAGAACAGCAGCCGCTAGGAAAACGGGCAGCGGAAAAGAGCCGCCCCATTCTGGGGGATCCGGAACCAGCGTCCCACCGGGGGAAACCCCCCGGGGAGAAGCTAGTCGGCTCCCTCGGGGTGGTCCCCGAAGATCACCGACACCCCGACGGCCCCATCACCGGTGTGGACCGCAAGGGTGTCCTCCAGGTCCAGGATCATGAAACTGGATCCTTCGGGCAGTGCCTCTGTCAGCATGTCCTCCAGCTTGTCCGCGGATTCGGGGGTGTTGCGGTGTTGGATGGCCACGAAGGCGGGTTTCTCGGTGCCGCGTTCCCGCACCAGTTCCACCAGTTTGATGAAGGCCTTGACCTGGGTGCGGGTGATGCCCGCCAGTTCCAGTCGACCATTGTTGACCTTCATGATCGGTTTCGTGGCCAGGGCGGTGGAGAGTACTGCGGTGGCGGTGGAGATCCGGCCGGATTTACGCAGTTCATCCAGGCGGTGGAGGTAGATCCAGGTGCCGGAACGTTTGAGGGTGTCCTCCGCGATGTCCTGGCATTCCGCCAGGGTCGCACCTTCCAGGGCAAGTTTGGCGGCTGCCATGGCGGCAGCCCCCACCGCCATTCCCACCGACGCGGTCTCGATCACCTTCACCGTGTCATCGAAGACGGCGGCCGCGGTCACCGCAGCGGACCAGGTGGAGGAGAGTTCCTTGGACAGGTGGAGGGCGAGTACCCCATCATCTCCACCGCGTTCCAGCTGGCGGGCATAAGCCGCGGTCAATTCCAGGGAGGACAGTCCGGAGGTGGAGGTTTCCTCACCCCGCATGACGTGGAGGTCCACCACGGTGATGTCGAGTTCTTCGATGACCCCCGCCGGTAGCCCGGCGGAGGAGTCGGTGACGATGCGGACCGCCATATCAGGCCCCCACGTTCCAGCCGTCCAGGTACCACTGGGCGTCGTTGACGTTGCCGCTGTGGAATCGGGCGCTGAGGGGGTCCGGCTCGGATTCTCCATCGGCATCATTGCTTCCCGGGAGGAAACGTGGGCGTGCGCTCAGCCGGGAGGAGTTGGTGTTTCCCAACCCGGAGAACATGGGGTACTGGGACACCTCCAGGCCCAGGAGGCTGGAGGTGAGTGCGGAGATGGTGCCCCCGTGGGCAACCACCAGGACAGCGGAATCATCCCACTGTTGGAAGTCGCTCATCAGCTCCTCGATGACGGGACGGGCCCGTCTGGCGACCTGCACCCGGGATTCCCCGCCGGGCGGGGCCCAGGTGGCGTCATGGCGCCAGAGGGCACGTGCCCCGGGGAGTTCCGTGTCGACCTCGGCATGGGAACGTCCCTGCCACTGCCCCAGGTCGGTTTCCCTCAGGCGGCGGTCGGTGCTGACCCCGATGCCGAGAAATTCGGCCACGACGGTGGCGGTGTCAAAGGCCCGGGTCAGGTCGGAGGAGATGATTCGGGAGATGCCCTCGGAGCGCAGCAACTCTGCGGCTCGCTGTGCCTGAGCCCGACCGATGTCGGACAGATCGGTATCCAGCTGGCCCTGCATACGGCGGGTCGCGTTGTATTCGGTCTGCCCGTGTCGGAGCAGGATCAGGCGGCGGGTCATTCCTCTTCAACCTCCGGCTCCTGCTCGGCGAGGGGGATCTCGTCGATGGAGCTGACGTTGCGGACATCAACTTCATCGCCGAATTCACCGGGGCGGCTGGCCTCGGGCAGACCCTCGATGGCGATGACCGGGCAGTCACGGTAGAGGCGGTCCAGGCCGTAGAATTCACGCTCGGCCTGACGCTGGACATGCACGACGACAATGCCGTAGTCCAGCAGCACCCAGCGGTTCTCGCGGTTTCCCTCACGGCGGATCGGCTCGATGCCGGCCTCGGTGAGCTTCTCCTCGACTTCTTCGACGATGGCGCGGACCTGGCGCTCAGTGTCTGCCGAGGCGATCACGAAAGCATCGGAAATCGCCAGGACATCAGAGACGTCCAGCACGATGATGTTGTCGGCCTTCTTCTCATCGGCGGCCAGGGCCGCGATGGTGGCCAGGCGCAGGGATTCTTGGGTAACAGTCACATGGGTCCTTTACTAGCTTGTGGTTTCGGATCCCCCGCGGGTATGCGGGCAGATACGAGTTATCCACCAGTTTTCCACGAATGCGCCGGTTTCTCCTAGTCACGGGCTAAAGTCGTGGGTTTTCCCACCCAGATTAACCCGCTCGGTCACCTCCGCGCTCCCCGAGGCGGCACCCATCCCTGCCGGGATCAGCTGGTGTGCGGCTCCGGGGCGGCGGCGTAGAGATCACTTTTGGCGATGTACTGGACCACCCCATCCGGCACCAGGTACCAGACGGGGCGCCCCTCGGCGGCACGTTTCCGGCAGTCGGTGGAGGATATCGCCATGGCCGGGATCTCCACCAGGGAAACTCTTTCCCGGTGGATCTCGGGGATGATGTCGGTGTGCAGCTCATAACCGGGCCGGGTGACCCCGACGAAGTGTGCCAGGTCGAACATCTTCTCCCAGTCCCGCCAGGTGATGATGCTGTGCATCGCGTCTGCCCCGGTGATGAAGTAGAGCTCGGCCCCGGGATAGTGGGCGGCCAAGTCCCGGAGGGTGTCCACCGTGTAGGTCGGCCCACCACGGTCAATGTCGACCCGGCTGACGGTGAAACGTGGGTTGGAGGCGGTGGCGATCACCGTCATCAGGTAGCGGTCCTCCGCCGGACTGACCCTCCGCTCCGCCTTCTGCCAGGGTTGGCCGGTGGGCACGAAGATCACCGAGTCCAGGTCGAAACGGTTCGCCACTTCACTGGCCGCGACCAGGTGTCCGTGATGGATGGGGTCGAAGGTGCCACCCATGATCCCGAGGCGGCGGGGCCGGGTGCTGGTGGAGGCGGAAGTGGAGTCGCTCATGGCCCGGAAGTATATCCGCGCCGGGGGCCGACAGTATCGGGGGTGCCGTCCCCTCCCCACCCCCTCCCCCTGGGGCCGATGGCTTCCCCTCAGCGGACCTGGTCGACCCATTCTCCCAGGGCATCGGCCAGTGCCAGCTGTCCGCTGTCACCGAGCTGGCGGAAGTAGTTGGCGTGGGGGCCACCGCCGTCCTCCTGCAGGGAACGGCTGACCGCCTGCGGGGAAGGATCACAGACCAGGTCATCGGGAAGACAGTAATGGATCCGGTTGGGGGTGTGGGCGGCAGGCTCAAACCAGTGCAATGCCCCGGTGGTGTACCCCGGCACACCGATCACCTCCGCCCCGGTGTCACGGAGGAAGGGGCTGCCGAGGTAGACCGCCCCGGCGAGCTGATCCCGCTCGGCCAGCCACTGCTCCTGCTGGGGCAGCACCAGGGCCCCCAGGGAGTAGCCGAAAAGCAGGTACTTCGGGGTGCAGCCCGTGTCTGTCTCATAGGCGGTGATGGCCTGCCTGGGGCCTTGGGCGCCGGCTGTCATGGCGCGTCGTACACCGGCGGCCACCGCCGGGACCAGCTTTCCGGCGCTGCTGAACAGGTCGCTCAGCTCCCCGTCCTTGCCCTCCTCCGGCAGGGGGATATCGGCCGGATAATACTGCTCCGGCACCCCGTGGACCTGCACATCATCAAGAAGAGAAGCTCCCCCATGGGTCTGCCGGTAGCGTTGCTCCACCAGCTCCAGGTAGTCACCGATCCGGGTGCTTTCCCGGCCGTTGGACCAGAAGCCCGCTGCGCCGCCATAGCGGCGGGGCTCGAAACTCGCTTCGGCATCATTGCCGCGGGCGACCAGCAGCACCACGGCCGGGCAACTACCCATCAGCTCCCCGGCTGACCCGGCCGCGCTTATCGACGCCCCGGTCACCGGGGGCGTCGTCAAGCACCAGGTGGTGAGTACTGCCACCAGGACAGCCCCGAGTTTTCGCATTGCCCAGCTCCTTGCGCAGAGATTTTCACCATCACTGTGGCCAGGGTATCCGGGGCGGTGGATCTGGGGGCGGGGTCAGTTCCCGCGTACCTCATCCACCCAGGTGGCGAAGGTACGCAGCACAGCCTCATCATCGGTGCGGTGTGCCGGATTCTGGGTGAAGTACTGCAGGTGGGTGCCCATGATCCCGGAAGCAGCCACCGAGGAGGTGGCCAAGCGCAGGTCACAGACCAGGTCCTCGTGGAGGCAGTACTCCACCCGGTTCTCGGTGGCTGCCAGCTCCCCGGAGGTCGGTCCCTGGATCCGCAGCACCCCGCCGCCCTTGGCTCCCTCCCCGACCAGCCAGGGGCTGCCCGTTTCCAGCAGGGGGTTGCCCAGATAGATCGCCCCGGCCAGGGTACCGCGCTCCGCCAGCGATTCCTCCGCATGCGCCAGGGCGGCCGCCCCCTGGGAGTAGCCGGCCAGAATGTACTGCGGGGAGCAACCGGTGTCCTCCACCATCCCCACCGCTGCCTTCACCCCTTTGGTGCCTCGTTCCACACTGTCGAAGAAACCGCTGGCGGTCTCCTGGATCACCTGTCCTGCACTGCTGCCGGCATCCGAGAGATCCTGGGTGGGGCGGATATGGGTGGCCGGGTAGAGACTTTCATCCAGTCCCAGCACATAGACATCCTCCATCAGGGACTGCCCCGGATGATCCAGCTGGTACTGGGCCTCCGCAGCGTGGAAGAAGCGTCGCCAGGTCTCCGCCTCCCGACCATTGGAGACCCAGGGGGCGTTGTCGGAGTAGCGAGTCGGCACGAGAACAAAGTTCTGTCCGCTCCCCCGCCCCGTGATCACCACCACCGCGGGGCAGACCCCGGATTCCTCAATTCCGATGGCTGGTTCGTAGTAGCCGATCTCCACCAGCTCATCGATGAAACCGGCCATGATCAGCTTCTCCACATACCCCAGTTCCACCAGACGACGCAGATGTCCCTCAGCCACCAGCCGGGCAATATTCCCCGCGTCGACCTGCTCATGCAGGTACCTGTCCCGGCGTTCCTGATCCGAGGAGCTGAGCCACTCCGAGAAAGCGGAGAGTTCAGAACTGCTCTGCGAGCTGCCGGAACTGCCCAGACTGCTCAGCGAACTGCCGGGCCCGGACTGGGCGCCGGCCATACCTGGGGTGGTGGCCAGCAGGGTGGCGCTGAACAACACCGCAGCCGCCGCAACCCGTTTCTTCACATTTCCCGACATCACAGGCTCCTTCGTCTCATTCCCAGGACCGTGCGGGAGGCGATCCGCCCTTCTACCCCAGTCTCAGGCCCATCATAGAACGACCCTCTGGGACAGCGTCCGACATGGGCCGGAAATCTCACAACACCCTGTCGCCGCCCCGGATTCCAGTGGCGGCGGCCCGCAACCGGGCGCTGAGCAAACGGCGGGAACGGGAAATATGCTCCTGCAACAACCGCACCGCCAGGGCTTCCGACCCCTGCGCAATCAGCTCCAGCAATAATTCATGTTCCTGGGCGATGGCCCCCTCCTCCAGCAGGGTGGCACCCTGAACCTGGATCATGCACAACCTGATTTCATCACTGAGCCCCCGGTAGATGGCGGTGGTCCGGGCACTGGCCAGGGACTCCACCAAGGCGGAGTGGAAGCGCACATCAGGTTCGACCAGCTGGATCGGAGCCACCCCGGCCAGGGAGCGGATCTCAGCATTGGCTTCCCGAGCTGCCTCCGGCACCATGCGGAGCTGTGCCAGTCGACGCACCACCTCGGATTCGATGAGCTCCCGGGTTCGGTAGATATCCTCCACCTCCCCGCTGCTCAGCACCGTGACCCGGGCACTGCGGTGCGCCTGTCGGCTCAGTAACCGGGAGGAAACCAGGGTCTCGATGGCGGTTTTGGCGGTAGCCCGGGACACCTCATATTCCGCCGCCAACCAGACCTCCCCGAGCGGGGTACCCGGGGGAAGTTCCCCGGTGAGCACCCGACGCCGCAGGTCCGCACCGACCTGTTCCGCGGCGGAATGAACCATCTCCGCAACCATCTCCGCTCCCCTCCTCAAACTGTGCTGGTTCCTGTTCCCTCTCCCCAGGTTCCACCCAGGGGTTCCCCACCCCCTCGAAATTCCCCGGGGGGGGGAGCTCGAGGAAGAAGAGGCCAACCTCCCACACACCTCACAAATGTGACTTGACTCACCCCTAAAGCTATTTCATACTTGTTGAACAATCCAGTCATATTGCTGAACAACTTTTCCAGGCACCTCCCCAACACCTCCACACCCCCGGACCGCCCCACACCAGACAGGGACCACAACCATGTCGACCGCCACCGCATCCAGCGCCGCACACCACACCCCGCACAACAGCATCCCCGACCTGCAGGCCCCACCCCTGGACCAGCGCATCTGCGAGGCGGTCGCCGACCCGGAACGAATCCGCACCCGCCTGATCGACCGGGTCGCCTACGCCAGCGACGCCTCCCACTACCACCAGACCCCGCAGGCGGTGATCATCGCCCACAGCGCCCAGGAGGTGGGGCAGATCCTGCGGGCCGCCCGTGAGAGCCACACCCCGGTGACCCTGCGCTCCGGTGGCACCAGCCTGGCCGGTCAGGGCAGCACCGAAGGTCTGCTTATCGACGTCCGGAAAAACTTCCGCGCCATCAAGGTCCTGGATGGCGGCACCCGGGTCTGGACCCAATCCGGCGCAACCGTCCGACAGGTCAACGCCCAGCTGGCCCCCTACCGCTCCAAGATCGGCCCCGACCCCGCCAGCGAGGGAGCCGCCACCATCGGCGGGGTGATCAACAACAACTCCTCCGGCATGGCCTGTGGCACAGAGTTCAACACCTACCGCACCCTGGAGTCCATGGAGTTCGTGCTCAGCAGTGGGACCGTGATCAACTCCGCCGACGCAGATGCGGAGACCAGGCTGCGGGCGCTGGAGCCGGAACTTGTGGAATCCCTGATCGGACTGCAGCGCAGGGTACGTTCCACCCCGGAGTCGGTGCGCATCATCAAACGCCAGTTCGCCATGAAGAACACCATGGGTTATGGTCTCAACGCTTTCCTGGACTTCGATAATGTGCTGGACCTGCTGGTCCACCTGATCATCAGCTCCGAAGGCACCCTCGCCTTCGTCTCGGAGGCCATCTTCCGGACCGTCCCCATCAGCCGCCTGGCCACCACCACCCTCGCGGTCTTCCCCACCCTGGAGATCGGTGCCAGGGTGCTGCCCGCCCTGGTGGACACCGGGGCCGCCACCCTGGAACTGATGGACGCCACCTCCATCCGGGTCGGCCAAACCCTGCCGGACACCCCGGCGGCCATCAACGGCTTCGAGGTGGACCAGCAGGCCGCCCTCCTCATTGAATACCACGCCGATGAAGAGGAAGAGCTGACGCAGCTGACCCGACTCGGCACCGAGGTACTCGGCGGGGTGGAACTACACTCCCCCGCCACCTTCAGCCCGGATGCCGCCAACCGCAACTCGGCCTGGAATTTCCGCAAAGGTCTTTATGCCAGCGTTGCCGGGGCACGTCGCCCCGGCACCACCGCCCTGCTCGAGGACATTGTCGTCCCCGTCCCGGACCTGGCCGCAGCCAGCCAGTCCCTGCAACAGCTCTTCAAAAAACACGGCTACGAGGACGGCGTGATCTTCGGCCACGCCAAGGACGGAAACCTCCACTACGTGATCGGGGACCGCTTCGACACCGAGGAATCCCTGCTCCGCTATGAAACCTTCATTGACGGGATGGCCGAGATGGTGTGGGGCTTCCACGGCAACCTCAAGGCCGAACACGGCACCGGACGCGCCATGGCACCCTACGTCCGCGGTCAGTACAACGATGAGCTCTATGAGGTGATGCTCGAACTCAAGGCAGCCATCGACCCGGGCCTGATGCTCAACCCCGGCGTGATCCTGGACGAGACTCCCGGCGCACACATCCGGAACATGAAGGTCACCGAAACCATCGAGGCAGAGGCCGAACGTTGCGTGGAATGCGGCTTCTGCGAACCGGTCTGCCCTTCCCGGCAGCTGACCCTGACCCCGCGGCAACGGATCGTGGTCCGCCGCGCCGAAGCCAAAGCCCGGGCCAGGGGTGATCAGGCCTTCATCGAGGAGCTGGAGAAAGACTACGACTATGACGGGATACAGACCTGCGCGGTGGACGGCATGTGCCAGACCGCCTGCCCGGTGCAGATCAACACCGGCGACCTGGTCAAAAGGTTGAGGCAGGAAAACCGGGGCCGGATCGAGGATCTCGGCTGGGACCTGGCCGCCCGAGCCTGGGGCCCTGCCACCCGCATCGGTGCGACCGCGCTGCATGTGGCACAAAAATTACCCACCCCCATGGTCCGGGGCGCCAGCGAGATAGCCCGGGGTGTGATGGGCACCGAGACTGTACCCCGCTATGAGGCTGGACTGCCCGCCGGTGGCAGCGCCCGCAGGGGTCATGAAGGTTTCTTCGGGGCCGCGCCGGGTCCCGACACCACAGTTGCGGGGGTGTATCTGCCGGCCTGTGTGAACTCCATGTTCGGCCCCGAGGAGGGTGAGGTTGGAGTCACCGAGGCCTTCCGGAAGCTCCTGGTCGAGGCCGGGGTGACCCTTCTGGTACCGGGTGGAGTGGAGTCGATCTGTTGTGGCACCCCCTGGTCCTCCAAGGGGATGGCCACCGGACATGAAACCATGGCCGCCAGGGTGCGTCACTTCATCCGTCATGCCACCCGGGAAGGTGAGTTGCCGGTGATCAGTGATGCCGCCAGCTGCACCGAGGGTTTTGCCAAGATCCTGGCTGAGGAGGAGGTGGCGGTGCTGGATGCGGTCTCTTTCACCGCCCACCATCTGCTGGGTGCCCTGGAGGTCACCGATCCGCTGCCGGAGCTGGTGCTGCACCCCACCTGCTCCTCGAAGCATCTGGGATTGGACGGGGATCTGCAGCTGGTGGCGCAGGCGGCCGCGGCGCAGGTGCACACCCCGATTGCCTGGGGTTGTTGTGGTTTCGCCGGGGACCGCGGGATGCTGCACCCCGAGTTGACGGCCGCCGCCACCGCCCCGGAGGCCGCTGAGGTCGCGGAGCTTGGGGCGGGGGCACATGCCTCCTGTAACCGCACCTGTGAGATCGGGATGAGCCGGGCCACCGGGCAGCCCTACACCCATGTTTTGGAGGCCCTGGCCAAGGCTGTTGCCCCAGGGGGCCTGACATCCCCGCGTTAGGAAACCCGGGATCTTAGGCTCCACCGACTTTCCGGGGCAGACAAAAGACCCGCTCACGGCGGGGAGATCATTGTCTCCCCCGGTGAGCGGGTCTGGAGCCGATTATGCCCGGCCGGTGAGCAACTAGGGGCGGATCTGGCCGGTGCCCTGCAGGATCCACTTGGTGGAGGTCAGCTCAGGCAGCGCCATCGGGCCGCGGGCGTGCAGCTTCTGGGTGGAGATACCGATTTCAGCACCCATGCCGTAGACCTCACCGTCAGTGAAGGCGGTGGAGGCGTTGAGCATCACTGCTGCGGCATCGACCTCATCGGCGAACTTCTGGATGGTGAAGACATTGTTGGAGGCGATGGCCTCGGTGTGACCGGAGGTGTACTTGGCGATGTGCTCAATCGCGGCATCCACCCCGTCGACCACTGCAACGGCGATGTCGAAGGAGAGGTACTCATCAGTCCAGTCCTCCTCGGTGGCCTCGACGACCTTGGTGGCGCCGAAGGCCTCAAGCTCGGAAACCTTGCCGTGAACGGTGACTCCCGCCTCCTGAAGGGCTTCGACGACCTTGAGTTTATCGGCATCTGAGAGGGCGGCGTCGAGCAGCGCGACCTCGGTGGCATTGCAGACGCTGCAGCGGCGGGTCTTGCCGTTGAGCAGCATCTCGATGGCGGAATCCAGGTCCACGTCACCATCGATGTAGAAGTGGCAGTTGCCGGTGCCGGTCTCGATGGCGGGCACCGTGGCTCCGGTGACCACGGCCTCGATCAGGCCGGCACCACCACGGGGGATCACGACATCAACCAGCCCGCGGGCGGTGATCAGGTCCTGCACGCTGTCATGGGTTTCGCAGGGCAGCAGCTGAACCGTCTCACGCGGCAGATCGAACTTCTCCACCACGTTCTGGAGGATCTCCACCAGTTTCTCATTGGAGTAGCGGGCTGACTTGGAGCCGCGCAGCAGGGGCACATTTCCGGCCTTCAGCGCCAGGCCGAAGGCATCCACGGTGACATTGGGGCGGGCCTCGTAGACCATGCCCATCACACCCAGCGGCACCCGGATCTGCTTCATCTGGATACCGTTGCCCATCACGTGACCGCCGATGACCTCACCGACGGGGTCAGCCAGACCGGCGACCTGGCGCAGACCGCCGGCAATACCCTCGATGCGGTCGGCATCGAGCTTGAGTCGGTCGATCAGGGATTCGTTCAAACCGCGTTCGCGGCCGGCGGCGATGTCCTCCTCATTGGAGGCGAGGATCTCCGGGGTGGCGGTGACCAGTGCCTCGGCGGCTGCCAACAGGATCTCGTTCTTCTGGGTGCTGGTCAGCTTGGCCAGGGTGCGGGTCACGGCCTTGGCGGCCCGGGCCTTGGCCAGTACCTCTTCGCGTTCAGTTTCTCGGGCGATCGTTGCATCCGTCATACCTCCCCAGCATAACGACTTCTCCGTCCCCTCGCCGTTGCGTGGGGGTGTTGCACGCCGGTCGGCGTCTGCTCCATCCTGGTTCGGAGTTGCCTCACCAGCCGCCCAGCGGCGCTTGAGCTCCTGGGATTTACGGTGCCGACGCAAGGCGAGCACGCCCAGCACCAGACCGATGAGGATGGGGACCCACACCTTCGAGTACTCCAGAAGGAAGAGCACCCAGTCCGGGGCAGTGAAGTCCGGAAAACCGAAGTCCGGCCAGGGGATGTTGATCTCCGGCCAGTTGATTTCAGGCCAGGGAATGTTGATCTCCCAGTCCGGCAGCAGCTCGCGGATCCAGGTGATCACCGGCTCCAGAAACCGGATCACCATGGGGATCAGAATCAGACTGGCCAAGGCCCAGCCGCCTTTACCCAGTCCGGCGCCCAGCGGGTAGACGACCCGCTTCCACGGCGAGGCCGCCATCGCCGCCAGGCGTTTGTTCGCGAAGGAGCCCTCCGGTGGATCCAGCTCGATGCCGGGCTCTCCTTCTGCCTTGAACACGATGCTGCGCATCCAGGAGTTCATGAGGTTGCTCTCGAGCTTGAGCATCGGGGCCTCGAGGACCGGTGAAGGTGGGGTGTACTCCCCGTGTTTCAATTTTCCGATCTGATCCGGTTTGAGGGAGAGCTTGGAATTTCCCAGATCCTTGAGGCGGCCCACCGGATCCCCGTCGATCATGATCAGTACCCGTTGTTTCGGGGCATCCGAACTGAGCTTGGCCAACTGCTGTTCCAGGAAAACCTGCTCAGCTACCTCAGATTCCTCCTCCGACGGGACCCCGGATGATGTGGCCGGGTTCTCCCCGTTCTCCGCTACCGGGAACCCCGGGTCAATATCCCGGAGCTGCTGATCCGTCCCGATATGAACCTGGATCTGGCCACGCTCCGGGTGGCTCAGGGTCCAGGTTTCGACCGGTGGCAGGGACGCTGGTGGTGTTTTCTCCACACTCAGTATCCGGCCACCGGATCCACCTCATTGGGCATGCGCTCCCCTGCGAGGAGAGCCCGGGCATTGTTCAGGGTCAGGGCACCGGCAGCACTCCGGATCCGTTCCCAGGTGTTGGCGGTGTGCGGGGTGATCACCACATTCGGCATCTCCCAGAGGGGTGCCCATCCGGCAGCGGTTCCGGGTCTGTGACATCCAGCCCGGCACCACCGAGCTGTCCGGATTTCAGGGCGACCACCAGATCATCGGTGTTGATCAGCCCGCCACGGCCGGCGTTGATGATCACCGCTCCAGGCTTCATCCTCGAAAAGAGTTCCGCATCAAAGAAGTGGTGGGTCTGCCCGGTCAGGGGCAGCAGCACCACGAAAATATCCGCTTCCGCGAAGACCTCCGCCGCCTGGTCCATCGGGTAAGTCTCATCCGCGCCTTCGATTGTCCGGCCGGAGTTGTTGACCGCGATGATCTTCGTGTTGAAGGGCCGGAGCATGGGGATCATCTCTTTCGCGATGCCCCCGGCACCGATCAGCGCCACGGTTTTTCCGCCATGCAGCCAATCCGTGGTTTCCAGCACCTCATCCCGGCAGTCGAAGGACTTCGCCAGGGTGACCGTCTTGTGTTGGTGGAGCACCGCCAGCAGCAGCGCCAGGGAGGACTCCGCCACCGGCTTGCCATAGGTGCCGGAGGCATTGGAATAGCGGGGTCCATCAGGGAGCAGTTTGCCGGAGGCGCGGATAGCGTCGATCCCGGCGAAGGTGAACTGCACCCAGCGGATGTTCTCGGGCAATTCCGGATAGTCATCAGGGCCTCCGGTGAAGATCAGGAACTCGGCCTGATCCAGATCACGGACGAACTGGTGTCCCTCAGCCTCCACCTCGGTGACCGTGTGGTCCCAGGGCTCCGGCAGCATCGTGAACTTCATGGGGGGTGCTGGATCCTTCCTGATGAATGTCTTTCTTAGCTCCCGCCCACCCTAGCCACTAATAACCGGCTTCGAGATCCACTTCGGTGGGCATCCGCTCCCCCACCTCAAAGGCGGCGGCATTCGCGATGATCTGCGGGGCCACCATCTTCTGCGCGATCCTCCCCGTTGCGGCGATATGCGGCAGGATGGTGCAGTTCGGCAAGGCCCACAGGGGGTGGCTTTCCGGCAGCGGCTCGGGGTCCGTGACATCCATGGCGGCACCGGCGATGGTGCCCTGGGTCAGGGCCGCCACCAGATCATCGGTGACCACGAGTTCGCCCCGGCCGACATTGACAAGCACGGCATGCGGTTTCATCTGCGCCAGCACCTCATCGTTGACCAGGCCCCGGGTCTCTTCGGTCAGGGGTGCGGTGAGCACAAAATAGTCCGCCTCGGACCAGACATGCCCGGCCTCCGCCATGGCGAAGGTTTCATCGGCCCCCGCAACCGGACGACCGCTGCGGTTCACGGCGATGCTGTGAACCCCGAAAGGTTTGAGCAGTTCGATCAGGGCGGTGCCGATCCCACCGGCTCCGATCAGGGCAACCTTGGCGTTGTCGAAGAGCCAACCCTGGCGGGCATCCAGGGCGTTGCGGCTGCGGAAGGAACCGCTCATGGTCGCCGCCTTGATCTGGTGCATCTGGGACAGCAGCAGGGAAAGGGCGATCTCCGCGACGGGGCGGCCATACACTCCTCCGGCATTGGCCCAGCGCACATCGGGCTGAACCGTCCCGGATTCCACCAGGTGATTCACCCCGGCGAAGGGATACTGGATGAAACCGATCGACTCCGGCAGCGGGCTGGGGAGCCCGCCGGGGCCGCCGTTGTAGATCAGGAACTCGGCTTCCCTGATATCGCTGACATAGGTGTGGCCGGCAGCTGCGATCTCCTCGATCACATTCGGCCAGGGCCCGGGATACATGGTGAACTTCATAGTGAATAGCGTATCCCGAGCCGCCGGAGGGGGCACTCCGCACCAGGGGGGTGTCAGTCCTCCTGGGTGGCGTAACTGGAGAGGTAGTCGGCGTGGATCACGGGGCGCTGCATCCCCTCCGGCAGAGTAGCGGTGTGCTTACCCAGCATGCCCACCAGAGTCTCGGAGTCATAGGCCACTTCACCACGGCCGAGGATCTCACCCTCCGGGCCACAGATCTCCACGATCTCACCGGAACGGAAGTCACCCTCGACCTCCCTGATACCGACCGCCAGCAGCGAGTTGCCACCGGTGCTCAGCGCATTGGCGGCACCGGCGTCGACCCGCAGCGTACCCTGACTGTCAGCGGCGTAGAGCGCCCAGAACTTCCAGGCCGAGAGTCGGTTCTCCTGGGGATGGAAGACCGTACCCACCTGGGCGTTGTCCAGAGCCGGACCGATATTCTCCGCCGAGGTCAGCAGCACCGGGACACCACCCCGGGCCGCCAGGCGGGCGGCGGAGACCTTGGAGGCCATGCCTCCGGTGCCCACCTTGCCGCCATCACCGGCGATCACACCCTTGAGATCTCCACCGGTGCGAACCTCAGAGATGAAGCGGGCACCCGGCTCAGCCGGGTTCTTGTCATAGAGTCCGTCCACATCGGACAGCAGGATCAGGGCATCGGCGGATGCCAGGTGGGCCACCAGGGCAGCGAGGCGGTCATTGTCACCGAAACGCATCTCGGAGGTGGCGACGGTGTCATTCTCATTGACGATGGGGATGGTGCGCAGCTGACGCAGCCGGTCAATGGTGCGCTGTGCATTCCTGGCCCGGTCGCGTCGCCCCGCATCAGAGGCGGTCAGCAGCACCTGGCCGATATTACGGCCATAACGGGCAAAGGATCGGCCCCATTCATAGGCCAGGTGGACCTGGCCGACCGCGGCAGCGGCCTGCTTGGTGGCCAGATCGGTGGGGCGTTGGGTCAGCCCCAGTGGTGCCAGGCCGGCGGCCACCGCACCGGAGGAGACCACGATGACATCATTATCGCGGATCATCCGGGCCTGGAGGGCATCGGCGAGCTTGTTGATCTGTGTTGGGTCGACATGGAGATCTTCGGTGGTCAGGGAAGAGGAACCAATCTTGACCACAATGCGCTTGGCATTGCGGATCCGCTCCCGCATCGCTGACTCATGGCCGAAGGCAGGTCCCCCTGCGGTCTCCTCGGTGACCGATGGAAAGAGCGCATCAGAGAGCTCATCGTCCTGATATGGGGTCACCGGAAGAAGGGCATCAGTGTCAATCGGTTCTTTGGACTGATTCATGGCTACCGATGGTAGATGCAAAGTATGAAGTCCACCCCCGCATTCGTGGGGTGGACTCCTTTAACCTGCGACTCTCAGGGAAAACTAGCCTTCCCAACGCTGGCGATCAGCTACTTCACCGTCGCCGTAGTCATACTCGTCGATCAGACCACGACGGGCCTGGGAGGCGCGCTTACGATCGGCCGCGGAAATACGGTCATTGCGCACCAGGCGGGCATCGAGACCACGTCCGGTCAGGGTCGGGTCAACACCGGAACCGGTCAGCGGCTCCCATTCGAAGGTGACATCACCGATGGTGACCTCAACCCCCTCCCGGGCGCCGACCTTGTACAGGGCACCCTCCACGCCCAGCTTCGCCAGGCGGTCGGCGAGGTAACCCACGGCCTCATCATTCTCAAAGTCGGTCTGTCGGATCCAACGCTCCACCTTCTCACCGGTGACCACATAGCCACCCGGGTTGAGCTTGTCCGGGGAAACCTCGAATTCCTGGACCTTGCCCTTGGCCTTGACGGCCTTCGGGCGGATGATGGTGTGGGAGTGGTCCATCTTCTCCCTGGGTCGCTTCTTGCGGGACTCCTTGACGATCTCCAGCAGCTTGTACCTCAGCGGGTCCAGTCCCTGACGGGCAGCCGCGGAGATGATGAACACCGGCCAGCCGAACTTCTCCTCCAGGTCTTCCTTGAGGAACTCCGCCAGTTCGCGAGCCTCCGGCACATCAGCCTTGTTCAGCACCACCAGGCGGGGACGCTCACGCAGATCGCCCAGGCCGGTGTCCTCCTTCAAGGCATCCTGATAGGCGGCCAGCTCGGCCTCCAGAGCCTCGATATCGCTGACCGGATCGCGTCCCGGGTCCATGGTGGCGGCATCCACCACATGTACCAGGACCGCGGTGCGCTCAATGTGACGGAGGAAGTCCAGACCCAGGCCCTTGCCTTCGCTGGCCCCCGGGATCAAACCCGGAACATCAGCGATGGTGAAGGTCTCATGGTCGACATCAACCACACCCAGGTTCGGGACCAGGGTGGTGAAGGGGTAGTCACCGATCTTGGGCTTCGCGGCGGACACCACCGAGATCAGGGAGGACTTGCCGGCGGAGGGGAAACCCACGAGACCGACATCGGCCATGGACTTCAGCTCGAGGACAAGGTCCTTCTTCTCCCCCTCCTCGCCCTTGAGGGCGAAGCCGGGGGCCTTGCGGGCGTTGGATGCCAGGGCGGCGTTGCCCAGGCCGCCGACACCTCCGTTGGCCGCAATGAAGCGGGTGCCCGGGGTGGTCAGGTCCGCCAGGACCTCACCTTTATTCCCACGAACCACGGTGCCGATCGGCACCTCCAGGATGATGTCCTCGCCGCGGGCACCACTGCGGTGGTTACCGGCGCCGTTACCGCCGCGCTCCGACTTGACGTGGGGGCGGAAGTGAAAGTCCAGGAGGGTGTGTACCTGGCTGGAAACCTCCAGGATGATGTCACCACCATGTCCGCCGTTGCCGCCGTCGGGGCCGCCCAGCGGTTTGAACTTCTCGCGGTGGACAGACACGCAACCATGGCCACCGTCGCCGGCGAGCAGGTGCAGGACCACATGGTCCACGAAGCGGGTCGACATTGGGGATTCCTCCATAAAGATTAAAGGTGGGTCGATCCCCTCACCGGCCCAGCGTTCCCCCCCCTGCTACTTGCAGGGAGGCACTGTACCGGGACTCTGGTGAATGCCGGAGATCGACGGGGGCGTTCATTCCAACGCCCCAGGGGGTGGTTGATTCGATGGCGGGGTGTGTGGGCGGTCCCGGTGTCAGTTGGGCTTCCCCGGGGTACCAACCTGGCGCCTCGGTTAAGCATCGTGACCGCATTCACCCCCGATTCTTCCACGATTGGGCGGTGAGGGGAAAAATTCCTCACGCCGGGATGTTTTCCAGTGGCACAGCGGGACTATCCGCTGGGCCGACTGAGCGGGATGAAAAGACAAATCCCCGGCACACCTTCCGGTGCCCGGGGATGAAGTCTTAACTCAGACAGAGCCGAAGCTCAGGTGAGTTAGGCGTCGACGGTCTCGACGACTGCCGGCTCATTTTCGACGATGTTGACCATACGACGGCCACGCTTGGTCGAGAACTTGACAGCACCAGCCTCGAGGGCGAACAGGGTGTCGTCGCCACCGCGACCGACGTTCTCACCCGGGTGGAACTTGGTGCCACGCTGACGCACCAGGATCTCACCGGCCTTGACCTGCTGACCACCGAATCGCTTGACACCCAGGCGCTTGGCCTCGGAATCACGACCGTTGCTGGAGCTTGAGGCACCCTTCTTAGTTGCCATGGTGTTTCCCTCCTTAGCGAGAAAGCTTGACGATAGCCCGAGAAGGGCTTACTTGATACCGGTGACCTTGAGAACCGTCAACTTCTGACGGTGACCCTGGCGCTTCTTGTAGCCGGTCTTGTTCTTGTACCTCATGATGCGGATCTTCGGGCCCTTGGTGTGCTCGACGATCTCTGCATCAACGCTGACACCCGAGAGCTGATCAGCATTGGACTTGATGTTGGCGCCATCGACGAGCAGAACCGGGGTGAGAGCCACGGCAGAACCTGGCTCACCCTCGATCTTCTCGACCTTGACGAGGTCACCTTCGGCAACCTTGTACTGCTTTCCGCCGGTCTTGACGATCGCGTACATAGGAGGGCTACCCCTTATCTATAACTCGACACAGGCGGCCGGAATCAGCTGCCTGATTGGACTGAAAAAAATTGCTGTATAGCGTTTCGGATCAACCGGAGAACCGGGGGCTCGATCGCGCACTGAAAGCACGCTCACGGGACCCAAAACAGCGACTGTCAAAGACTACCGCGTGGGGCGGCAAAATAACAAACCGCTGCTAAGAACGCTGTGATCTGCGGGTGGAGCGACGCCCGGAACGACGCGCTTCACCCCCACCCTGTCGAGACTTCGACTGCGGTGCCGGGGGCTGCTGCACGGGCGCTTCCCCAGGCCGCCCGGAACGCTGTTCCGGAACCTGCGGATCCACACCTGCACCCCCATCATCCGGTGTCGTGCTGGTGCGGCGCACCACTCTACGACGGCCCCGACCACTGCGGTTCAGCGCGCCCTTCTCCTCACGCACCGCAGCCTGCTGGGCCGCCACACGCTGCCGCTTCTGTGGCGTCTCAGCAACCTCAGGCTGCTCGACAATGGGCTTGACCACCCGGCGAACTACCCGACGACGGCCGCGGCCACCGGAGGAACCGACCCGCTCCACCTGGACCTCCGGTTCCGGAGCCGTGGCAGTGGCGCGGATGGGAGCGTCCTGCACAACGGTTGGCTGTGCGGTGGTGTCCGGAGCCGAAGACTCCTGCCCACCTCGGCCCTGATCACCACTGCCCTGGGCACCTCGACGGCGACGGCTGCGGGAGGAATCCTTGGCCGATGCCTTGAAGTCCTCCGGCTGGGGTCGCTGATCAGAACGGGAGTTGCCGCGGGTGCGGCGACGGCGGCGCGGGGACGCCTCAAACTCGGCCACCGCCGCCTCATAGCTCTGCCCCGGGGCTACCGCCGGTTCGACAGCAGCAACAGCCTCAGCGGCCGCTTCAGGAGTGGCCACAGAGTCAGTGACAGCCTTCTCATGCAGTCGCGGGGCATAATCGGCGGCGCTGGGCTCATCCGGGTCCTCCTGCTCAGCCAGGTTGAGGGCGGCGGCGACGATGCTCTCCAATTCGGAGGTGTCCGACTCAGCTGCCGCACCCCGCCTGGTCTCCGAACCACGGGAGCCGTTGCTCACCTCATCCGGTTCAACGCGGCGACGACGCCCCCTGCTCCGACCACCACGGCGAGCGTTAGCGGGCTCCTGCTCACGCTCCCGCTGCTTCGGCTCAGCTGCCCTGGTGTCCGTGTCCTTCTCGGGCTCATTGACGATGACCACAGCAGCGGCCAGATCCTCGATGCTGCGGGCCGGGGTGCCGGTGTGCGGCTGCGGCTCCGACTTCCTGCGGGTCGCAGCTGCCAAGCCGGTGGCTTCCGGGGTATCTCCCTGCCTGGGCTCCGACTTCTGCTCCTCCCGCTTATCAGCGGAACGGCCGTAGAGGGGCCGGTCCTCGACGTGTTCGACCGGATCCTCATGAAGGATCAGGCCGCGGCCCTCACAGTGCTCACAGTCGGTGGAGAAGGTCTCCAGCAGACCGGTGCCCAGGCGCTTGCGGGTCATCTGCACCAGGCCGAGGGAGGTGACCTCGGAAACCTGGTGGCGGGTGCGATCCCGACCGAGGAACTCATTGAGTCGACGCAGCACCAGATCCCGGTTCTCGGGCAGGACCATGTCGATGAAGTCGACGACGATCATGCCGCCGATATCACGCAGCCGCATCTGCCGGACGATTTCCTCGGCTGCCTCCAGGTTGTTGCGGGTGACGGTTTCCTCAAGGTTGCCGCCGGTGCCGGTGAACTTGCCGGTGTTGACGTCGATGACGGTCATTGCCTCAGTGCGGTCGATGACCAGCGAACCACCGGAGGGCAGCCACACCTTGCGGGAGAGCGCCTTCTGCAGCTGTTCATCAATGCGGTAGTGGATGAAGGCATCCTGATTGTCATGTTCTTCAGCGTGGTAGCGCACCACGCGGTCCAGCAGGTCCGGGGCAACCGACTTCACATAGGCGTGCACCAGGTTCCAGGCCTTGTCGCCTTCGACGACCAGCCGCTGGAAATCTTCATTGAAGAGATCGCGAATGACCTTGACCAGCATATTCGGTTCTTCGTACATGCTGATCGGTTTGGCACCCTTGGCGCTCCTCTCCTTCTCGGTGCGCTCCTGGATGTCTTCCCACAGGGAGTGCAGGCGGTTGACATCGGCGGCGATGGCGTCCTCGGACACTCCCTCAGCAGCGGTACGGATGATGGCTCCGCCCTCACCCGGTACCACGGCCTTGAGGATCTCCTTGAGACGCTTGCGCTCCGGGGCCGGCAGCTTGCGGGAGATGCCAGCGGAACGACCACCCGGAACATAAACCAGGAAACGACCGGCCAGCGAGATCTGGGTGCTCAGGCGGGCACCCTTGTGGCCCACCGGGTCCTTGGTCACCTGAACCAGAACCTGGTCACCACTGCGCAGGGCCTGCTCAATGCGGCGGCTCCGACCACCGAGTCCGGCAGCCTTCCAATCGACTTCACCGGCGTAGAGCACACCATTGCGACCCTTGCCGATATCAATGAAGGCGGCCTCCATCGAAGGCAGCACATTCTGCACCCTGCCCAGATAGATATTGCCGATCAGGGAACCCTGCTCCTCCGAAGTGACGAAGTGCTCCACCAGCAGCTCATCCTCGAGCACCCCAACCTGGGTGACCACACCGGGGTGATCCCGACGGCTGCGTTCCCGGACCACCATGGTCCTTTCCACCGATTCCCGGCGCGCCAGGAACTCCGCCTGGGAGACGATGTGACGTTTCTTCTTGCCCTCCTCCCGCATCTCGGTGCGGCGGCGGCGCTGCGCCTCCAGGCGGGTGGATCCCTTCAGTGCCACCGGCTCATCGGAGAGCGGTTCGGCCGGCTCCTCGGGGTCCACCTGAGGCTGCTTGTCGACGTCCTCTTCCACCTCGGGTGCCGGGGTGTCGAAGTGGTCTTCACTGCCTGCGGTGTTGTCTTCGGCACCGCGGCCACGGCCGGCGCCTCGGCGGCCGCGACGACGGCGTCGTGAAGCGCTGCTGGAAGCGTCTTCCTCATCCTCGTTTTCATGTTCCGCGGACTGTCCGCCACTGGCTGCGGCGGCCGCCTCGGCGGCGGTGGGGGCGCGGAAGATCGGCGGTTGGAAGGCGGGTTCCACCTGTGGTGCCGGGGTGATCTCAGAGACGATGTCCTCCAGGAGTTCATCCTCCCCCGGGGTGGTGGCGAAGAAGTCGTTGGTCTCTTCCTCCGCCGGGGTGTCGGTTGTTTCGACAGCTCCCGTGGTCTCCTGGGTTTCCGGGTGTTCCGCGACCTCGGCCAGTTCCCGTTCCACCCTCTCCTCGATCTGGTGGATCTCATTGGCGACGTTCTTCTCCACCCGCTGGCGGATCTTCTCCACCGGCTCCGCATCGAGGGTGCCGGGTGCTTCCTGGGCGGGTTTGCCCAGGGCGTCGAGAAGCTTGGTGGATTCCTCCAGGCTCAGGGTGGACTGTGCGACCTTGACCATGGCGATGTCATCCAGGGCGAGGATGAGGTCCTTGGAGGTCATCCCCAGCAGCTTGGCCAGGGCGTGGACCCGCATCTTCGGGGTCAGCTGGGAGCGGTCGAAATCGGCGGCGAGCACCGCGGAGGCAGGTACCTCCGGTGAGGTTGCTTCAGCTGTGGTTTCAGCCTGCGGTGCGGCCGGGCTGGTGCTGCTGCGGGTGCGGCGGCTGCTCTTCTTTGCCGGGGCCTTCCTGGTGGGGGCCTTCTTGACGGGGGCCTTCTCCACCGGCTGCTCATTGACCTCTGTGGCGGAAGCCTGAGCCGCGCTGTCATCCCGGGTGGTGGCCTTCGGGGTGCTCGTCTTCCGGGTGGTTTTGCGGGTGCTGCGGCGCTTGCGCGGCGGCTCTACTTCCCCGGTGTCATTTTCAGTTGGGTTGGCGGAATCTGCCATGTTTGCTCCTTATGTCATTGTTCCGCGGAGGTTCCCGGGCGCTGGCAGTTTCTCCACTGCCGCCGCCGCACAGGTTCCTGCGGTCTCTTCTTGAAAGTCTGGCGTTTCACACGGCCCGGTAGTAGTTCAACAGATCCCCATCATCTTTGCGGGGAGTGAACCTCATCCTTGACCGTCGTTCCATTCTGGCACAGAATGCCCGGGCAGTGTTCGCTGCCCCACCGCGCTTATCGACGCCCCGCCCCGGCCGCACCCCTCCCCTGACCGGGCGCCGTCCCCCTGGGGTGGGCATGGAAAAACCCCCCGGACCTCCTCAACCTGAGGAAACCCGGGGGGCACTACCCGCCAGAGGGCGGGAGATGTTGATTTAGAGGTTCGGGAACCAGATACCGATCTCGCGCTCCGCGGACTCCGGGGAGTCGGAGCCGTGGACGACGTTCTCGCCGACGGTCAGGGCGAAATCGCCGCGGATGGTGCCCGGGGTGGCCTTGGAGACCGGGTCGGTGCCACCGGCCAGCTGACGCCATGCATCGATGGCGCGCTCGCCCTCGACGATGCCGGCGATCAGGGGTGCGGAGGTGATGAACTCGACGAGCTCACCGAAGAAGGGCTTGTCAGCGTGCTCCTCGTAGTGCTTTTCCGCGGTTGCGCGGTCTGCGACACGCAGGTCGAGGGCGGCCAGCTTCAGGCCCTTGCGCTCGATGCGGGCGATGATTTCGCCGACGTGGCCGTTGGTGACGCCGTCCGGCTTGATGAGGATGAGAGTGCGTTCAGTCATGTCGGAGAGTTTACCTGAGGCCATGCCACTCAGCGCGTTGAGGGCGGGGTGTGGGTGAGTCCCGCTTTCAGCGCAGCACCTTTTCAGCTCAACCCATTCCCTGCACGGCTCGCCGGGCCTCTTCGGATGTGGTGTCGCGGAACCAGAGCTGGACCTGCCGGATGGCGGCCCCCTCATCCCCACGCTCGAGCATGGCGCGGATGGTGGCTTTCTTCTTCGCATCGAGTTCGATGGGGGCGGGCTCCCGGTTCTCCGCGGTCGCCCGCAGTCCGAGCACCAGGAAGATTCCCGCGATGACAATGGCGGCGATGGCGATGAATCGGGGGATGTCGAAGAAGTTGGTTGCCAGGGCCGCGACGCAAAAAACTGCGGCCAGCCCGAGATAGAGACCACGCATGTCTCACACCCTACCTGTGCCAGAGAAGGAACAGATGCTAAATTTGATGACACGTCATCAAACTCCGGTCAGGGCCCAGCCCACTATGATCGGGCCCAACAGCCCCAGCGAAAGGCGGACCACCACATGTCCAACACTGAGCGCCAGCCAGAGGAGCTGGATCTGAACCAGAAGGGCGAGGTGAACGTCATCTGCGAGGGCGGTGCCGATGTTGAGATCATCACCTCCCGCGAGGTCCCCCTCGGAGGACCCCGGGCGATGATGGTCCGCCGCACCCTCCCCCAGCGGCAACGCTCCCTGATCGGCGCCTGGTGCTTTGTCGACCACTACGGCCCGGACGATGTCTCCCTCAGCGGCGGCATGGACGTGGCACCGCACCCCCACACCGGACTGCAGACCGTCACCTGGCTCTTTAAGGGCCGCGTTGACCACCATGACTCCGGCAACATCCACGCGCAGGTACTGCCCGGTGAGGTGAACCTGATGACCGCTGGTGCCGGCATCTGCCACTCCGAGGTCTCCACCCCGGAAACCACGGTGCTCCACGGTGCCCAGCTGTGGACCGTGCTGCCGGAGGACGCCCGCCAGGGCCCGCGTCGCTTCGACCACTTCGCTCCCCACCCCCACAAATTCGAGGGCGGTCAGGCACTGGTCTTCCTGGGCAAGCTGCTGGGCCAGAGCTCCCCGGTGAAGACCTTCACTCCCCTGCTCGGCGCGGAACTCCGCCTGGATCCCAGCGCTGTCCTCGAGCTTGAGGTGAACCCCACCTTCGAGCACGGCCTGCTCGTCGACTCCGGAGACATCGACCTGGAGGGTGTGAAGGTCAACCCCACCGAACTGGCCTACACCGGCACCGGGGAGACACTGCTGCGTATCCGCAACCACGGCGACACCCCGGCGCTGATGCTGCTGATCGGTGGCACCCCCTTCGAGGAGGACGTGGTGATCTGGTGGAACTTCATCGGCCGCAACCATGAGGAGATCTCCCGGTACCGCAAGGAATGGGAGGAGCATGGGGAACGTTTTGGTGTGACCGAGGGGTACGTCGGCAAAACCCCGGATGGTCTGCACCGACTTCCCGCCCCCGCCCTGCCCAATGCCGCCATCAAACCACGCAGGAACCCGGCACCCCAGGCCCGTCCCGAGGAGAGGATCTAGACCATGAGCACTGATAAACACGGCACCTCGGTCTCCGTGGTCAAGGAGGAGCACCTGCACCGCTTCTCCCTGCGCTACCCCGACACCGCGGAGCTCGCCGGTTTCACTGAATACCGCGACCGGGAAGGTGAGCGCATCTTCTTCCACACCGAGATTGACGAAGCTTTTGGTGGCCGCGGTCTGGCCGGCATTGTGGTCACCCAGGCACTGGCGGCAACCACCGCAGAGGGGTTGAAGATCGTCGCGGTCTGCCCCTTCGTCAAGACACACCTGGAGCGCAAGGGCCACGATGGCCCCTTCCGCAACCCCACCCCAGCTGATATCACCTGGATCCGCGGCGAACTTGAAGGAGAATGATCCATGACCTCTGAACCCCACCCGCCCTATATCGACAAATTCTTCCCCGAGCCCTACAAAGCCATGCTCAACGTCACCAAGACGTTAAGGAAGATCTACCCCGACGTGGATCTCGGCGAGGACCTGATCGAGCTGATCAATGTCCGGGTCTCCCAGATCAACGGCTGCGGCACCTGCCTGAGCCTGCATGTCCCCCAGGCGCTCAAGGCCGGGGTGCCGCAGTGGAAACTCGACGTACTCGCCGCCTGGCGGATGGTGGAGGACTTCAGCAAACAGGAACGCGCCGCCCTGGAGCTGGCCGAATCCCTCACCCTCCTTCAGGAGGGCAAGGGCCACACTGCCGGACTCAAGGCCTGCGAGGTCTTCGCCGAAGAACAGGTCGCCGCCCTGGAATGGGCAATCGTCACCATCAATGCCTTCAACCGGATCTCCATCGCCAGTGTCCACCCCCTACTGGGCAAGCGCAAAAACTAAGCGCCCACCCAGCGCCCCCCTTGGTGGGCCCCTGCGGCATGAGAGTGTCTACCTGCGGAGAAGGAAGAACCTCGGTTCCTCCTCTCCCAGACTGGGCCGGCTAGGTGTGCTGACCGGGAAGTAGACCGCGCCGCATCCGCTCCAGCATGGTCTTACGCAGATGCAGCAGGTACCACCACACCGCGATGAAGAGGAGCGCCACGATACCCATCGAGGGATGGATGAAGAAGCCCGCCAGGGCAAACACCTGCAGCAGCAGGTTTATCGGCAGGGAGAAGGGAAAACGCTGCAGGAAGGCCATCACCAGATGGGCGGTGGCCACCACGGTGACATACACCCAGTTGAAGGTGGTCCAGTAGACCCCATCGCTGACCTGCAGAATCACGGTGAGCACCAGGTAGAGAGTGATCGCCTCCATGACCAGCGTGCCTGCCATGACACCCCGCAGACCCTTCATCGGATCCTTCACCGGGGCATGACCGGGGCCTAAGGGGCCATACTCGATATTTTCTTCCTGGCTCATGCAGGTTCCTTTCCGAAGAGGGTGCGGGCTTCACCGGCGGTGACCACCGAACCGGTGATCACCACACCGGAGCCGGACTGGACCTCAGCGTCCTCCGCGAGTTCCACCGCCAGCTCCACCGCACCAGGCAGGGAATATGCCACGTGGACACGTTCCTCCCCGAAGATGTCCCGGGCAGATTCCGCCAGCGCATCGGCATCCAGGGCACGTGGTGAGGTGGCCTGGGTGATCACCACTTCCGAGAAATGGGGTTCCAGCTCCCGCAGGATACCCAGGGCATCCTTGTCCCCGAGCACCCCGACCACCCCGATCAAGCGGTTGAATTCAAAGTCCCGTTCCAGGGCGGCGCCCAGGGAGCGGGCACCATCCGGGTTGTGTGCAGCGTCAATGAACACCGTGGGGGCGGAACGGACCCGCTCCAGCCGACCCGGGGACTCCACCTTCGCGAAACCCTCCTTCACGGTGTTCAGGTCCAGGGTACGACCCGCACCGGCACCGAAGAAGGCTTCCACCGCGGCCAGGGCCGTGGCCGCATTGCGAGCCTGATGCTCACCGGAGAGCGGGAGGAAGATGTCCTCATAGTCCCCGCCCAGGCCCCGCAGGTGCAGCTGCTGACCACCGACCGCCACCGTCGAGGAGACCACCCCGAACTCGGCACCGGCACGGGCCACCGCAGCATCAACCTCAACGGCCTGGCGCAGCAGCACCTCCATGACCGCAGGCTCCTGCTCCGCAATGACCGCAATATTCTCGGTGGGTTTGAGCGGATCATCGGACTGCGGCCGGGCCTTGATGATGCCGGCCTTCTCCGCCGCGATCTCCTCGAGGCTCTCCCCCAGGTAATCGGTGTGGTCCATGGCGACCGGCATGACCACCGCAACCTCGGAGTCGATGACATTGGTGGCATCCCAACGCCCGCCCATCCCGACCTCAACCACGGCCACATCCACCGGGGCATCGGCGAAAGCGGCATAGGCAATGGCGACCAGCACCTCAAATTTGCTCATCCGAATGCCACTGCGCTCATCGATCATCTCCACGAAGGGCTGGATCTCCCGCCAGATGCGGACATACTCGCGCGGGTGGATCGGCACCCCGTCGATACCGATGCGCTCCGTCGCCAGCTGCAGGTGCGGACTGGTGGTCCGACCGGTACGACGGTGGAAGGCGCGCAGCAGGGACTCGATCATCCGGACCGTGGAGGTCTTGCCGTTGGTGCCGGCGACGTGGATGGCGGGGAAGGACTTCTCCGGGTTGCCGAGCAGATCCATCAGCATCTCGATCCGCTCCAGAGTCGGATCGATCTGGGTCTCCCCCCAACGGGTGTCCAGCTCCGCTTCAACGGCAGCCAGATCCGCCAGGTCCTGCGGGGTGACCTTCGCTGTGGCAGGCTTCTCCACCTCAGCATTGACGTCGATGGGCAAGGAGAGTCCGGCCCCGTTCAGGGTGACATCACCCATCGAGACCTCCTCATCACTGTCCGCATCCTGGGCTGCGGCCAAGGCCTCAGCCAGCAGCTTCTCCTCGTCATACTCCGGGGTGGGGTCTCCACCCTCCTTGGAACTCATTACTTAAGGTCCTCCAGGCGCTGGGTGATGCGTTCGACTTCCTCGCGGGCAATCTGCTGGCGGCTGCGGATCTTCTCCACGACCGCATCGGGAGCCTTCGACAGGAAGGCCTCATTGCCCAGCTTCTTAGCGGTGGTCTCCAGCTCCTTGTGTGCCACCGCCAGGTCCTTCCCCAGGCGCTTGCGTTCCGCGGCGACATCCACGGTGCCGGAGGTGTCCAGGGCGACGGTGACCGTCGCCTGGGAAAGCCGCACCTCGATGGAGGCGGTGGCCTCAAAATCCTCGGGCGGGGTTTCCAGCTTGGCCAGGGAACGGATGAACCCCTCCTGCTCCCTCAGATCGGCTGCCGCGAAGTCGACGGTCGCCGGAACCTTCTGGGAAGGCTTGACACCCTGGTCAGAGCGGAAACGACGGACCTCCGTGATCAGCTTCTCCGCATCCGCGATACGGCGGGCGGCCTGGGAATCCCGGGCAACACCATCATTGGTGTCCGCGGTGGTCGGCCAGGCGGAAATCACTATGGACTCACCATCGGTCAACGCCTTCCACAGCACCTCAGTGACGAAAGGCATCGCCGGGTGCAGCAGACGAAGCACCGCATCCAGGACCCGGCCCAGCACCAGCTGGGTGTTGTGGCCCCGGGTGCGGGCGGCTTCATTAGCCTCGTCGAAGTCACGTGGGATCTGGGTCTTGGCGATCTCCAGGTACCAGTCGCAGAGTTCATTCCAGGCGAAGTGGTAGAGCTCCTCATTGGCCTTCGCGAACTGATAGTTGGCGAAATACTCATCAACCTCGCCACGGACCTCCTCCAGCCGGTCCAGGATCCAGCGGTCCGCGTCAGTCAGCTCCTCGCGGGCCGGCAGCTCACCGACCTCGGCACCGTTCATCAGCGCGAAGCGGGTGGCGTTGAAGAGCTTGGTGGCGAAGTTACGGGAACTCTGGGCGGAGTCCTCGCCGACCGGCAGGTCCACACCCGGGTTCGCGCCACGGGCCAGGGTGAAGCGCAGCGCATCGGCGCCGAAACGCCCCACCCAGTCCATCGGGTCAATGCCATTGCCCAGGGACTTGGACATCTTACGGCCATGCTCATCACGGACCAGGCCGTGCAGGAAGAGATCCTTGAAGGGGACCTGCGGACGATCCTGCTGGCCCTCCCCGAGCAGCTCGGGGGTGATCTCGGCGGCGAAGGTACCGAACATCATCATCCGGGCAACCCAGAAGAAAAGGATGTCATAGGCGGTGACCAGCACGGAGGTGGGATAGAACTTCGCCAGCTCCGGGGTCTTGTCCGGCCATCCCATGGTGGAAAAGGGCCACAGCGCGGAGGAGAACCAGGTGTCCAGGACATCCGGGTCCTGGTGCCAGCCCTCACCGGTGGGCGGCTCCTCATCCGGGCCGACGCAGACAATCTCACCCTCAGGTCCGTACCAGATCGGGATGCGGTGACCCCACCACAGCTGCCGGGAGATGGTCCAGTCGTGCATGTCATCGACCCAGTCGAAGTAGCGCGGCTCCAGCGACTTCGGGTGGACGGTGGTGTCACCCTCACGGATCCCGTCACCGGCCATCTTCGCCAGGTGCTCGACCTTGACGAACCACTGCAGGGAAAGGCGCGGCTCAATGGGCTCCCCGGAACGCTCGGAGTGGCCGACGGAATGGAGGTAGGGGCGGACCTCCTTGACGATGCGACCCTGCTCAGCCAGTGCTTCCCGCACCTTGACCCGGGCCTCCTCACGGGAGAGCCCGTCGAACTCGGTGCCGGTGTCACAGATGTGTCCGGTGGTGTCCATGATGGTGGGCATGTCCAGGTTATGGCGCAGACCCATGGCGTAGTCATTGGGGTCATGGGCCGGGGTGATCTTCACCGCGCCGGAACCGAACTCCGGGTCGACATAGTCATCGGCGATGACCTGCAGGCTGAGATCATCCCGGAAGGGGTGCGGCAGGGTGGTGCCCACCAGGTCCTTGTAGCGCTCATCTTCGGGGTGGACGGCGATGGCGACATCACCGAGCATCGTCTCCACCCGGGTGGTGGCGACGACGATGTGCGGCTGATCATCCTGCATCGAGCCGTAGCGGAAGGACACCAGCTCACCCTCGACGTCCTTGTGGATCACCTCGATGTCCGAGACCGCGGTCTCGAGTACCGGGGACCAGTTGACCAGGCGATTGGCCTGGTAGATCATGCCCCGGTCATAGAGCTGCTTGAAGATGGTCTGCACCGCACGGGAGAGTCCCTCATCCAGGGTGAAACGCTCGCGGGACCAGTCGACGGAGTCACCGATGGCACGCATCTGATCTGCGATGGCGCCGCCGTACTCCTCCTTCCACTCCCAGACCTTGGCTATGAAATCCTCGCGGGAGTAATCCCAGCGGGACTTACCCTCGGTCTCCTTGAGCATCTCCTCGACCTTGGTCTGGGTCGCGATGCCGGCATGATCCATACCCGGCAGCCAGAGAACCTCATAGCCCTGCATCCGCTTGATGCGGGCCAGCCCATCCATCAGGGTGTGGTCGAGCGCATGGCCCATGTGCAGCTGGCCAGTGACGTTCGGTGGTGGCAACACGATGGAGAAGGCAGGCTTTTCGCTGGCCGGATCGGCGGTGAAATAACCGGCATCGACCCAACCCTGGTAAAGCTCGGCCTCCACGGCCTGCGGATCCCAGGAATTAGGCAGCTTATCTGCGCGGTTAACGGTCTTTGCCTCGTTCTTCTCAGTCACGTCGACCATCTTAGCCAGTCCCCGGCCAACCCCTTGCTTCAGGGGATTATGCCGGGTGTCGCAGACTCCCCGACGGTCAGGCCCGAACCGCACCCGATCTGAGGGAGACCGTGCTCTCCACGACCACCGGGGTGCCGGAATCATCGAGGAACTCAATGCGGATGGAGGTGATGCCATCCGGATCCACTGTGACGGTTTCGGTGACCATCGGGCCGTTCTGTCGGCGTTCCACCGGAACCTGCGAAAGATCCGCATTATTCTGCAGGGAGGGGTCGAAGGGCACCAGTATCTCCGCGATCAGGCTGAGATCACCGGGGTGCTCCGAACCGGTGTCATCTGCGGAGTACTCCACGAAGCGGAACCAGCCGACGTTGTGGGCCGCCTGATAGCTACGGGTGACGCGGATGAACCCATCCTCACCGGGGTCGGTGTCCGGGGCGACCAGGGCATCGAAGCTGACGGATTTGCCGGCATCGAGCTCACGGAAGACACCGATGCCCCGGGCCAGACGGTCCCGCAGGTGGTAACCGGACTCCGGGTCGGCGGCAATGGCCAGACCCACGGCGGTGGAGGCCCCCGGGAAAGGGGAACGGTGCACGCGACGGCCGAAACGTTCCCGCAGCAGACGCGGCACCAGCGGCAGGCTGGAGGCACCGCCGACCAGGTAGACCCCGGCGATGTCGGTGTCCTTGAGGCCCTGCTCCGCATCCCGACCGATCAGCGGTTCCATTGCCGCGAGGGTGCGCTCCACCAGCGGAGTGACCTTCTCGTAGTAGTCGGCGACCGGAATCACGACATCCTTGTCCCCCAGTTCCAGGACCAGACGGCGAGACTGCGGCACCAGGTTCTCCTTGGCGGACCGCGCCTCATCCACCAGGCGGCCGCGTGCCCGGTTGCCGAAGGCATCCAGACTGTGACCGGAGGTCTCCAGCGCGAAGTCAGCCAAGACCTCGTCGAAGTCATCGCCCCCGAGACGGCTGACGCCGAGAGAGGTCAGGACCTCGTGCTCGTGACCGTCGATACGCACCAGGGTGACATCGAAGGTGCCGCCGCCGAGGTCATAGACGATGACACTGCTGCGCCGTGAGTTCAGGGTGGTGGGATGACGGTGGGTGTATTCAAAGGCCGCGGCGCTGGGCTCATTGACCAGGCCGAGCACCGTGGCGCCGGCACGGCGGAAAGCATCGAGTGTGAGAAGACGCTGGGCACTATGGGAGTTCGCGGGCACACCGAGCGCCACCTCAATGGCGGAATCATCACCGATCTGACGCTGATGATGGCGGAGCCGGTCAATGACATAGGTGGCGAAGGTCTCCAACACCTCCCCGAGGGGGCGGTGGCTCTCCCCGAGCCGGACCGGGGTGGCGGCGGTGACTTCCTCGGCCGCCATCAGTCTCTTGAAGGATCGGATAAACGTGGGGTTGTCCTCCCCAAGTTCCACGGCCTCCCAGCCGGCGACCAGACGATCCCCGTCCAGGGCCACGACGGAAGGGATGTACTCCTGGGCATCGCCCAGCGTATCCTCCACCCCCATCACCGGATAGTTTCCGCGATCCACCACCGCTGCGGTGGTCCTTGTGGTGCCGAAATCAATCCCAAAACGCATGCCGTTGACCCTAGCACTGTTCAGATCACAAAACCTGGTGAAATCCTGGTGAAAAAGCACTTCAACAGCACCCTTCGGGGCGGCCACCCCCGAAGCCCGCAAACCCCGGCGAAGGGGCCGGAACAATGCTATTCGCGGATTTCACCGGGGGAACATTCACCCCCGGGAAGTTGTACGCCTAACCCAGCAGGCTGAGCACCGCCTCGCGCTCCTCCTTAAGTTCCCTGGCACTGGCCGCGATCCTTTCCTGCTGGTGGGGATGCAGGTGCAGATCCGGGATGATCTTCCACTCCCCGCCCTCCGCGATCGTCGGGAAACCGGCGATCAGGCCTTCCTCAATGCCGTAGGAGCCATCGGAGGGGACGGCCGCGGTGGACCATTCAGGCGTGCCGTAGATCCAGTCCCGCATATGGTCGACCGCCGCGGAAGCTGCAGAAGCCGCCGAAGACTTGCCCCGCACCTCAATGATCTCCGAACCACGCTTGGCCACCTTCGGGATGAACACATCTGTGTACCAGTCCTGTTCCACCAGTGCGGTGGCTGGGGCGCCGTTGACGGTGGCGTAGGTGATGTCCGGGAACTGAGTGGTGGAATGGTTGCCCCACACCACCATCTGCCTGATGTCGGTGCTGACCACATCGAGTTTCTGGGCCAGCTGGCTCAAGGCCCGGTTATGGTCCAGACGCATCATCGCGTTGAAACGGCTGGCCGGAATATCCGGGGCATTGGACTGGGCGATCAGGGCGTTGGTGTTGGCGGGGTTACCGACCACCAGGACACGGATGTCCTCGGCGGCATGGGCGTTGAGCGCCTGCCCCTGAGGGCCGAAGATCTTGCCGTTGGCGGCCAGGAGGTCGGAACGTTCCTCCCCTTTGCCCCGCGGCTTCGCGCCCACCAGGAAAGCAGCGTTCGCCCCCTCGAAAGCCTCTTCGGCATTGTCGGTGATGCTGATCTTCTGCAGCAGCGGGAAAGCGGAGTCCGCCAGTTCCATGGCCACCCCCTCCACGGCACGCATGGCCTGGGGGACCTCGAGCAGCTGCAGTTCAACCGGGACATCATCACCGAAGACCGCGCCATCCGCGATCCGCCAGAGCAGGGAGTAGGCGATCTGCCCGGCCGCGCCGGTCACCGCAATCTTCTTCGGGACTGTCATTGGCAAAACCTTCTTTCAGGGGAGCACCAAGCGGATCTCCTCCCAGCCTAGTTTGCTTTCCCCACCACGGCAGCGGCCGGCAACGGGTTCTGAGATCCGCCCCTCCACAACCCCTCCCATCCCCCAAGTTCTCCCACCACCCCCATTTGGGCGTGACGGAAGTGCACCAAACTCCACCCTCCTACCCCCTACCCTTAGGCGATCTAGCTGGGATTTTCTTAATCACTTCACTTTTTCACACATTCCCTCCTCCTTATCATGGGGTTTTCGGGCACGATGGAGACCGATTGCAATGCCGCGAAAGAATTGATCTGGCCTGGGTTCCAACCCCCTGCTGCCGCTCTTTGACACTCGAATCGGCTGAGAAAATAGAGCGAAAGAGAGAGTTCCACATGAACATCGACGGTCCCATCAACTCCACCGGAGAAGATGCCTCGGGAATCGCCGATGACGCAGTGACCCCAGAGCACGTCATCGAGGTTGCGCTGGGCATGTTCTCCCAGAACGGTTTCAATGAAACCCGGCTGGAGCAGATCGCCAAGAACTCAGGCATGTCCAAGCGGATGATTCACTACCACTTCGGCGATAAGCTTGGGCTCTACCACCGCGCCCTGGCTGAGGCCATCCACCGTCTCCACCCGGAGGCCGAGGAAATGGAACTGGATTCCACCGTTCCGGTCGCAGGGGTACGCAAGGTCGTTGATGCGATCCACCGCCGGTATCTGGCACACCCGGAGGCGGTGCAGCTCTTCGTCCAGGAAAACCTGCACCCTCACGCTGACTTCAGCGAGATCCCGCCGATGAATAATGACGCCTCGATCACCTTGCACCTGGACAAGCTGCTGATGCTCGGCCAAGATGCCGGAGCCTTCCGCCCCGGTATCGCCGCGGAGGATATCTTCACCCTGATCTCCGCACTCTCCTGCTACCCCACCACCCACAGTCCCGGCTTTGACCATTCCTTCGGGGTGGATCTGAGCTCCGAGGAGAACCGAGAGGGGCTGCACAGCATGGTGGTGGACACGGTGCTGGCTTTCCTGACCTCGAATATCCCCCATAGTGGCCGGGATTCCTACCTCACGGCGCAGCCGCTGAGCGATTCCACCAGCAGCAGTGCCCAGGGGATCTACGCCGACGAGGATTAAAGGAAGAATCCGCTTTAGGACGCCCCTCCCCCGCACTTCTCCCCAGGGGTGACGCCGACCTTGGGATGAAACCCTGGATTCCCCGGCGGCGCCCACAGTGGGATTGCGTCCCGGCTTTCCACGAAGAACAAGGTGCTATCTTGGGCGCAGGGGAATGGTTGAGGAAAATCATTCCCGGTTTAAGGGAGATGAGCCAGCCGAATACGAGAAAGGCCGTCTCCGGCAGGGTCTTTCATCACCCTGCCAGAAACGGCCCTATCCACTGCCCGAGGATCAACCTTTCCTAGGCGGTCTTCTCCGCGGAGGCATCCAATCCGAGCTCCGGTTCCGCTTCACCACGGACCACGGCCTCGGTGATGTTTACCCGGGAGACGTCCTCCCGGTCCGGGATGTCGTACATGATCGGAACGAGCAGTTCCTCCATGATGGCGCGCAGGCCGCGGGCACCGGTGCCCCGTTCCAGGGCAAGCTCGGCGATCTCCGCCAGGGCCTCGGTCTCGAAGTGCAGCTCCACCTCATCCATCTCAAAGAGACGCTGGTACTGCCGGACCAGGGAGTTGCGGGGTTCGGTGAGCACCCTGATCAGGGATTCGCGGTCCAGGTTCTCCACGGTGGCAACCACCGGAAGACGGCCGATAAACTCCGGGATCAGGCCGAATTTCACCAGGTCACCGGGGCGGACCTTGGCGAAGATGTCCTGATCCTTCAGCTCGGCCGCGGACTGGATCTCTGAGCCGAAACCGAGCCCCTTCTTACCCACCCGGTCCTGGATGACCTTCTCCAGGCCGGAGAAGGCACCGGCGACGATGAAGAGGACGTTGGTGGTGTCGAGCTGGATGAACTCCTGGTTGGGGTGCTTGCGACCACCCTGCGGCGGGATGGAGGCGGTGGTGCCCTCCAGGATCTTCAGCAATGCCTGCTGTACACCCTCACCGGAGACATCCCGGGTGATGGAGGGGTTCTCCGACTTCCGGGAGATCTTGTCGACTTCGTCGATGTAGATGATGCCGCGCTGTGCCTTGGCCACATCGAAATCAGCGGCCTGCAGCAGCTTGAGGAGGATATTCTCCACGTCCTCACCGACATAACCGGCTTCGGTCAGCGAGGTGGCGTCAGCGATGGCGAAGGGGACGTCCAGTAGGCGGGCCAGGGTCTGCGCCAGATAGGTCTTGCCGGAGCCGGTGGGCCCCAGCAGGAGGATATTGGACTTGGCGAGCTCAATCTCATCATCGCGGTGCTTGAGTGACTTCTGTTCATCACTGCGGATCCGCTTGTAATGGTTGTAGACGGCGACGGAGAGGATGCGCTTGGCATCATCCTGGCCGATGACGTACTTATCCAGGAAAGCGGAGATCTCGGAGGGCCGGGGGAGGGTGTTCTCCTCCGTGTTCTCCTTGGCCTGAGCGCCGATCTCCTCCTCGATGATTTCATTGCAGATCTCAATGCATTCATCGCAGATATATACGCCACCGCCGGCGATCAGCTTTTTAACCTGCTTCTGGCTCTTTCCGCAGAAGGAGCACTTGAGCAGGTCCGCGCTTTCTTGCATTCGTGCCATAAAAGAAATCGTTCTCGCTTCGAAGTTGAGGTCGTGCGGCAGTACAAAGGACTGTTCTCCCACTCTAATCACGTCGTCAAGATCCGGCGAGATTGCCCCTTTCAGCCTGCAGTGAGCTGGTGGTTCCAGGCCGGACCCGGATTCAGCGGGAAAGTTTCGCTCCTTGAATCATAACCCCGGGGGCGCACCAGGTATTCCCACCCCGAGAATCCGGGGCGAGGACTGAGGGCGCCCCGAGTACGGGGGGGGGGCGTCGCAAAGCAGTGAGGGAGGACACCTCCTTGAAGGTGTCCTCCCCTACTAACAGATACAGGTGGTACTACTCCTGCACACCCTCACCGAGCTTGAAGTCCGCTTCGGTGATCTCGCGCAGTTCTGCGACGGTGACGCCATCGGCGCACTCCACCAGGGTCAGGCCCTCATGCGGGTCGACGTCGAAGACGGCGTGGGTGGTCACGATCATGTCCACACACTTGGCACCGGTCAGGGGGAGACGACAGGTCTCGAGGATCTTCGGTGCCCCCTTCTTGGTGACGTGATCAGTCATCGCGATGATCTTGGAGGCACCGTGAACCAGGTCCATGGCACCGCCCATGCCCTTGACCAGCTTGCCGGGGATCATCCAGTTCGCCAGGTCACCGTACTGGGAGACCTCCATGACGCCGAGGACGGCGACGTCCACGGACTTGGAGCGAATCATGGCGAAGGAGTCCGAGGAGCTGAAGTAGGAGGCGCCGGGACTGACCGTGATGGTCTCCTTGCCGGCGTTGATCAGCTCCGGATCGAGCTCTTCCTCGGTCGGGTAGGGTCCGACTCCGAGAACGCCGTTCTCGGAGTGGAGGATGACCTCCAGGCCCTCGGGCAGGTAACCCGGGATCAGGGTCGGCATGCCGATGCCGAGGTTGACGTACTGTCCGTCTTCCAGTTCCTGCGCGACCCGCGCAGCCATCTGGTTGTGGTCCCAAGTCATTAGTTAGACACCGTCCTATTCTCGATACCGGTTTCCTGCGGGCCGACGTGCACCACACGGTGGACGTAGATGCCGGGCAGGTGAACCTCATCCGGGTCCAGCTCATCAACGATGTGCTCTGCCTGGACGATGGTGACCTTGCCGCTCATGGCGGCGTCAGGGTTGAAGTTGCGGGCGGTCTTGTAGAAGACCAGGTTGCCGAAGCGGTCAGCCTTGTGAGCGTGAACCAGGGCGAAGTCGGCACGGATGCCTTCCTCGAGGACGTAGAGCTGACCGTTGAACTCACGGGTCTCCTTGGGCTCGGAGTAGATGGCCACCGAGCCGTCCGTGTTGTAGCGCTGCGGCAGTCCGCCCTCAGCGACCTGGGTGCCCACACCGGCGGTGGTGAAGAAGGCCGGGATACCGGCACCGCCAGCGCGCATGCGCTCCGCGAGGGTACCCTGCGGGGTGAACTCAACAGTCAGCTCGCCCTCCAGGTAACGGCGGGCGTACTCCTTGTTGGAACCGATGTAGGAGCCGATGGTCCTGGTGATGCGACCATCTTCCAGCAGCAGTCCGAGGCCCTGGCCGTCGGTACCGCAGTTGTTGGAGATGATCGTCAGGTCACTGGCACCTTGGGCGCGAAGGGCGTTGATGAGCAGCGTGGGAATGCCGACGAGGCCGAAACCACCGACGGCGATTGACGCGCCATCGTGGATGTCGGCCACCGCCGCATCAATTGAGGAAAACGTCTTGTCAATCATGACACTCACTGTACACTGACGTTCACGGGATGCACAAGGGTTCGCAAAGCGAACATAATTTGTTAACGTTGGGCCTGCTCTTGAAAACACCCCGCAACCCAGACCTGAAAGGAGCGTCTCTTGACGACGCCTGAGCCCCCCAGGGTCCAATCACTGGTCAGAGGCTTATCGGTAATCAGGACATTCGATGCCGACCGCCCCCGGCAGACCCTGGCGCAGGTGGCGGAAGCCACCGGACTCGCCAGGGCCACCGCCCGCCGTTTCCTGCACACCCTCGTCGGTGTCGGTTATGCCGACACCGACGGGAATGAATTCTGGTTAACCCCGAAAGTGCTGGAACTGGGCTACAGCTACATGTCCGGTCTTGGATTACCCTCCATCGCCCAGCCCCGTCTGGAGGAGCTCTCCCGCACCCTGGACGAGTCTTCCTCCATGTCGGTGTTGGATGGTGATGAGGTGGTCTACGTCAACCGGGTTCCGGTGCGCCGGATCATGACCGTCTCGATCACCATCGGCACCCGCTTCCCGGCCTATTCCACCTCGATGGGCCGTGTCATGCTGGCCGATCTGCCGGAAGATGAGCTCAGTGCGTACTTCGCACGCGCCCAGCTCGTCTCCCTGACTCCCGCAGCCCTGGACACTGAGCCGGAGTTGCGGGCGGAACTGGCCAAGGTCCGCACCCAGGGCTGGTGCATAGTGGATCAGGAGCTGGAACCGGGACTGCGTTCCCTGGCCGCCCCGATCCACTCCCCTGATGGCCGCGTTGTCGCTGCGATCAACATCTCCACTCAGTCTGCGGTGCACAACCTCGATGAGCTGCACCAACGTTTTTTGCCCGTACTCACTGAAACGGCCCGCCAGATCTCCACTGACCTGGCAGCCACCGAACTCTTCTAGCCCAGCTAGTAAAAGGAAGGCATTACTGCAATGAGCACTGAAAAGAATGACAACGACATCGTCCTGGTTTCCCCCCTCCGTACCCCCGTGGGACGCTACGGCGGAGCCCTGACCGCGGTTCCGGTGCAGGAACTGGCAGCCACCGTGGTGCGTGCCATCATCGAGCGCACCGGCATCGACCCCAAGGAGGTCGATGATCTGATCCTCGGCCAGGCTTCCCCGAACGGTGCCGCCCCGGCCCTGGGTCGTGTGGTCGCCCTGGACGCCGGCCTGGGTGAAACTGTCCCGGGTATGCAGCTGGACCGCCGTTGCGGTTCCGGCCTGCAGGCCATCGGCACCGCTGCGGCCCACATCGCCGCGGGTGCCGCCGACCTGATCATCGCCGGTGGTGCGGAGTCCATGTCCCGCACCGAGTACACCGTCGACGCTGATGTCCGCTGGGGCCTGAAGGGTGGCAACACCACCTTCCGGGACCGTCTGGCTGAGGCCCGTGAGACCGCCGGCGGCAAGAACCACCCGATCCCCGGCGGCATGATCGAAACCGCCGAGAACCTGCGCCGCGAGTACCAGCTCGGCCGCGAGGAGCAGGATGTGATGGCGGTGGAGTCCCACGCCCGCGCCATCGCCGCCCAGGAGAACGGTTCCTTCGCTGAGGAGATCGTCCCGGTCACCGTGCCCGGCGCGCGTCGCAAGGATCCGGCTGTGAGCATCGACCAGGATGAGCATCCCCGTCCGGGTACCACCCTGGAAAAGCTCTCCGGGCTGCGCCCGATCATGGGTCGTCAGGACGAGGAGGCCACCGTCACCGCGGGTAACGCCTCCGGCCAGAACGACGGTGCCGCCGCGATGATCGTGACCACCCGTGCCAAGGCCGCCGAGCTGGGTCTCAAGCCCGTCGCCAAGCTGGCTGGCTGGGCTGTGGCCGGTGTCGCCCCGGAGACCATGGGCATCGGCCCGGTCCCGGCGACCGCCAAGCTGCTGAACCGGTTGGGGCTGACCCTGGCGGACATGGATGTCATCGAGCTGAATGAGGCTTTCGCCTCCCAGGCGCTGTCGGTGCTGCGCGAGTGGGACATCCCGCAGGATGACCCCCGCCTGAACCCCCTGGGCTCCGGCATCTCCCTGGGCCACCCGGTCGGTGCGACCGGTGCCCGCATGCTGGTCACCCTTGCCCACCAGCTGCAGCGCACCGGTGCGACCCGCGGTCTGGCTACCATGTGCATCGGTGGTGGCCAGGGCATGGCCGCCATCATCGAGAAGGAGGATTAATCCACAATGACCATCCTGCATCACGTTTCCTACGGCACCAACGACAAGTCCACCGTTGTGTTGCTCGGTTCCATCGGTTCCAACACCGACATGTGGCTGCCGCAGCTTGACGCTCTCTCCCATGAGCACCGGGTGATCGCCCTGGATCACCGTGGCCATGGTGGTTCCCCGGTCATCCCGGGTCCGGCTTCCATCTCGGACCTGGCTGATGATGTGCTCAAGACCCTGGATTCCCTGGGTATCGAGGACTTCAAGGTCGCCGGTCTGTCCCTGGGTGGGTCGGTTGCCCAGTACCTGGCCGCCACCAGCTCCCGGGTCACCCACGCCGCTTTCCTGTGCACCTCCCCGAAGTTCGGGGAGCCGGCAGGTTGGCATGAGCGTGCCGCGGCTTCCCGCACCGCCGGGGTGGCCTCCCTGGCGGATGCCATCGTGGGCCGCTGGTTTTCTCCCGGGTTCCTCAAGGACAAGCCGGCCACCTCCTGGCACTACCGCCAGATGATCGCCGGCACCGACAATGAGGGTTATGCCTCCTGCTGTGATGCCCTGGCCGGCTGGGACTTCACCCAGCGCCTGGGTGAGATCACCGTCCCGGTGCTCACCATCGCGGGTGCCGACGACCCCTCCACCCCGCCGGAGGTGCTCCAGGGCATCGCTGATGGTGTCAAGGACGGCCACCTCGTGGTTGTCTCCCCGGGTGCGCACGTGCCCACCGTCGAACAGCCCGAAGCGGTCAACGAAGCGCTGCTCAAGCACTTCGCCCGCTGAGGGACTGATACCCCAGAAAAACTGTGACCGGGAGGTCTCAACATGGAAAAGGAACGTTCCTCAGGAACTGGACCGCTGTTGGCGGTCGAAGCCCCCGTGCTTCCACGCCCGACTTTGAGAGAGATCGCCCGGGACATGGGGCCGCAGGAGATCGGTAACGGATTCGTTGCCCTGATCTTCTCCGCGTCGGGTCCGATCGCGGTGATACTGCAGGCCGCGGCCGCCGGAAATCTCAACAGCCAGGAGACCTCTTCCTGGATCTTCGGCGCTTTCCTGGGCAATGGTCTGCTGACCTTGCTGCTGACCTATCTCTACCGCTCCCCCCAGGCCTACTTCTGGACGATTCCGGGCACGGTGATTGTCGGCGATGCCCTGACCCACCTCTCCTTCGGGGAGGTGATCGGGGCCTACATGGTCACCGCCGTCCTGATATTCCTGCTGGGGTGGACCGGGCTGATCGGGAAGATCATGGCGGTTCTGCCACCGACCATCGTCATGGCGATGGTGGCCGGTATCTTCCTTCGTTTCGGCCTGGATCTGATCAGTTCCACCACCGCTGACCCGTTGATCTCGATCCCGATGATCCTTGTCTTCGTCGCCTTGAGCATCATGCCGATGGTGGCGAAGGTGGCACCTCCGGTGGCGGTGGCCGCGCTCGTCGGCACGGTGGTGGCGATCGTTGCGGGTCGTCTGTCCCCGGGGATCCTGGACAATGGGGTCTTCGCCCAGCCGATCATCAACACCCCGGAGTTCTCCTTCGCCGCTATTGCGGAGCTGGTGATTCCCCTGGCGATCACGGTGGTCATCGTCCAGAACGGGCAGGGCACCGCGGTGCTCAGCGCCGCCGGACACAAGCAGGGGGTCAATCTCTCTGCCGCGGCCTCCGGTCTCGCCTCGATCCCGATGGGGCTGCTGGGTACCACCTCCACCTGTCTGACCGGGCCGACCAATGCCCTGATCGTGGCAGGACCGAACAAGGAACGGCACTACACCGCCGCGATGGTCACCGGTTTCGGTGCCGTGCTGGTGGGGTTGATTTCCCCCGCCTTCGTCGGTTTCATGTTGGCGATGCCGGCCTCCTTCATCGCCGCCCTCGCCGGCATCGCGATGCTGACCCCCCTGAAGAACGCCTTCCTGGCCGGATTCAAGGGTCCGTTCTCCACCGGCGCCCTGGTGTGTTTCCTGGTCACCGTCTCCGAGCTGACCATCTGGAATATCACCGCCCCCTTCTGGGGTCTGGTCTTCGGTGGCATCATCGCCTTCCTGCTGGACCGGACTCCGAAGGCGGCTCCGGCCCCTCGTTCGGAGTCCGTGGAAACCGCGGGACAGCTGACGGAAAAACCCGCCCGTTAACACAGGGCACCTTAGTGCGGTTTCCCTGACACCGGCCCTGCTTCCCCACCACGGAAGCAGGGCCGGTCCTGGTTTCCCGGGTACCCTCTTCATCATGTTCACCACCGGTCTCCTACCTCGTCGGCGACTCCTCCTGCGCCGTATCATCGCGGAACTCAAGGAGTCGGAGAACGGCTGCTTCCTACTGGTCACCGGCCCTCCGGGGGTCAACAAAGGGCGATTTCTCCGGGAACTCGCCGCTGAGCTTCCCGCCTATACCCTGACCTTGGCCCGTGCACTCCCCGACACCTCTTCACTGGCGATGCTGCCCGGTGAGATAGAGACAGATTCCATCCTGCTCATCGATGATGTCCACCGGGCCGGAGCCGCGGATCTCAACCGCATTCTGGCACGGGTGCACCAGTCCGGTGGGCCCCGGCTCATCCTGCTGGGCAGCGCCCCGATCCGCCTGGATTTCGCCACCGATGTGGTCTCCCTGCCACCGCTCTCGGTCCCGGAGACCGCGGAACTGGCCCGCCAGATCGTCGGGGTCTGTGACGTTGACACCGCACGTCGTATTCATGAGGCCAGTGGGGGTCTGCCCCAGCTGATCCGGGAGCTGCTGGATGCCGCGGAACTGACCCACTGGTCCCAGCCTGCTCCCCCGATCCCGATCCCGGCTCACTGGCGCGACCAGGACCTGCGTGATGATGTCCTCCGTCTGATCGCCCTGCCACCACAGGGGCTGGATACCGGTTTCCTGGATGCCGCAGAGCTGAGCCGTGCCGATGATTTCGTCGCCGCCGGGATACTTGAGCATGTCCACGGCCAGCTCCGCTTTCGACGCCCCCAGCACCGCAGCATCACCCGGGCAGATACCCCACCAGGTCTGGAGGCGGCCCTGCGGGATCGGCTGGACCTGCCGGTGAGGACCTCATCGGGCAGTGCCCGGGAAAGAGCGGAATCCTTTACTGAGGCCGCCGACCTGGGCACCGCCCGCCTGGAACTGGAGAACAGCGCCGAGGCGGTCCCCGAACTGCGTGGCTACCTGGCCACCTATGCCGGCCACCGCCAACTTGCAGGCAGAGAGTTCGCACACGCACCCTTCTCCCCCACGCTGGCGAACCGGCAGATCTTCCATCAGCTGGCCAACTGGGACATCCGTGGCATCCGGGCCTGGACCGCACGCTCCGCAGACCGGGAAATCTTCGAAGGCTTCCTGGCCGCGGTGGACCACGGTGCCCGACCCCGGCAACTGCACTATGAGGACCCCCGCCAGCAACAGCGGGCCGACCTGATCGCCGGCTGGGTCGCCCTCGTCTTCGACGATGCCGTCCGAGCCCGGGAACTGCTCTCCCGGCGCGTCCCCGGTGACTCCGATCTGGTGGGCCTGTGGCAGGCTGGTTTCCTGGCCCGAACCCACTATGTGCTCGGCGAATGGTCCAAGGCAGCCGCCGTGGTCGAACGCGGCCTCGCCCTCAGCGAAGCCTGTGAGACACCCCTGCTCGAACCGCTGCTGTTGTGGACCGGCGCCCAGATCGCCGCCATGAGCGGACACCGGGAACTCTCCCGCCACTATCTCTCCCGGATGCAGACCTCCGCGGATTCCTTCCTCATTCAACGGCTGCCCGCAGCGATGGGCCGGATGATCATCACCTCCACCTCCACCGAACTCGGGGATGCCCTCCGCGCCGGTAAACACCTCAGGGAGATCGTCAGACAGCAGGACACCCAGCAGCCCGGATTCTGGCCCTGGGAGGACATCTACGCCAACTCCCTGGTCGCTGCCGGTCAGGTGGATGCCGCAGATGCGGTCATCACGGGCGCCGAGGAACGCTACCGCGACAGCGGCATCGTCTCTCTGCACGCGAAGAACCTGGTGCCCCGGGCCAGCATCCAGATCCAGCGGGGCATGACCCGCGCCGGGGTGTCCAGCCTGGAGGAGGCGGTGGATTCAATCGCCGGGATGAACCTGCCCGCCTATGAAGCCCGCATCCTCTTCGAGTTCGGTTCTGTCCTGCGCCGGATCGGTCGGCGTTCCCGGGCGGAGGAGTTCTTCGTCCGTGCCGAGGAGGTGTTCATCATGATGGGTGCCACCACGATGGTGCACCGCTGTGAGGTGGAACGTCGCGCCGGGGGCATGGGTGGCCGTCGCCCCAACCGGTTGGGGTTGACCCCGCAGGAGGAACAGATTGCGGTCCTGGTGGCCGAGGGTGCCACCAATCGTGGGGCTGCCCAGGAGCTGTCCTTGTCGACCAAGACAGTGGAGTACCATCTGACCAGGGTGTACAAGAAGCTGGGGTTGGCCTCCCGGGCGGAACTGCCGCAGGCGTTACTGCGACGGTGAACCACCCCCAGGGGGCCCGCAAGGGAGATGGCCTGGTGCCCGCATCCCCGGAGATGCGGGCACCAGGCCATTTTCAGGAGTCCTTCCGAGGGGAACCGGATTCTCAGCTCGCCGGGTTCGGTTCCCTGCTGGCGGCAGACTCCGGCGACCGGGAGCTACCCCGAAGTGTTCGTGAGGCGGAGAAGATGATCGCACCCAGCAGGCCCACACCGGCGAAGGCGAAGAAGCCCCAGGGATAAGCCAGTCCGGCGGTGACCAGCAGACCACCGAGCAGGGGGCCGGAGATTGCACCGAGTCGGCCGATACCGGCGGAGAAGCCCATGGCGGTCGCCCGGATCTGTGAGGGGTGGTTCTCACCGGTGAAGGCGTAGACCAGCACCTGGGAACTGAACACGAAGACACCGGTCAACAGGACAATGGCGTAGAGACCGAGCAGCGGCAGACGTACCGCCAACAGGGCCAGGAAAACCGCGGAGAGCAGGAACCACAGCAGGGCGGTCCGGCGCGGGGAGTGCCTGTCGGCGACCTTGCCCGCCAGCATCAGCCCGATCACGGCCCCGATATTGAGCACCATGAGGAAACCCAGCGCATTACCCATGTCATAGTCCGCCTGGCGCATGATCTGCGGCAGCCAGGTGTTCAGTCCGTAGACCAGGAGCAGTCCCATGAAGGAGGTGCCCCAGATGGCGAGGGTGTTGATCCGGAAGGTGGGCTTGAACAGTGCCCGCAGTGAACCGGACTCACTGATCTCCGCCTCGTGTTCCCGGTCAAGGTCATCCTCGATGACCAGGCCATAATCCCGGGCAACCTTCTCCGCCTCAGCCACCCGTCCCCGGGCCCGGAGGAACTGCGGGGATTCCGGAAGCAGGAAGTAGAGCAGGGGTGCCAGGATCAGGCCGGGAATCGAACCTGCGAGAAACATCGAATGCCAGCCGAGGGCACCGATGAGGAACATCGCCAGGAAGGCAGTGGCCACCGCTCCGACGTGATAGCCGGTCATCAGGGTGGTGGAGGCCGAACCAGCCTTGGAGCCCGAACGGAACTCCGTCACCATGGCAATGGCTGTGGGCAAGGCACCGCCCAGACCGACGCCCGCCAGGAAACGCCAGAGGGTGAATAGTGCGATGCTGTCGGTGAATCCCAGGAAGAGGGTGAACAGGGAGAAGAAGAACACCGAGAGGATCATCACCCAGCGGCGTCCGACCCGGTCGGTGAGGAAACCGATGGCCAGTGCCCCGATGGTCATGCCGATCAGTCCGACGGTACTGATCTGGGTTGCCTGCGCGGCGGTCAAGGTCCATGAAGGGTCTTCGAGCATGGCCGGGATGGTGGCACCCAACACCACAAGGTCGAAGCCATCCAGGACGATCGCCACCCACAGGAGGGAGACGACGGTGAACACACTCTTCTTCGGGGGAGCTACCTGAGCAGCGGTCGTTGCCTGGTTCATGATCACTAGACCTCAAATTTCGGTAGATCTTTACCCACGTACTGCTCAGCCAGGTAACGCTGGCCGGCCTCGGACTCCAGCACCGAGCGCAGTTCCGCGAAACGACGCTGCGTGGCGAAATGATCCTCACCAGGGACCGCATGAAGCATGGAGGACATCCAGTAGGAGAAGTGCTGGGCCTTCCAGATGCGCGGCACCGCCAGCGAACTGTAGGCATCGAGCAGCCCGGTGTCCTTACGCTTGAGTGCCCGGACCAGGCCCGGTGCCAGCACCGAGACATCGGCGACCGCCAGGTTCAACCCCTTGGCGCCGGTCGGCGGGACGGTGTGCGCGGCATCGCCAGCCAGGAAGAGACGTCCCTGCTGCATGGGCTCAGTCACCGCAGAACGGAAACGCAGCACCGCCTTATCAAAGATCCTGCCCTCGGTCACCTTGATCTCATCGGAGTCCGCACGCAGGTGCAGCTGCTCCCAGATTCGCTCATCAGACCACATGTCCACCGTGTCATCAGGGTCGCACTGCAGGTAATAGCGCTGAATTGTCTCGCTGCGGGTGGAGATCAGGGCGAAACCCTCCGGGTGGGTGGCGTAGATCAGCTCCTTCTGGGTCTTCGGGGCCTCGACCAGGATGCCGAACCAGGCGTAGGGGTACTCATGGCGGGCACGGATGCCGGTGCCCTCGGTGATGATCTTGCGGTAGGGCGAGGAAGAACCATCCGCAGCGATGACATAGTCCGTGCTGATGGTCTCCGGAACGCCCCCCTCAGTGGTGTAGGTGAGGGTCGGCTTCTCCCCCAGGTGACCGTCAACCTCCGCCACGGTGGTGGAGAAGAGGATGGTGCCCCCGTCCTCGAGACGCTTGGCGATGAAGTCCTTGAGATATTCATGCTGCGGCCAGATCGCGACGTGATGACCGGTCAGCTCGGTCAGCGGGATGCGGGTGGGCTGACCGTTGATGCTGATGTCGATACCCTCATCGATATCAGCCTCGCGTTCCATCCGTTCCCCCACCCCGGTATCCCGCATGAGGTTCAGGGTCCCCTGCTCCAGGATCCCGGCGCGGACGGTCTCCTCCACCTGCTGGCGGGTCCGGGACTCAAAGACGATGGATTCCACACCATGCTGGTGTAACAGGTGGGACAGGGTCAGACCAGCAGGTCCGGCCCCGATGATGGCGACAGGCACATGATTCACGGTGATTCTCCTATGAAGACAATATTTCTGAAGACGGGATTTATCAGGGGGTACGTCAAAAGGATCTAGAGCTGCTCCGCCACGGCGGCATCGAGCAGTTTGAAACCATGATTGGAGTTCGGAACCCCGGCATAAACCGCGGTGTGCAACAACACCTCCGCGATGGTGTCGCGGTCCACCCCGGCACGCAGGGCCGCCCGGATGTGCATGTCCAGCTCACCGTCATTGCCCACCGCGGTCAGGATGGCGATGGTCAGCAGGCGGCGCTGGGTATGGTCGAGAGCCTCACGGTTCCAGACATCACCCCAGGCGGTGCGGGTGATGAAGTCCTGGAAGATCTCCGTGGTCGGGGTCTGCTTCGCGAGGGCCGCATCCACATGCGCATCCCCCAGCACCGACCGGCGGTTTTTCATCCCCGTCTCAAAGGCAGCCTCACGGCCCACCTGGTAATCATCACTCATCGCTCAATTTTCCTTCCATGTATCCAGTACCGCGTCCACCAGTTCCCCGGCATGACCAGCGGACTGGGATGAGGTTGCCGCCTGACCCAGGTTCCGGGCCATGGCTGAAGTGTTCACTGTGATGCCATCCAGGCTGGCGTGTAATCGGGTAACTGCCGAAGCGGTGGTCGCAGCCAACTCCCGGATGGTGGGCCATTCCGCATGCCAGCTACCCACCCCGCGCTGGTGGCGGGAATCCATGGCGTCGAGCATGGTGGCGGCCAGGGCCGGAGCGCGTCGGGCATAACCGTCGCAGGCCACCGCAGCAGCCGGGTTGGCCTTGTGTGGCATGGCAGAGGATCCGCCCGGGGCAGCTTCCCGGAGCTCAGAGATCTCCGAGGCGGAAAGCCAGACAATGTCACCGGCAATCTTCCGCACTCCCCCAGCAACCGCAGCCAGGGCGGTGGCCACCCGGATCAGCGGATAGCGGTTGGTGTGCCAGACAATCGGGGTGGCCGCCAGATCCAGCAACCCCGCCAACTCATCATGGATCGCCAGACCATGTGGATAAGTCGCGGCCAGGGTTCCGGTGGCCCCGCCATATTGCACCGGCAGATCCGCCAGCGCCTGACGCAGCTCCGCAGCCGGACCCGCCACACCCTCCAACCACCCCGCGGCCACCGCCCCAAAAGTGGTGGGGGTGGCCTGCTGCCCGAGGGTACGGCCGATCATCGGGGTATCACGGTGCTGCCGACAGAGCTGGACCAGGAGGTTCTGGACTGCCCCCAGCAATTCCTGCAATGGCACCCCGGCGGCCTTCAGACAGAGCACCAGGGCGGTGTCGATGGCATCCTGACTGGTCGCACCGGGGTGGATACCGGCCGGGTCAGCAGCCTCAGCCTTGAGTGCCTTCGCAATCGGAATCGCCGGATTGGCCCCACTGGCCGAAGCCCGGGAGATCACGGCGACATCCAGATCAAAATCCTCGATCGCATCATGCGCGGCCGTCAGCTGTGCCCCGTCAATGACACCGACGGTGGCCGCGGCCGTCGCCAAGTGCTTCTCAAAAATAAGGAGCTGGCCCAGGAAAGCCTCATCGGAAAGCTCCCGGTGCGCCCTGGTATCCCCACCGGAAAGGTCACTGTAGTCAGATCTGCTGAGAAACATTCCCGGACCTCTTAAATACCGAAGAAAGGGGTCTCGCGGTTAGGATCCTCATGCTGAACCTGAATATCCAGGTGAAAACCCCGCTCAGTGGGCTCAGCGATGAGCAACCCCCGACGTTCCTCCGGCACCGCATTGAGCACCGGGTCCGCGGAGTTGTCCTGATCCGGGAAATAAAGGCGGGTGTAGAGACGCTCCAACATGCCGCGGGCGAAGACACCGACCTTCAGGTGCGGGGATTCCTCCTCATCATGCGCGCCGGGACGGATGGTGGTGAAGGTGACGGAGCCGGTCTCGTCGACCATGCCACGACCCAGTCCGCGGAAGCCCTCGGCGGTGGCCTTCTCCGCGGTGCGGGGATCCAGTGGGGAGTTGAAGATGCCTTCGGCGTTAGCCTGCCAGAGTTCGATCATGGCATCCGAGATCGGGGTGTCACCGCCGTCGGTGACGGTGAAACTGACCTCGATGGCGCCCTCGGTGCCGGGTTCGACCAGCTGCTCGGAACCTTCCAGGGTCAGGCCGATGTGGACATAGGGGCCGACGGTCTGCGAGGGGGTGATGCCGGGTGTCGCCTCATCCTGGTCACGGATCGGGGACACTTCCCAACGCATCTCGTTGTTCGGATCGCTGTCAATGGTGCTCATGGAATTTTCCTTGGCTTCCTGTTTTCGGTGGGGTGGGCGGCAGGGGGTTATTCGAAGAAGGTGGCGTTGCGGCCACGGAGGACGATGTCGAACCTATAACCCACGGCGAAGTTCTCGCGGGTCTCGTCATAGTCGAAGGTGGCTATCATGCGCTCCCGGGCACCGGCGGGCACGGAGTTGTAGATCGGATCCTGGAAGAACATCGGATCGCCGGGGAAGTACATCTGGGTGACCAGTCGCTCGGTGAACTGACGGCCGAAGAGGGAGAAGTGGATGTGCGCCGGGCGCCAGGCATTGCGGTGGTTGCCCCAGGGGTACATGCCGGGCAGGACGGTGTAGAAGCTGTAGTGGCCGTTCTTGTCCGTCATGGTGCGGGCGACGCCATTGAAGTGGGGGTCCAGCGGGGCGGGCCAGGAATCATTCTTGTGGCGGTAGCGGCCGGCGGAGTTCGCCTGCCAGGCCTCGACCAACGTCTCGGGGACGGGTTTGCCGTCAAAGCCGAGGATCCGGCCGTGGACGAAGATCCGCTGACCGACGGCCTCGCCACCGTTGGCCAGGGTCATGTCATTATCGATGCCACCGAGGTCGCGCTCCCCGAATACCGGGCCCGTGAGCTCCCCCATCCGCTCGGGCACCATTATCAGTTTATTGCTTGGGTTACGTTTGAGGGTGGTTTTATAGCGCGGGAAGATCAACGGGGCGTGGGCGTCTGTGGTGGGGCTGAAGAGGGGAAGCGACATGTCGTTCCTTTCCGATCAGGATCATTGGTGATTCCGCAGCTCTGCGCCTCTTCAGGGGAAGAAGGGCTCGACCTGCGGTGATGAGAGAAGACGATGCCCCAAATCTAAGATCTTCCAAGGGAAATGGAAAACAGTTCGCCAGGTGAACGATGAAAAACTGAGATCCACGCCACTGACCTGCGGGAACGTGTCCGAGCAGAGCGACCCAGGGTGTGGTTAGGGGTGTATATCAGGGTTCCAGGCGGGGGGACCGCAGGGACGGAAAGGGCGGGCTAGAGCTGGCGAGGGCTGGAGGGCAGCGATCCTGAACCCTGTTCCCTCCACCGCCGACAGGAACAGACCTCTCCAGAGCCCAAGGAGACAGCTCTGATAACACCTTTGAAGGGGTGAATATAAAAGCGCCTTCCCTTTCCCCCTTGCAGTTGTATCCGCTAAGTTACATAGACAGCTCGGTACACCAGCCGGGCTTTTGAATATGCCTCCTGTTCTTTATCTCTCCCCGGAGCCCCGGATCCGAGGGATCGAGTGCAGCTGCCATATCCACACCCTTATTTCGTCCACCCTCATGGAAAGGCGACTTCGTGGACATCCGACAGCGCATCAACACCTCCCCTATGACCCGCTACCAGTGGTTCATCATCGGCATCACGGTCTTCCTCAACGCCCTCGACGGCTTCGACCTGGTGGCCATGGCCTTCACCTCCTCGGCGGTAACCGATGAGTTCGGCTTCTCCGGCACCCAACTCGGCTGGCTGCTCTCTGCCGCCCTGATCGGCGTGGGCTTCGGCTCCCTGCTGCTGGCACCCCGGGCCGACCGCTGGGGCCGTCGCAAGATCCTGATCATCTCCATCATGATCGACATGGTGGGCCTGGTGCTCACCGCCACCGCCGACAGCTACGGCGAGCTCATGTTCTGGCGCTTCATCACCGGCATCGGTGTCGGTGGCGTGCTCGGCACCGTGACCGTCATCGTCAGCGAGAACAGCAACAACCGTTTCCGTGGCCTGGCGATGAGCATCTACTCCGCCGGTTACGGCCTGGGCGCTTCCCTCTGTGGTGTGATCGCCGCGAACTTCATTCCGGACTACGGCTGGGAATCAGTCTTTTTCGCCGGTGCTGGCCTGACCCTGGTCGCCCTGGTCCTGACCTTCTTCTTCCTGCCTGAGTCCACCGAATTCCTGCGCACCCGTCGCGCCGAGGGTGATGAGGAGAAGGTTCAGGTCATCTCCGCCCGCATGGGCCACGGCCGGGATGTCACCCTGGGGGAGCCCTTCTCCGCCGTGGGTGAGAACCGCATCGCCGACCTGTTCAACAAGCGCTACCTGGCCACCACCCTCAAGCTGTGGGTCGCCTTCTGCCTGATCAACTTCGGTTTCAACTTCGCCAACTCCTGGACCCCGAAGCTGCTGACCGAAACCGGCATGAGCGCCCAGCAGGGCATCCTCGGCGGCATCATGCTCTCCTTCGGTGGCACCATCGGCTCGCTGATCTTCGGATTGCTGACCACCCGCCTGCGCGCCCTGCCCACCCTGATCACCTTCTCGGTGCTCTCCTCGGTGATTCTGGTCGTGTTCATCACCTCGACCTCCCTCCCGAGCCTGGCATTCGCCGCCGGTGTGGGTGTGGGCATGCTGCTCAACGGCTGCATCACCGGCCTGTACACCATCACCCCGCAGGCCTACGCCCCCACCCTGCGCGCCACCGGCGTGGGCGTGGCCCTGGCCGCCGGCCGCATCGGTGCCGTCGCCGGCCCGGTCATCGTCGGCTACCTCTTCGACGCCGGTTGGTCCCCGACCTCGCTCTACTTCCTGGCGGCAGTGGTCGTGTTCATCACCGCCTTCGTCCTCATCGGGGCCCGCACCTACTCCGAGGATGAGAAGATCGTCCAGGCCCCCGAGAAGGTCAGCGCCAGTTCCTGAACCACGCTTATCGACGGCCCGCGAGGATCATCCTCGCGGGCTTTTCTCACCCCTGCCCCAGGTCGGGGTGGGGCATCAGCACGGTGACCTCGGTCGTCAAGAAGCGAAACAGCGGCAGGGAACCCAGGATCTCATGCAGTTCCGCCGGATCAGCCGCTTGGAACACCGCGATATCACTGCGGGTTCCAGCCTCCCGCCAGCAGTGCTTGAGCACCCCAGCCGCGGCCAGCTCCCGCAGCGCCTCACCGTGGCGCTGGACATGATCCGCCCGCAGTTCCGGGTCCATGTCATAAGGGATCCGCTCATTCAACCGGACGTGGAAGATGACCATTGTTCAGGCTCCTGGATTCGAGAAAAGGGGCATGGATCCTCTTAAGTTTCCCACGCCACAGGGGGTAGGAGGGGAGGAAAGAAAAAGGGGCCCCGAAGGGCCCCTGGACAGCGCTGGTGACTTTAACCGCGCAGGTAGTACTCGAGTGCGTTGGGGTGCTTGGCCAGCGGGGTCAGCTTGACGTTCATGTACTTGAACATCGGGAAGCCCGCCATGACGGCCTGCAGCTCATCATGATCATCCACATCGTAGATGGAGTAGTTGGCATACTCCCCCACCACGCGCCAGATGGCCTTCATGATGCCCTTCTCCTGCAGATTCGCGGAGTAGGCCTTCTCCTGGGCCTGGTAGTCGGCCATGGTCTCAGCATCCATGTCGACCGGGAAGTTCACGTCCATACGTGCCAAAAACAGCATCTTAAGGCTCCTCTACTAATTACTTACGGGTGAAGTGGTTGATTTTGTCCCAGTCCGGCTCCAGGCCGGTACCCGGGCCCTCCGGCACCTTGACCACGCCATCAGCGTAGACCAGGTCCTCGGTCACATAGGTTTCCTTGAGCAGCATCGGACCGAAGAGCTCGGTGCCGAAGGAGACGGCCGGGGTCGCAGCGGCGAAGTGCAGGGAAGCTGCGGTACCGAAGGGGCCCTCCAGGCTGGTGGCACCATGGCAGGCCAGGCCACCGGCCTCGGCGATGGCGGCAACCTTGGTGGCCTCACGCAGGCCACCGACCTTGGTGGTCTTCAGGGCGATGACATCCGCGGCCTGCTTCTTGACAACCGCCAGAGCATCAGCCGGGGAGCAGACGGACTCATCAGCCATGACCGGCACACCGATGCGGGTGGTGATCTCACGCAGGGTGTCCAGATCATGCGCCGGGGTCGGCTGCTCGAAGAGCTCCACACCGGCTTCAGCCAGACGCGGCAGGTAACGCAGTGCGGTCAGACGGTCCCAGCGGGCGTTGACGTCAATGCGGAAACCGACCTTGTCACGCAGGGCCTCAACCAGTTCAGCGATGCGCTGGGTGTCCACTGCCGGGTCGCCGGAGCCCATCTTCAGCTTGAAGCTCTTGTGGCCGTGGGAGGCGATACGCTCCTCCACCTCGGCGATGGCCTGATCCAGGGGAAGGACACCCAGGGCCCAGGTCACGTCCAGCTCATCCCGGAAAGCGCCGCCCAGCAGATCAGAGAGCGGGACATTCAGGGCACGGGCCCAGGCATCGTGCATCGCGACATCGACGGCGGCCTTGGCGAAACGGTCATTGGCCACGACCTTCTCGAAGTCATTGAGAATGCCGGAAAGCTGGTTGACGGGACGACCGATCATCACCGGGGCGAGGTAGCCCTCGATGATGGCCTGCATGGTCTCCACGGACTCGCCACCCCACCAGGGGCCGCCGGGGACAACACCCTCGCCGAAACCGACGACACCATTTTCCAGGGTGACGGTGACGAGCAGGATGGGCTGCGCGGTAGCGGTGGTCGTCGCAAAGCCGTGCGGGCGGATCAGCGGTACGTCGAGGATCCGGGTCTCGACCTTTTCAATGGTCAGTTCAGCCATATTATTTTCCTTGTTCCGTTAAGTACGGGCCCGCAGGAGGCGGGCCCGGCAATGGGAAAACCCCCACTCCCCTAATGATAGGGAAGCAGGGGAAGTCAGGAGACTCAGTCTTCCTTTTCAGGGGGAGACTAGTCCTCCTTGTCCAGCGCGAAGCTGTAGTTGACGATGTTGTTGCCTTCGCCGTCAGTCTGCGGATCCAGGATCAGCTCCGGCTTCACGGCGGTAGCGACATCGTTGTCGGTCCAGTCGCCGCCCTGGAAGTAGAGCTGGGTGGTGATCTCGCGGTAGCCCGGGGACTTCACCTTCAGGTGCATGTGGGCCGGACGCCAGGGGTGGCCACCGTAGGACTCGATGAACCAACCGGTCGGGCCGTCAGCCGGGATCTGGTAGGGAGCGGGCTGCAGGGTCTTGATGTTGTAGCGACCCTCCTCATCGGTGACGATGGTGCCGCGCAGGTTCCACTCCGGGATGCCCGGGGCGAACTGGGAGTAGTAGCCATCCTCATCAGCATGCCACAGCTCAACGGTGGCACCGCCCAGACCGTTGCCGTCAACGTCAGTGACCTGGCCCTTGAAGAACAGCGGCTGTGCAGCCTTGTCCTGCTCGCGCATCGGCATCTCGCACTCCGCCGGCAGCTCCGGAGCGTTCTCCAGGTAGTAGGGGCCCTCGATGGAGCCCTTGGTGCCGGTGTAGCCCTTGCGGTTGTAGTTGATCTTCTCAATCTCGTGCTCGACGAAGACGTCCAGCCACAGCGGCCACTCGCCGTACTCGCCGATCTGGATCATCCAGTTCTTCAGAACGCGGTACTCGTCGTAGGTGACCTCATGTTTTTGAGCAACCTCAGCGATGGCGGCAAGCAGATCCTTGTAGATCGCGTTTGCGCGCTCCTTGGAGGTGTCAGACTTGACGCTCTCGTTCTTGAACTTGTCAGTCGCCCGGTTACCGGAGTCGTGGGCAGTGGGGTTGACTTCAGTCTGAGTCATCTTTATTTCTCCTCGTGCAATGGACTGGGAAGTGCAGTTCCAACGAGCCTGGTGATCCAGCGCGCTGGCTTGCTATTACTGTGTCCCGCTTCACGAGGATGTGCAATACATGGCATGCCTCAGCAAGGGAACCCTTACCTCTGAAGTTCAAGTAACATTTAAATAAAACAGCAGGTCAGGACAAGAAAAAGATCCCAGAGTTCATTTCCCTCCCCACACCCCCTGAGTCAAACCTAGGCAACATCCCAGGGGGAGGGGGGCTAATTTCGGGGGTAGTTTCTAGACCCTCACCCCACACCCACAGTCCGCTTCAGGGGCGGCAAATGGAAAAAGATGCAGGTCAAGGACATTTTTCAAAAATAGGGATACGCGGGGATTGCACGCCACCCCAAAGGTCCCACGCCGAAGTCCAGGGTCCGGAAGTGGAGGGATGGGATCTGCCCCCAAAGTGCCATCCCCACCCACAGCCAAGGGTTGCCCATCAGGCCCACTGCTGCCGAATACCACCGAACCAACCACTCGACCCTAAAGCCCCATGAAGAAAGGCAGTCCAAATCCCGGCCACCTCCAACCCCAGCACCGAGCCCCCACCCCACGATTTTAAAGACATTTCCCAGCCCCTCCGAAAAACTTTCCAGCCCTCGGCGATCCGAGTTTCAGAAGAAAACCCCTTGCCAGGGCTCGAAGAGTCCCCAAAAGCACCCCCCTTCACCCCCGTTCGGACAATTTTTAACCCCAAAACACCTACACCGCAGATTCACAGTTGATAAGGACATATGTGCAGGTGTCAATGGCAATGTGGACCTTCCCACTAGGGCCCGAACCCCTCCCCCCGGGTGCATCCTAGGCCTTTCCCTAGTGTGATGCAGGGCATGGGTCGGCATAGTAATGTGCAACCATCACCACTGGTGACTGGCATCACCATTCCATTGATCGACGCTCTGGTTAACCATTTCCGGCCCAAACCTGCACAACGTCGACCGAACAGATTGGACACGCACCCATGACCAGCCCGACCACCGGCGCCCGTGAGATCATCGAACGCGCACTGGATAACCGTCCCGAGGACGGCATTGTCCGAGTTAACCGCGAGGTCTTCACCGACCAGGAGCTCTTTGACCTGGAGATGAAGTACATCTTCGAGGGCAACTGGCTCTTCCTCGCTCACGAGTCCCAGATCCCGAACCCGGGTGACTACTTCACCACCAACATGGGCCGCCAGCCGGTCATGATCACCCGCAGCAAGGACGGCCAGCTCAACGGCCTGATCAACTCCTGCTCCCACCGCGGTGCAATGCTCTGCCGTAAGAAGACCGATAACCGCACCACCCTGACCTGCCCCTTCCACGGCTGGACCTTCTCCAACGACGGCACCCTGCTCAAGGTCAAGGATGAGGCCACCGGCGGATACCCGGAGCAGTTCAACACCAACGGCTCCCACAACCTGCGCCGCATCCCGAAGTTCGAGAACTACCGAGGCTTCATCTTCGGTTCCCTGAACCCGGATGTCCCGAGCCTGGAAGAGCACCTGGGCGACGCCACTGTCATGCTTGACATGCTGATCGACCAGTCCCCGGAGGGCCTGGAGGTCCTGCGCGGCTCCTCCACCTACACCTACGACGGCAACTGGAAGCTGCAGGCCGAGAACGGCGCCGACGGTTACCACGTCTCCTCCGTCCACTGGAACTACGCAGCCACCACCTCCCGTCGTGGCACCGGCGAGTCCAAGAACGAGACCAAGGCCATGGATGCCGGCTCCTGGGGCGAGCAGGGCGGTGGCTACTTCTCCTTCCCGAACGGCCACCTGGCACTGTGGACCACTTGGGGCAACCCGGAGGACCGCCCGGTCTACGACCGTCTGGACGCACTCAAGGAGCTGCACGGCGAAGAGCGCGGCGAGTTCATGGTTGCCGCTTCCCGTAACCTCTGCATCTACCCGAACGTCTACGTGATGGACCAGTTCTCCACCCAGATCCGTCGCCTCGAGCCGGTCTCCGTGGACAAGACCGAGGTCACCATCTGGTGCATCGCTCCCAAGGGCGAGTCCGCCGAGAACCGTGCGAACCGCATCCGTCAGTACGAGGACTTCTTCAACGCCACCGGCATGGCCACCCCGGATGATCTGGAGGAGTTCCGCTCCTGCCAGAAGACCTACCTGGCATCTTCCTTCCCCTGGAACGACATGACCCGTGGTATCCACCAGCAGGTTGAGGGTCAGAACGAGAAGGCCAAGGCCCTGGGCCTGGATGGTGTTCTCTCCTCCGGCGCCAAGACCGAGGATGAGGGCCTGTACCCGATCCAGCACGGCTACTGGGAAGAGGTCATGCGCAAGGCCGTCGAGGCGGAGGACTCCTCCGTCAAGGGCGTCAAGGACGATGCAGCCTCCGCTGCCGCCACCGTCGCCTTCGCTGAGGAGCGCGCTGCCGCCAAGGCTGCCGCCGCTTCCGAGGGCGGCGCACCGCGCCGTCGCCGCCGTACCCGCGGCTAATCCCCTCCCCCACACCCAACCACCTGCCAATTCAGGAGATTGAGAACATGACCACTGCCGATACCGCAGCAATCACCCGGGAAGAGATCGAAGCCTTCCTCTACCACGAAAGCCGCCTGCTTGATGAGCGTCGTTTCGAGGAATGGCTCGAGTGCTACCGCGAAGACGCCGAGTACTGGATGCCCGCCTGGGATGACGCAGGCACACTCACCGAGGATCCGCAGAGCGAGATCTCGCTGATCTACTACCCCAACCGTGGTGGTCTGGAAGACCGTGTCTTCCGTATCCGCACCGAGCGTTCCTCCGCAACCTCCATCCCGGAGCCGCGCACCGGTCACAACATCACCAACCTCGAGGTTCTCGAGCGCCGTGAGGGCGAGGTGGACGTGACCTTCAACTGGATCACCTACTACTTCCGCTACAACACCACCGACCACTACTTCGGCACCACCAAGCTGACCCTTGATGTGACCGGGGAAACTCCGAAGATCGCGAAGAAGAAGATCATTCTCAAGAATGACTTCATCCACCACGTGATCGATGTCTACCAGCTCTAAATCACCAACTACCAGGAGGTTCCCTTCATGACCCACCAGATTGCTCTCGCCTTTGAAGACGGCGTTACACGCTTCATTGACTGCGAAGAGGATCAGACCGTCGCAGATGCCGCCTACCAGGCACGCATCAACATTCCGTTTGACTGCCGTGACGGCGCCTGCGGCACCTGTAAATCTTTCTGCGAGTCAGGCGACTTCGACGAAGGAGAGTTCATCGAAGATGCACTCTCAGACGAGGAATTCGCTGAAGGGTACATCCTGACCTGTCAGACCAAGCCCAAGACCGACATGGTGGTCCAGATCGCCACCACCTCGGTCCTGGCCAAGACCGGCGCTTCCACCCTGCTCGGCACCATCGAGACCCTGGAGCGACTCTCCGAGTCCACCGTGAAGTTCTCGGTGAAGATCGAGGAGCGCGACAAGCTCAACTACCTGCCCGGTCAGTACATGAACATCTCCGCACCGGACTGGGATGACCACCGCTCCTACTCCTTCTCCTCCGGCCCCTCCGATGACGTCGTCACCTTCCTGGTGAAGCTGACCCGTGGTGGTCTGATGTCGGAGTACCTCACCGATGTGGCCAAGGTCGGCGACCGCCTCAACCTCACCGGCCCGATGGGTTCCTTCTTCCTCCGTGAGCCGCTTGACCCGATCCTGCTGCTCGCCGGCGGCACCGGCCTGGCCCCGGTCATGTCCATCCTGGAGAAGCTCTCCGAGGATGAACTGCTCGACGTCCCGGTTCGCCTCATCTACGGCGCCACCTTCGACTACGACCTGGTTGAGCTGGAGAAGCTGGACGCCTTCAAGACCCGTCTCCCCGACTTCGACTACTTCACCGTGGTCTCCGACCCGGAGTCCGACCACCCCCACAAGGGCTTCGTCACCGATCACATGACCGACGAGCACCTCCACAATGGTGAAGCTGACGTCTACCTCTGTGGCCCGCCGCCGATGGTGGAGGCCGTCCGCCAGTTCCTGAACAAGCAGGAGAACCCCCCGCAGAACTTCTACTACGAGAAGTTCTCCTCCGCTGCCGGCTCCAACGACAGCCTCAACATGACTGTGGAGCGCTCCGAGGCCGGCGAGGGCGATTCCGCCCGCTCCGGGGTCGCCATCTCCACCCCGGGTATCGAGACCGGCGAGATCCACAACGCCAAGGCTGACTCCCACGCCCAGTTCAACGCGCGCATGGCGCTTGAGCTCGGTGCCGTCGAGCTGACCATCGACACCCTCGATGAGGATGACTTCAAGCACATGACCGAGCTGGCCAACAAGGCCAACTCCTTCATCGACGGTGAGAAGCTGCTGGATCCGGTCGCCTACACCGAGGCCAACAACGAGTACCACGAGTACCTCTTCGAGCGCACCGGTAACCCGGAGCTGCTGGCCGCGTACCGCAACCTCAACATCGTTGATGTGATGCGCAAGCGTCTGGCCAACACCACCTGGATGCAGCCCAACATCGCCCAGGAGCACCACGACATCATTGAGGCCATGCGTAACGGGGACAAGGACAAGCTTCGCGAACTGGTCCGCAACCACAATGAGCACGCCATCTCAACCATGGACTCCGCGATCGTGGAGCAGGCTGAGAAGGGTGCGCTGGAGGTTACCGAAAAGTGAGTGCACCCGTCGGAGAGGGTCTCAACGAAGCCCCCAACCTCTTCACCCCCAACCGTTACCAGGGCCTCAACGTCCTGGTGACCGGCGCAGCCCAGGGCATCGGCCAGGCCGTGGCCCAGCGGGTGGCCTACGAGGGTGGCAATGTCTTCCTCGTCGACCGCGCTGAGCTGGTCCACGAGTTCGCCACCGAACTGGGCACCGCCACCGGAGTCAAGGTCGGTTCCGCCACCGCGGACCTGGAGACCTGGGAGGGTGCGGAGGCCATGGTCGCCGCAGCCAAGGAAAAGTTCGGCAACATCGACATCGCGATCAACAACGTCGGCGGCACCATCTGGGCGAAGCCCTTTGAGCACTACGCCCCGGAGGAGATCGAGAAGGAGATCTACCGCAGCCTCTTCACCACCCTCTGGTCGGTTCGGGCGGAACTTCCCGCTCTGATCGACAATGGTGGCGGCACCATCGTCAACGTGTCCTCGGTGGCCACCGGTGGCATCAACCGCATCCCCTACGCCGCAGCCAAGGGCGGGGTCAACGCCCTGACCGGGGCACTGGCGAAGGAAGCCGCACATCACAATGTGCGGGTCGTCGCCACCGCCCCGGGCGGCACCCTCGCCCCGGAGCGCCGCGTCGCCCGCGGTCCGGGTCCGGAAGGTGAGCAGGCCAAGGCCTGGTACCAGGAGATCGTCGACCAGACGATCGACTCTTCCCTGATGAAGCGTTATGGCACCCTCGAGGAGCAGGCCGCACCGATCGTGTTCCTGGCTTCCCCGGAGGCCAGCTACATCAACGGTTCCGTCCTCCCGGTGGCTGGTGGCGACCAGGGTTAACCCCCTCCGTCATCTCACCGCCCGAAAGCCCCGCCCACCATGGGCGGGGCTTTCGGGCTCCCAGTGCCCACGCGGCAACCCCGCAGATCCCGGGCAACCAACTGGGCCCAGAATCCCGGGGGATGCATCAGAGGTTGTTGAGGGGGTTGCCTTTCACCAACCGAACTTCCGGAGTATGGTCGGGCCTGTGTACCTGACTCCTTCCCCACGTCACGCCTCCAGTTCCGCTTTCCGCAAGGTCACGGAAATGGTCCGGGATCTGGAACCCGGCAATGGCGTACTGTGCGTCATCACCGGTCCCGGCGGAGCCGGCAAATCCAGCTTCGCCCGAGAACTGGTGAAGAACCTGCCCGGCTGGTCCGGGGTGCGTGTCACCGCGCTGTCCTGGCGGGCTGATAACGAAGGTTCCCTGCTGCAGCACATCCTCGACCGGGCGAACCACGAAGGAGATCTGCGTTCCCTGGTTGATGTGGAGGGGGCCACCACTGCAATCGTGGTCGATGATGTTCACTGGGCGGATCAGACCTCCCTCCGGGCACTGATTGAAACCGCCGCAACCATGAAGCACGGCCGACTGGCCCTGTTGTTCACCGCCTCCGACACCGAGGTCTCCGCCGGTCGTCCCAACACGGATGATCTCCGTGAGATGGCGGATGTGGCGCTGACCATCCCTCCGATGGATGTCGAGGATGTCCGGGCCTTTGCCCTGACCACCGTGGGCGCCCACCTGGCTCCCTTCGCCGCCGCCGAATTAAGGGATCTCACCGGTGGCCGCCCCAACCGGATCCGGGAGGTTCTCCAGGCCGCCCCCGCCGACCACTGGCGCAACCATGACCCGAAGATCCCGGTGCCCAACACCTGGCGTGCCGCACTATTGCGCCGGATCGGTGCCCACGCGGAGGACACCGCACTCAATAAGGTGCTCACCTCCTGCGCGATTCTCCCGGACGGCGGCACCTCAGAACTGCTGCAGTATCTGGCTGATGACCCGACCGGGGAAACCATTGACACCGCAGTGTCCCTCGGGCTGCTGGAGCTGCTACCCCGCTATGGCGTGGATCACCTCACCTTCACCCATCCCACCGATCTTGCGGTGGTGCGCACCGGAACCGGCCCCCTGGAGTCTTCGGAGCTGCATCTGAAGGCCGCCAGATTCTACCTGGAACACCACGACCAGGACTCCGCTCTGAAGCACCAGGCACTCGGTGCCCGCGGTAGTGATGACGACACCGCCGAAGCCATCGCCCAGCGTGGCCTGGAGTTGGGTGCCTCCGGACATTGGCGGCGGGCTGCCCGTGCCTATGAACTCTCCTCCCAGATCTCCTCCCGCCCGGAGGATGCCCATGACCGCCACCTCAGCGGCATCGAGGCTCTGATCGCCGCCTCGGACCTGCCGCAGGCCCGGCTCTACGCCGGTTCCCTGGGGCATGACTCCCGGGATGTCAAGGTCGATTCCATGCGCGGTTACCTGGCACTCCATGAGGGGCGCTTCTCCGAGGCCAAGGGACATATCAACCGGGCGTGGCAGACATTGGAGGACGCCGACAGTCAGGATCGCTCCATGCGGGCCCGGGTTGCCTCCCGCAAGGTGCTGCTGAGTCTGAACAGCTGGGAACCCGAGAATCTGATCGCCTGGGCAAAAATCACCGACGAGTGGGCCCTGCCCGGCTCCCCCACCCAACTGGAGGCCCGTTATATCTCACTGATCGGCCAGGGTGCCGTCCAGGGCAGGGTGCCCGATGATGTTCCCCTGCCCGGGGAAACCCCCATTCTGGCGCAACGCCGCAACATGGCCCTGGGTTGGCTCTCCCTGGTCCACGACGACCCGGTGGCCGCCCGACAGCGCCTGCAGGGTTATTCCGGGGCGGAAGGTTCGGAACGTATCTCCCTCTGGATGGATGCCTGGCTGGCACGCACCTACTTCGTGCTCGGCGAATGGGAGTCCGGGGTCCGGGCGGTGGAACGTGGTCTGGCCCGTGCCGAACGCTATGGCATCCGCTTCCTGGAACCCCTGCTGCTGTGGACCGGCGCCTCCATCGCCGCCTACCGCGGTGAACGGGAGCTGGCCCGCAGCTACGTCAACCGGTTGACCTTCAGTCACGATGCCTTCGTCCTGCAGCGGGTTCCTTCCGCCATGTGCCGTCTCCTGCTGGCCAGCCTCGACAATGACATGTCCTCCGCCATGCGGGCAGGTCGCGCACTTGAGTCCATCAATGCGGAAACCAATATCAGCCAGCCCGGGTTCTGGCCCTGGGAGGATGTGTGGGCGCAGCAGCTGCTGCACGCCGGCAAGATTGAGGAAGCCGATGCCGTGACTTCCCGAGCAGAGGAGATCGCCGCCGGTTCCAACATCGCCTCCATCAAGGCAAAACTGGGGGTGCCGCGGGCAGGTATCCTCATGCAGCGCGGTGACATCGAAGGCGGCATCAAGGTCTTCGATCAATCCCTGGAGCAGATTGAATCCCTGGCGATGCCCTCCTACCAGAGCCGCATCCTCTATGAATATGGCCGGGTACTCCGTCGCCTGGGTCGACGTCGCCAGGCCGATGAGATCTTCACCCGCGCCGGCGAGGTCTACGAGGCGATGGGTGCCACCGAATTCGTCAACCGGTGTAACCGGGAGCGTCGCGCTGGCGGGTTGGGAACCCGCACCACCGGGGCCGGGGGGTTGACCCCCCAGGAGCAGGAGATCGCGAAGCTGGTTGCGGAGGGCGCCACCAACCGAGAAGTCGCCAGGGAGCTCTTCCTTTCCGCGAAAACCGTGGAGTACCACCTGACCCGGGTGTACCGGAAGTTGGGTGTGCGGACCCGCAATGAGCTGCCCAGGGTGCTGCGCGAACTCTAGGCCGGGGAGGGGCAGGGTTGGCAGCGGCTTATCGATACCCCCCTTGCCGCAGGCCGACAAAAAGGCCACGTCCCAGCACACTTTCTGGTGTGCCGGGGCGTGGCCCTTGTTGCATTGTGGTTGAGTTCGGTCAGCTAAATCTAATCCGGCGCTCTTCCTGGGGAAGGTCTAGACGCGCAGCTTGCGGTAGTCGAAGACCTGATCGATGATGCCGTATTCGAGAGCTTCAGCAGCGGTGAGGATCTTGTCACGGTCAGTGTCGATGCGGACCTGCTCCGGGGTTTTACCGGTGTGCTCGGAGAGGGTGTTCTCCATGAGCTTGCGCATGCGCTCGATCTCAGCGGCCTGAATCTCCAGGTCGGAAACCTGGCCCTGGGTGCCCTGGGTGGAGGGCTGGTGGATCAGCACACGGGCGTTCGGCAGGGCGGCGCGCTTGCCGGGGGCACCGGCAGCCAGCAGCACGGCAGCTGCGGAGGCGGCCTGGCCGAGGCAGACGGTCTGCACATCCGGGCGGACGTACTGCATGGTGTCGTAGATGGCCATCAGTGCGGTGAAGGAACCACCGGGGCTGTTGATGTAGAGGGTGATGTCCCGGTCGGGGTCCATGCCCTCCAGCACCAGCAGCTGCGCCATGATGTCATTCGCGGAGGTGTCATCGACCTGGGTGCCCAGGAAGATGATGCGCTCCTCGAAGAGCTTGGCGTAGGGGTTGGTCTCCTTGGTGCCATAAGCCGACTGCTCGATGAAGGAAGGCAGCACGTAGCGGGAGCTCGGCATCTGGAATCCGTTACTCATGTTCTATTTTCTCCTTGATACTTCGTGTGCCTAGTTGCTGATCGGGCCCTCGGCGAGGGTGACCACATGGTCGACGAGACCGTAGTCCTTGGCCTGCTCGGCGGTGAACCAGCGGTCACGGTCGGAGTCCTGGGTGATCTGTTCAAAGGTCTGACCGGTGTGCTCAGCGATCAGCTTAGCCATCTCACGTTTGGTCTGGGCGAACTGCTCCGCCTGGATGGCGATGTCAGCTGCGGTGCCACCGACACCGGCGGAAGGCTGGTGCATCATGATGCGGGCGTGCGGCAGGGCGTAGCGCTTGCCCTTGGTACCACCGGAAAGCAGGAACTGGCCCATGGAGGCGGCCAGACCCATGCCGTAGGTGGCGATATCGCAGGGCGAGTACTTCATGGTGTCGTAGATCGCCATGCCAGCGGTCACCGAACCACCCGGGGAGTTGATGTAGAGCGAGATATCGCGGGTCGGATCCTCCGCGGAGAGCAGGAGAATCTGGGCGCAGAGCTTGTTCGCGATCTCATCATCAACCTGGCTACCGAGGAAGAGGATCCGCTCCCGCAGCAGGCGGTCGAAGATGTCGGTGCCGAATCCGGCCCCGGCACCCGGGGACGTCATGTGGATCTGATCAGTCATGGAATACAACTCCTAGATTCTTCTTTTGGTCGATGTTCTCAAGGTTACCTGCCACTTAAGTGAGAACGCCGCTCTGTTCGCTGTCAGCGTCGAATCCTCGGGCGGAACCCACTTTCAGCTGCTGAGATGCAGGTGTCCGCGGCCCAGCGGCACACTATCCCGGACAATGCGGAAGGGAGGGCCCGGCGTCTAAGCCGGACCCTCCCTTCACAACATCATGATGGCCGGGAATTAATCCTCGGCGACCTCAACGTCATCCTCGGCCTCGCCGAAGAACTCCTTCGGGTCGATCTCATTGCCCTCGTCGTCCTTGACGGAGACGCGGCAGATGGCGGAGGCCAGGGCCTTGCCACGGCGAACGTCAGCGAAGAGGTTCGCGATCTGACCGGACTGCTGCAGCTGCTGGACGAACTGGTTCGGATCCATGCCGTAGCTCTGGGCGGTGAACAGGATGTGATCGGTGAGCTCCTGCTGGGAGACCTCCGGGCTTTCCTGCTCTGCCAGGGTGTCCAGGAAGAGCTGGGTGCGGACGGCCTTCTCGGCGTCCTTGCGGGTCTGGGCGTCGAACTCCTCGCGGGTGGTGCCCTGGCCCTCAAGCACGGAGTTCAGTGCGGTGTCGTCATGAGCCATCTGGCCCAGCAGCTGGTGCAGCTGTGCGTGAACCTGCTCGTCGACGATGCTCTCCGGCAGTGCGAACTCAGCCTCGCCCAGTGCCTTCTCCAGGACCTGGTCGCGGATGGCGGCGGCCTGCTGGTTCTTCTTGGACTCCTCCACCTGGGACTTGGTGGACTCGCGGAGCTCCTCGATGGTGTCGAACTCAGAGGCCAGCTGTGCGAACTCATCATCCAGTTCCGGCAGCTTGCGCTCCTTGGACTGGACCACGTGGACGTTGATGGTGGCTTCCTTGCCCTGGTGCTCGCCAGCCGCCATGGTGGTGGTGAACTCAGCATCTTCGTCGGTCTTCAGACCACGCAGTGCGGTGTCCAGACCGTCGATCAGATCGCCGGAGCCGATCTCGTAGGACAGGCCCTCGGTGGAGGCTTCCTCGACGAGCTCGCCGTCGACGGTGGCCTTGATGTCGATGATGGCGAAGTCGCCGGTCTTCATCTTGCGCTTGGTGTCCTTGAGCTCACCGAAACGCTCGCTGAGCTTGGTCAGCTCCTCGTTGACGGACTCTTCGTCGACCTTGACGGCCGGGACCTCGACGGAGATCTCGGAGAAGTCCGGCACCTCGAACTCGGGGCGGATGTCGACCTCAGCGGTGAACTCGACGAACTCGTTGTCCTCGATCTTGGTGATGTCAATATTCGGCTGGCCGAGAACGACCAGCTCATTCTCCTGGCAAGCACGCTCGTAGCGGCTCGGCAGCATGTCATTGACAACCTGCTCCAGGATGGGACCGCGGCCGACGCGTGCGTCGATAAGCTGGCGAGGTGCCTTGCCCTTACGGAAACCGGGGATGGACACCTGCTGCGCGAGTGCGTTGTAGGCCTGTTCAATCTCGGTGCCGAGCTCCTCGAACGGGACCTCAACCGTGAGCTTCACGCGGGTGTCGCTCAGCTTCTCGACGGAACTCTTCACGAGTCACTCTCCTGGATACAAATTGAAATTTCGTCTGCTAGGACCGGATGGCCCATACGTCGGGGCGACAGGATTTGAACCTGCGACCCCCTGCTCCCAAAGCAGGTGCGCTACCAAACTGCGCCACGCCCCGTATTCGCCACTGCATTCCTGCAGTAGTGGATACGATGACAAAGTTTAGCGGGTTGTGCAAAAACGTGGATACATTGGGGCACCTTAAAGCTTTAGAGACCCCTCTGAGCTGGGGAAATGTCTCCAAAATAGTTGAGCCCGGGAAAGTCGCAACAAAAAAGCACCGCAGATGTTGTTCATCTGCGATGCCGGTGTTTCAGAGCTTGGAGGGAATGACGGGAATCGAACCCGCGTCTTCAGCTTGGAAGGCTGAGGTATTAGCCACTATACGACATTCCCACTGCACCAGGACCGATTAAAGCGGTCGCGGTGTGCGTTGAGCAGTTTAGCCCAAGTTCCCCGGAAAGAGAAAACCACCGGGCCTCACCAAGATTTTCACCCGGAACTATTTCGCCGCCTGTAGCGTTGCATCTATAGAAACCCGCATCGTCCCGGTCCGCCAGCCGGGGAGCTGCACCATCGGCAACGGAGTGAAGAATCTCGTGGAACTACTTCTTATCCTCATCGTGGGTGGCATCGCCGCCGCCTACTTCATGAACCGCAACAAGAAGCAGCAGCAGGAGGTGGAACAGGCCCGTCAGATGGAGGACGCCCGCGCTGATGCCCGCCGCTGGATCGAAAGACTCGGCTCCCAGGTGCTGAGCATCGCCGGCAATGACACCGCCTCCACCCAGGCCGTCGCGGATGCCTCCGAGCGTTATAACGCCGCCGCCTCCCAGATCTCCAACGCAAACTCGGTGCAGCAGGCCAAGTTGGCCCGCGAGTCCGCTCTTGAGGGACTGCACTACATGAACGCCGCCCGGGAGATCATGGGGATGACCGCGGGGCCGGAGCTGCCACTGCTCGAGGGTCAGCGCAATGCCGGCAAGGTCACCGAACGCCGCGAGATCAACCATGAGGGCCAGACCCTGGTTGCCTCCCCGGCGGCTTCCGATGAGACCCCGAACTACTACCCCGGTGGCAATGTCGCCGGCCGCCCGGTGCCGGCCGGCTGGTACTCCTCCCCGTGGTGGGCCAGTGCCCTGGCTTCGGGCATGTGGACCGCCAGCTCCATGATGATGTTCTCCATGATGTTCACCGGCATGTCCGGTGTGGGCTACGGCGCCCAGGACTGGGAGTCCGGCTACGGAGAAGGCTATGAGGACGGCCTGGCTGCCGGTGAGGGTGGCGAGGCCGGTGCCGAGGACATGGGTGGCGGCGAAGATATGGGTGGTGGCGAGGACATGGGTGGCATGGACGGTGGCGACGGCGGCGGACTCTTCGACGGTTTCGGCGACTTCGGTTTCGACTTCTAGCCGCACAGCGGAGCACCCCCTCCCCCAGCCTTCACACCTTGAAGTCTCACACCGGTGCCGGGATTTTCCCCTCGGCACCGGTGTTCTTTCTTTTCGGCGCCCCCCTTGATGGTCCAGGGGGTGGGCCACTGTCGCTTTGGCACCACCGACATGAAAAATATCTCATTCCGGAAACACCCTCATTTCATCTTGGCGCCGGATGCTGTGGGGTACTACTAAAGTCAGCAGAGTCAGAAAAGAGGTTCCCGATCCACATGAGCGAGCAGCTTTCGGGCAGTGCCCACCACACCCCGGTGTGGCATAAGCGCCGTAGCACTGCGCTCGGTTTTCTTCCGGTTTCCCGGATCGGCATTTTCCTGGCGATCCTGCTGGTCACCGCCACCGCCCTGGCTGCCACCTATCTGGTGGCCCGGGAATCCCTGCTGCAGCGGGTTAATGAGCAGGCGAATGCGGTGGTGGAGCAGGAGATGGAGCGGTTCGTCGAATTCAGTGAAACTGCCGTGGATCCGCGGACCTCGAATTCCTTCGGTTCCAGCACCCGGCTGCTGGATGTCTACCTCTCCACCCGGATCCCCGGCCCCGATGAGGCGGTGGTGGGAATAGTTGACCGACGTCTGATCCAGATGAACCGCGGGGATTCCGCCCGCCGCTTGGAACCGGATTCCCCACTGCTGGCCACCATCGAGGGCTCCCCCGATGCCGCTGGAATCATCCACCCCGAGAGTCCGGAGGCTGCACCGGTGTACTGGGGAAAGGTGCATCTGAGCAGCCCGGAGGATCCCCGACCGGCAGCTTTCGTGGTGCTCCACCACACCGACAATGACATGGTGGGTCTGGATCAGACCCTGGAGCTGCTGCGCACCGCCGGCACCATGGTGCTGGGTGTTGCCGCACTGCCGGCCCTGATCCTGGCCCTGTTGCTGGGGTGGCGGCGCCCTTGGCGGCCCCAACAGTCGGACGTCGATAAGCCGGAGACGAGGGCCGGGGATGAGGATCCGAACGCCATCTACCGTGCCACCCTGGTCCACACCAACCGCCGCATGCAGGCCCCGCTGCGCCATCTGGGCAATGTCGCCCATAACCAACCCGCCTTGGCGGAACCGGTGCAACAGCTGCGGCAGGCCTCGGACTCCCTGGCCGTGCTGTCGAAGATGATGCAACCGGGGGCTTCCGGGGAGCAGCTGCGGGTGGACTCCGGGGAGTTGACCTGGCAGCTGGTGCAGCGCATCCGCCAGGACAATGAGCAGGAGATCCGTCTGGTTTCCACCGCGACCGGCCAGCAGATTTCGGCGAATCCGGAGCAGTTGCGCCTCGCGCTGAATGCGGTGGCCCACAGTTTCCCCCGCCCCTCACGTCAGGGTTCCGGGCAGGTGGAGTTCGGTACCGCTTTCCGGAGTGGGGAGGGGGAACGGATCATGAGCCTCTGGCTGCGATATCACGATGAGGGACAGTCCTCCGATCACCCGGAGGTGGAGTATCCACCGATGCTGCAGTCCGTTGCGGAGCAGCATGGTGGCCGGGTGTGGTCGGAGAGCACTCCCCAACTCGGTGTGCTGGTGGGCCTGGACATCCCGGTTGCTCCTTGAAAGGGATGATGCTGGGAGTGGGGAAAACGGCCCTTAAGCACCTCATATCAGATGCTTAAGGGCCGTTTTCCCCACTCCAGACTGCAGGCGGCTGAAAATCCTGGGAGTGTTAGTGCTTATTCCTAGTTCTCAGGCAGGGCCGGGGCGATACCGGTGCGCTCATAGTCGGCGAGGATGTCGATGCGGCGCTGGTGGCGCTCCTCACGGGACCATTCCTGATCCAGGAAAGCATCGACGATGGCCAAGGTCTCCTCCTCGGAGTGCATGCGGCCACCGATGCCGATCAGCTGGGCGTTGTTGTGCTCCCGCGCCAGGCGGGCGGTCTCCGGGGACCAGGCCAGAGCGCAACGGGCACCCCTGACCTTGTTCGCGGCGATCTGCTCGCCATTGCCCGAACCGCCGAGGACGATTCCCAGGGAACCCGGGTCGTTGACGGTGCGGGTGGCTGCCTCGATGCAGAAGGCAGGGTAGTCATCGAGTGCGTCATAGACGTGCGCTCCGCAGTCAATGACCTCGTGTCCCTGGTTCTTCAGGTGCTCGGCAATGATGTTCTTCATTTCAAATCCGGCGTGGTCCGCCCCAAGATAAACGCGCATGGTTCAAGTCTAACCTGTTGAACCTGAGAGTTCGGTATTCTCAGGGGGCGCGTGTGAGCTCCCAGCACAGCTGGGATTCCGAGGGGGCTGCGTGGCATCCGGGACACACAAACCGGGACCTCTTCTTAGGTGATGTCCACCTTCTCCGCCCGGGAGTTGCGGCGGGTGAACAGGTACCAGCAGAGCCAGACCATTCCCACCAGCAGCAGGATCGGGATGATCTTCATGATCAGCATCAGTGTACCGATGAAGGCCAGCACCACCGCGATGGCGGCGGCAAGCGTGCCGAGGGCACCACAGATTATGGAGAGACCGCGGTTTTCTTTCCAGGTGTAATAGGCCGCCACGCCGCCCAAAAAGGCGATGACGGAGGCGATGATGGTGGTGCTCAACATGATGGAACTTCCTAGCCAGGGGGAGGTCCGGAGATTCTTTCCCCTGGTTATCCAGCCTAGTCCGGGGAGCCACCGAGGGACATGCCCCCAAAACACCGGACCCCCAGGTCATCGGGGGCTGCAGAAACAGCCCCGGGGATGGCCCAGGGATCGGGGACACATGGTTCAGCGCCGAAGACCTAGCGGGTCTGCGGACCCTCGGTGCGGGTGCGCTTGATCTCGAAGAAGTAGGGGTATTGGGCCAGTCGGACCGAGGCGTCGAAGATCTCGCCGGCCTCTTCACCCTGGGGGACTCGGGTGATCACGGGGCCGAAGAAGGCGGTGTCGCCCAGCTTGACCACCGGGGTGCCCACCTCATCGCCGACGGAATCCAGTGCGGACTGGTGGTACTCCTTCAGCTTCTCGGTCCACTCATCGGTATTGGCGTACTCCGCGTACCCGGCATCCAGGCCGACCTGCGCCAGGGCCTTGGCGATGACCTCGTCATAGGCACCGAAGTCACCCTTACCGGCTTCGCCATCGGCGTGGAGGATGGTGCCGAGGGTGGTGTAGAGCTCGTCGACCTTCTCCGGCTCCCGGGCCTTGACCGCGGCGAAGACGCGGGCCGGGCCCCAGGCTGCCTTCATACGCTCGAGGTAGTCTGCGGGGAGGTCGCGGCCGTCGTTAAGCACTGCCAGGGACATCGGGGTCCACTCGACGGTGATGTCGCGGACCTTCTCGACCTCCTTGATCCAGCGGGAGGTCTGCCACGCGAAGGGGCAGGTGACGTCAAACCAGAAGGTCACATTTTCAGACATTAAGGGCCTTTCCTTGATTTGTTGAGAGAAACAGCTATCACCTCCCAGCGTAGGCGCGGATTAGGCTTTGTGTCAGTGTCCCTACCCCGACCCGATTTCCGGATGTCGAAACCACAAGGAGTTTTCATGACCTCTATCAACCTCACCCGCGCCGAAGCTGAGGCCCGGTCGACGCTGCTCTCGGTGGATCACTATGAGATCACCCTGGATCTGAACCAGGGGGAGAGCGATTTCGGTTCCACCACCGTGGTCAGCTTCCAGGTCAAGGAGGCCGGTGACACCTTCATCGACCTTCGGGCCAAGCGGATCGACGGGGTGCGACTGGATGGCCGGGACATCCGGCAGTCCGCGGTGCCCCTGGACAGCCAAGGTTATGACGACACCCACGGCATCGCCCTGCAGGGGCTGACCCCGGGCCGCCACACCCTGGAGGTGGTGGCCACCTGCCCCTACTCCCGCACTGGTGAGGGCTTGCACCGTTTTGTCGACCCGGCCGATAATGAGGTCTACCTCTACTCCCAGTTCGAGACCGCCGATGCCAAGCGGGTCTTCGCCTGCTTCGACCAACCCGATCTCAAGGCCACCTACGGTCTGAAGGTGCACACCCCCCGGGACTGGAAGGTTATCTCCAACGCCCCGCAGCAGACCCACTTCAGCGAGGAGCATGCCACCCACACCTCCCGGGTGGACACCCCGATCTCCACCTACCTGGTGGCGGTCTGTGCGGGCCGCTATACCGAGGTCCATGACACCTGGCGCGGGAAGCTGACCCATCATGCGGAAACCCCCGTGGATCAGCCCCATGAGCTTGAGGTTCCGCTGGGTCTTTATGTCCGTCGTTCGCTGGCGAAGCATCTGGACGCCCAGCGCCTGTTTACCGAGACCAAGCAGGGTTTCGACTTCTTCCACGCCAACTTCGGCATGGCCTACCCCTTCGGCAAATACGACCAGGTCTTCTGCCCGGAGTACAACATGGGCGCGATGGAGAATGCCGGTTGTGTGACCATCCGGGATGAGTACGTCTTCTCCTCCAAGGCAACCCACTACAAGTATGAGCGTCGCGCGGAGACCATCCTCCATGAGTTGGCGCACATGTGGTTCGGTGACCTGGTGACCATGGAGTGGTGGGATGACCTGTGGTTGAACGAGTCCTTCGCCACCTGGTCGGCCGCCATCTCCCAGGCCGAGGCCACCGAGTACGACACCGCCTGGGTGACCTTCGCCAATGTGGAGAAGTCCTGGGCCTACCAGCAGGATCAGCTGCCCTCGACCCACCCGATTTCGGCGGATGCCCACGATATCGAGACGGTGGAGCAGAACTTCGACGGCATCACCTACGCCAAGGGTGCCAGCGTGCTCAAGCAGCTGCAGGCCTATGTTGGTCGGGAGGAGTTCCTGGCCGGGGTGCGCCGCCACTTCGCCACCCACGCCTGGGGCAACGCCACCTTCGATGATCTGCTCGGTGCCCTGGAGTCCACCTCCGGTCGCGACCTGGGTGACTGGGCCGATCAGTGGCTGCGTTCCACCGGCATCAACCGCCTCTCCCCCGACTTCGAGGTCGAGGGAGGGAAGTACACCCGTTTCAGCATCACCCAGAGTGGTGCGGAACCAGGTGCCGGTGAGCTGCGCACCCACCGCATCGCCGTCGGCCTCTACTCGCTTATCGACGGCCGCGTCTCCCGCACGAAGCGGGTCGAGCTCGACATTGAGGGGGCATCCACCGCGGTGCCCGAGCTGGTCGGGATCGAGGCCGCTGATCTGGTACTGGTCAACGATGATGACCTCACCTACTGCCTGATGGAACTCGATAATGAGTCCCGCAACTTCGTGGTGGAAAATATTGCCCGGGTCGAGGACCCCATGGCCCGCACCCTGTGCTGGTCCGCAGCCTGGGAAGCCACCCGGGGTGGGCACATGAAGGCCCGGGACTTCATCTCCCTGGTGGCCCGGGGCGCCCATGCCGAGACCGAGCACGCTGTCCTGGAACGCATCCTCAACCAGGCCGCCCAGGCGTGGAAGAGCTACGCCGACCCGGACTGGGCGGAGGGGAACGGCAGGGAGATCCTCAACCAGGCCCTGCTGGAAGGTGCCCGTGGGGAGGATTCGGAACGCGCCCTGATCTTCACCCAGGCACTGGCCAAGATGACACTGACCGAAGATTCCCTGGGATTCTTCCGGGAGATCCTGGCCGATGGAAACTCCAACCTCACCGTGGACGCGGATCTGCGCTGGTGGGCCCTGACCGCCCTGATCGCCCACGATGAGATCGAGGATCCGGCCAAGGCCATCGCCACGGAACGCAGCCGGGACCGTTCCGCCTCCGGGGAGCAGGCTGCGCTGCGGGCGGAGGCGGCGATCAACACCCCGGAGAATAAGGCGAAGATCTTCGCTGAACTGGTCAATCTCGATCATGAGCTCTCGAACCTGGCGGTGCGCCACAAGCTGGAGGGCCTGAACTTCACCGGTTCTGCTCCGCACCTGGAACAGTTCAATGAGTCTGTCTTCGAGCTGGCCCCGGCGATCTGGGAGAAGTGGTCCTCTGAGCTGGCGCTGACCACCCTGAGCGGGATCTACCCCTCCTGGGATATCACCCCCCGTTCCCTGGACAGTGCTGAGCGTTTCCTGTCCGGCCAGCACCCCGCAGGTCTGCTGCGGCTGATGGCAGAGGAACGCGCCCGCGTGGAGCGCGCCCTGAACAACCGGGTGGTAGATGCCGCCTGACACCCCCTCAAGGGAGCGCTGAGGGAGGTTTTTCCTGCCTCAGCTGCTACCCGCGCTTGATCCACAACGCGCTGCGTGCAGGCCATCCCAGTGGGACTGGTGAGACATGCCCCCATTTTAGGGGGCAGTCAAAGTCTATGGTTGAGCCGTGCGGAAAATTGATAAATTCTTAGCGGCAGCCCTCCTGACGGTCACACTGACCTCCTGTGCCGCCCCCGCGGACTCCTCAACTCCGGCGATGACCACACCGTCCACGGCGTTAGCATTCCCCTCGGCGCCCGGCGATACTATTGCAGACAGTTTCGACCCCGTAGGGGATGGGGGGATCACCAGGGATCAGGAAGCTGCCGCGGCCGCTATCTTGAACCGGTTTCCGGGGACACAGGTCGCCAGCCTCAGCCCGGAAGAAATCGCCAGGGCCGGCTGGCTGGCCTGCGTGCTGGCAGGCCAGGATAATCCTGACCTATATGATCCGGCAGTGCTGAAAGAGTCGATGCGTCAGGCCTATATCTGGTCGGGAAGTGAGCAGGATGCCCGGGTGGTACCCGCACTGGTTGAATATTTCTGCCCTGATCTTTACCGCGGTGATGCGGTGGTCGACGAGCTGATCGACCAGCTCACGCACTAGACACGGGGGCGGTGCACCCACTTCAATTTGCCGCGACCCTCGCCATACATTGGGAAAGCATGGGGTTGTAATACTTTTAAAGGTGTCGGGTCGACATTCGGGGCAATGAAAGAATAATCTCATTACTTATTAATGAAAATTGATGCCTTATCCAGATTTCCTGAGGGGTGGATCCACGTTGTCCGGGCCTGGCCCGGTAGGACAATACTGTCTGGCCACCGCCCTGAATCCCCGAGAGGAGTTCGGGGATGGGTTGGCCAAGAGCCTCGCCTTATTCCGTGCCCCCACCGATGTCGGTAACCGGGCAGCTTACTTTACTGCCCGGTGGCAGACTCATCGACTTTTAAAAACCCACCCCTCATCCCTGCCCGACAGCACCACCTGACTGGGTGGTGTTCGCGTGTTTCCGACGTTGTGGTCCCCCTTGTGGTGGCCGGTGCGTGAGAAAAACCCTGATGGCTTAAAAAGAAAAGAATCATGCACAGCATCGACCCCGACACCGATCTCTTCGATTCTCCCGAGGCTCAGGAACTTTTTCGCTGCGTGAAAGTCCTCGCGCAACAAAACTTCCCTGACACCTGGAAGGAAATGTCCTATATCACCCAGGCGACCGGTTTTATTCTCGCCAACGGGTGGACCACCCTGGCGCAGGCCCACATCGCATGCCCTCAAGGGTTGGTTCGCATCCTCACCGAGAGCAGCATCATCTCCCACCGGCCGGGGAAGCAATCCCGGACTTCCCCGAGTCACTGATAGTTACCGGCTAACTGCGCAGCCCTGCTCCTCCACCCGTCAAAGGGAGCTTCTGAGGGAACCGGCGACCCACAACACCCCCGTCAAATCGTGATCCTTAAGGGCTTACGCCCTTCCCGTCTTGGCCCCGACGCCAGCGGCCCCCCCATTTAGGGTAGTGTGGTGGGTCACACCGACCTTGGGCTCAAAAGACTTCACTGTCGATTCATTATTTGCCGCACTGGACGGAATCATGATTTTTTAGTTGGATAACACTGCACAACCCGCACCTCGCTCTCCCGGCAAAAGCCTCCCCGTTTCCCCCGAAGACGCCCGTCATTCTCTCGCAGTCATCGAACACCTACGCTCAGCCACTTCCTGGCATCCCAATCCCTGGGCACAGGCCACCCTGTCCGCTCTGTTTCTGGTGGTGGTGTGTTTCTGGGTAGGGGACTATTTCTTCTGGGGGATGGGGGTCTTGGCGCTGATGGGCGCCGTAGGAGTCCTGCTTCGCAGGTACCTGTTTCATCCTTACCGTCGCCTGCGCCCCTGGCAGTCGGTGGAGCGAGGGGATAATGATGTACTAAAAGAATGGTTACTTACCAATAGTCTCTTCCTGTGGCCTGTGGCTGCCTCCGCCTTACCTGCAGGGCCTCGCTGGATGGTCGTCCTTGTCGGCATGATCGCCGCCGTCCATCTCAGCTACGCCCTCCGAACGCTGGGGAGACGGCTGTGAGCACTCAGTCAGACCCGGACAACTCCGGTCCTATTTCCCTTGATCCGGTAATCCACCCTCTGGACCGGTTGAAGATCTGTGTGGCGCTGCAGTCCGCGGGTGCCGTCGAGGGTGATGGGCCCGCCCGGGAAATGAAGTTGTCCGTCCTGCGTGATCTGGTGGGGTGTGATGAGGACGTTCTTTCTGCCCATCTCAGCACACTGCAGGTGCAGCGTTATGTTTCTCAAGGCCGTGAGTATCGCTCACCCCGCTGCCCGGGCAGCGTGTGGGTGTCGTTGACGGCACGCGGTGCTGAATCACTGGCCAGCCACGTGCAGGCCCTGGAGGCCGTGGCTGCCCTGGTGGAGGACTGACCAGAGTTCCTGCGCATGTGATCAGCACAGGGGGCTTGCATCTCGCGTTGGTGCTGGGTCCTGGAGTCACCTTATTACCACCTCCTCCACCGCAGCCACCCCATGTGAGATATGTATTGATCATCTCCCCCGTTTAAGCGTTTCCCTAAAGGAGCACCAAGCGGCGCACCCCCCCTCACTGTGCCCCTATATTTAGGGGCTTTGAGCTGGGATTATCCCCCCCCCATTAGCGGGTGACTTATGGGAGATATGACTTTTGGGGAAGGTTCCATAGACATTTGGACCGCCGGATCAATAGGCTGTGTGTGCCCAGAGCAGAACCGGGTTCTGGGTGGGTCTTTGAGAAGGAACAATCTTACGATGACAACAGCGCTCTATCTCGATCACCAACGTGCGGCTCCCATGTGGCGAGAACCTGCCAGGGCAGATAGTCAGGATGTGCCCCATGAACGTGAAGAGTGGATCATGCAGGCCACCTGCCGCCGGGGTGATCCCGATGAACTGTTTGTCCGCGGGGCCCAGCAACGCCAGGCTGCGGCCATCTGTCGACCCTGCACGGTACGCACCCAATGCCTGGCCACCGCATTGGATGACCGGGAGGAATTCGGGGTGTGGGGCGGGTTGACCGAGCGGCAACGTCGCGCCATCCTACGACATAACCCCCACATCGAGAACTGGGCAGACTATTTCACTACCGGAGGCCGGCTCACCGACCTCCGGGCATCCTGACCTCACGATGCCCACACTGCCCGGGGATCCCAGACCCTGCAGGTGCTAGCTGGCCGGCCCCAGCAGGGCTTTGGCGTAGGCGGCGTGCAGGGACTCATTGTCGGAGGGGTGGTAGAGCCCGGCGAGGACATCCCGGTAGAGGCGCTGCAGCTCGGAGCTGCGGAAGTACTGCGCACCGCCGGTGGTGCGCACCGCCAGCTCCACCGCTTCCTTCGCTGCCTCGGTAGCCCTCCCCTTCACCCCGGAGAAGTGCAGGAACCATTGTGCACCGTAGTTCGGGTCCCGGTCGGTGCCGAGCGCGTCCACATCCGCGGTTAATTTCTCCAGCTGCAGGATGACACCGTCCATGAGGATCCCGGCGGAGGCGATCTGCCAGCGGATGTCCGGGTCATGGGCATAAGGTGCCTGTTTCACATGAGAGCGGCGCTTAGCGACGATCTCGCAGGCCAGGCTCACCGCCCGCTCCCCGATGCCGGTGTACACCGAGGCCAGTAGCAGTTCGAAGGTGCCGAAGATACCCCAGACCACCGGGTCCGGGTTGGGCCCCAGCGGAGTGTGGGTGGCCACCCGTTCGGTGTTCAGCGGTACCTCATCCAGGATGGTGGTGCAGGACTGGGAGGCACGCATGCCGAGGGTGTCCCAGTCATCCTTGATGGTGATTCCTTCCGCCTCCCGTTCCAAGAAGCCGAAGACCAGTGTGTCTTCGCCCTCAACCTGGGCGTGGACCATGAGTCGGGTCCAGACCGGGGAAAGTGAAGTGAAGATCTTGGTGCCCGAGATCCGGTAGCCCTCCGTAACCCTGCGGGCGGTGGAGACCGAGTCGAAGAGGACCGCATCATTGCCGGCTTCGGAGATACCGAAGGCGAAGATCTCCCCGGCCATGGCTTCCTCAAAAACCCAGTTCAAACGCTGATCGCCCCGCAGCCAGAGGGTGTAGGCCATCCCCAGGATCACGTGGTGCATATTGATGCCGAGTGCGGTGGCCGGAGCAGCCTGGGCCAGACGTCGCTGCGCCTGACTTGCCTGGGCGAGGGTGAATCCCCGGCCCCCGAATTCCGTGGGCACCAGCATTTGGAGGTAGCCGAGTTTTTTCAGGTCCGCCAGGTCCCGGTGGAAGAAGGAATTTTCTTCGTCATAGCCGGGGGCACGGTCCCGCAGGGTCTCCAGGAGCTCTTCGGGGAGGAGATTCTCAATAGTGCTCATGCATCATCCTTCGTTGTTTTCAGAGGCTTCCAGGCAGTATTTCCGCTGCTTAAAAGCATTAATTGACTATAACGTGACCCGTGACTCAATTGCCAGCGTCATGGATCCAGGTTTCATTTGTGGATGATCTCACCTTCTATTCCAAAGATAATATTAATTATTTACAATATAAGTGAACCGCTTCCGGGAACTGATGGGAATCCAAGGGGGAGGGGAACCCAGGACACCTTCGCCAGCAGCTGCTGAAGCGCTGGCCTCCAAGAAGGAGCACTCCATGAAAAACACCGCACTAGTTGCCGTTCCCCTGGCCGTAGCTCTTCTCCTCGGCCTGAATGCAGCCCCTGCTTCCGCAGCCGTCCCAGCACTGCTTTCCAGTTCCGCCAGCTCCTCCAGCGAGCAGACCCCGCGCAGTCAGCCCAGCCCAAGTGTCGCCCTCGAAGCTGAGACCGAGTTGACTGCCTACGAGCAGGAGCTGCTCGATCTGACCCATGCCTACCGCATTGAGAACGGAGTGCCCCCGGTCAAGGCTGATGACACCCTCGCCAGGCAGTCCCGCACCTGGTCCAGGGTGATGGCAGATGATGAGATCGGCGGTCGCCCCGCCTCCAACTTCCAGCACAATGACCGTTGGAACGTCGCTGAGAACATCGTCGTGCACAACAACCCTGAGGTCAGCCCGGAGGTCATCGTGGACATGAGGATCAACAGCCCCGGCCACCGGGCGAACATACTCAACGAGGATTACACCAAGTGTGGCTTCGGCACGGCCATCTCCGCAGACGACAACATCTATGTCACCCAGCAGCTGATCTGGTAGATCTAGGAGGAACAACTTCGAAGGGGAGATAGATATGTCCGGGCCGAGCACCAAGACCCTGCGCCGCATGGCCCCCTTCCTCGCCGTCCTCGGCCTGGTCGGGGCCGGCGGCCTCACTGCCCTCGCACTGAGCACCAATGATGAATCTCCGGAGGTCGCCTCCGAACTGGTCACCATCCAACTAGAGGACAACCCCACGGCCCCCTCCCCCGATCCTGCTGACACCTCCCTCCCCGGGAATAATGCGGACACCGCACCCGGGGAGGACAAGTCCGTTGCCGCCGAACCTGCAGACTCCGCCAAGGCCGCAGGACAGGTCTCAAAGGCGGATATTTCCTCCCGCAACGGAACCGGTGGTGCCGACACAGGTTCCGGGGAAGCCCCCGCCCAGCCAGCACAGGTACCCCAGAACTCTGCACCCCAGAACCAGGCTCCGGCCCCTGCCCCCGCTCCCGCCCCGGTTCCGCAGGCTCCCGCTCCGGCACCAGTCCCCCAACCACCCCTGAACTATCAACCTTATGATGACAATGACTGGGATGATGATGACTGGGATGAGGATTGGGACGATGATGACTGGGATGACGACTAAGCGCAGGGCCCGGGACCAGCATGCCGCCAGCTAGCCGCACCCCGAAGCTGGGTGCGGCTAATTCGCTGCGCTGGCGCATCATCTTCTGGATCACCTGCGTGGTCCTGGTCGCCATGGGCACCGTCATCCTCATCACCCGCTCTGTGCTGCAGTCCCAGGTCACCGACTCCGCAAACCAGTCCGTGGAGCAGGAGATCGATGAGTTCACCCAATTCGCCGCGGACGGCACCGACCCCCTGACCGCAGCTCCCTTCGCCACCCCACAGCGCCTGATCGAGGTCTACCTTTCCCGGCAGATCCCCGATGATGATGAGATCCTGCTCGGCGCGGTTGATGGCCAGCTGATCCAACCGGATCTCAGTCAGCTCAGCGGCAGGTTCCGTGGACCACTGGCCAGTGATTCCGCCCTGGCCGGGGAAATCCTCCGCTCCCCCACCCCCTCCGGGGTTTTCTCCGACCCGGTGGATGGTGCGGTGCACTGGGGTCGGGTCCAGTTCCAGTCCCCGGACAACAACCAGGAGGCCTATTTCGCGGTGGCGGTCCACACCCACCCGGCGCGTGAAATGGTGGACCGGGAAGTGGCCACCCTCGCCCTGATCGGTTCCGGCGGGGTGGTCGCCGCTTTCCTGATCGCCTGGTTGATTGCCGGGCAGATCATCGCCCCCATCCGTAATCTCCGCCAGGTGGCTGCCAGTATCAGCAATAGTGATCTGAGTCAGCGGGTGCCGGTGGAGGGCGGTGATGAGCTTGCCCAGCTGGCGTTGACCTTCAACAGCATGTTGGACCGGATCGAGGCGGCCTACCGTGAGCAGCGCCAATTCGTTGATGATGCCGGCCATGAGCTGCGCACCCCGATCACGGTGGTGCGTGGCCAGCTGGAGTTGTTGGGGTCCTCCACCCCGGAGGAACAGGCCCGTTCCGTTGAGCTTTCCACCGCCGAGTTGGATCGGATGGCGCGGATGGTCAATGACATGCTCACCCTGGCGGTCGCGGACTCCGCCGGCTTCGTCACTCCCACCCCGGTTGAGGTGGCTGAGCTGACCCTGGATATCGAGGAGAAGGCCAACACCATCATTCAGCGTGCCCAGGTGGTGGCGGTCGCCGAGGGTGAGGTGCCCCTGGATGAGCAGCGGGTGACCGAGGCGGTGCTGGAGCTCTACCGCAATGCACTGAAGTACGTTGAGGGTGATTCTGATATTGATCTGGGCAGTGAGTTCAAGGGCTGTGGGGAGGAACGGATGTTCCGGATCTGGGTGCGGGACCGTGGGCCCGGTGTCCCGGTGGAGATGCAGGAGGCTGTCTTCGGCCGTTTCCACCGTGGGGAACCGAGCGCCTCTGCCCGGGCTTCGGGTTCGGGGCTGGGATTGTCGATCGTGAAGGCCATCGCCGAGGCCCATGGTGGGCGGGCCTACCTTGATTCCACCGTGGGTCTGGGTTCGATCTTCGGTCTGGAGCTGCCTGCCCCGGAAATAGTGGATCCACAAGATGAGGAGAGTGTCGGAGCATGAGTCGGATTCTGATTGCCGAGGATGATCGGGGGATCGCGGATTTCATTCAGCGTGGTCTCAAGGCCGCCGGTTATGCCTGTGATGTGGTGGATAATGGGGCCTCTGCCTTCCACCTGGCGGGTACCGGGGATTTTGATCTGCTGGTGTTGGATCTGGGGTTGCCCCGCATGGATGGGATGGATGTGCTTGATGCCCTCCGGGCCACCAATATTTCCATCCCGGTGATCGTGTTGACCGCCCGGACCTCCATTGATGACCGCATCAAATCCCTGGAGGGAGGGGCCAATGACTACATGCCCAAGCCTTTCCAGTTCGCGGAGTTGCTGGCCCGGATCCGGTTGCGTCTGGCGGACCGCGCCAATCAGGAGGGGGTGGGGCAGGACACCACCTATCGGATGACTCACGGGGACATGATCCTGGATCTGCGCACCCAGCGGGTGCAGATCGGTGAGAAGTGGCTGGATCTCTCCCGCCGCGAGGTGGGCCTGCTGGAGACCCTGATGCGTCACCCTGGTCAGGTGCTTTCCCGCCCACAGTTGTTGTCGATGGTCTGGGGCATGGATTTCGACCCGGGTTCCAATGTCGTGGATGTTTACATCCGGACCCTGCGTAAGAAGATCGGTGCGGAGAAGGTGGAGACGGTGCGCGGCGCCGGGTACCGGCTGCTCTGATGCTTATCGACGCCCCCCTTCCGCTCAGGGTCGGCGTGGCCTGACATCAAGGTTGGTGAACTGGGTGCTTTCCCCGGTGTCCGCGATCAGTCGGACCGCCCTGGCGATCTCCACCGGGTCGGTGTAGTACTCGGGGTGGTATTCCGCTTCCCCAGCCTGGTTCACCGCGCGGCGCATCATGGCAGTGTCGGTGCCTGAGGGCGAGATGCTGGCCACCCGGACATCATCCCCGGAGACCTCATCCCGCAGTGCGTCGGCGATGCCACGCAGGGCATGCTTGCTGGCGGCGTAGACCGCATTCCCGGGATGTGCACCCTGCCCTGCGATGGAACTGATGAAGATGATCTGTCCCCGGGCGCGGCGCAATGCCGGCAACATCCGGGCGCTGAGCATCGCCGGCAGGGTGGCATTCACCGCGAACTGCAGGCGCCAATCCGCTGCGGTGGCGTCCTCGACGGTGCGCCTCTCCATGACTCCAGCGGCATGCACCAGCAGGTCCACCCGTTCCAGGCTGAAAAGCTCCTGTAGTGCGGGGGTGTCGTTAAGCGCCACATCATCCAGCAGCAGGGTCAGATCAACCGGCACCGCCCTCACATTCGGGATCTCCGCCAGGGATTTGAGTGCCGCCGGGTTCCGTCCGATTGCCAGCACCTCATGATCCCGGGCCAGCTCGGCGACGATCTTCTCCCCCATCCCACCGGTCGCCCCGGTGACTACCGCCACCCTGCGCGCCGAAGTGTCAGAGGGAGAGTCCGCCACAAAATCAGAGAAATCAGCCATGGGGCCGATCCTAGTCATCTCAGCGGAAACGTTGCGGCACCTCCGGCTCGCCGAGCACCAGCCTCAGGCGGTTGGCCCAGTTGGCGAAGGCGACGGCATTGACCACATCAATGATCGCCAGCTCATCCAGTCCGGCTTTGCGCAGGTTCTCCACCTGCACCGTCCCGAAACGCATCGGGACATGACTCAGTGCCACGGCAGCCTCAGCCACCGCATTCCACAGCTGATCCCCCAGATCAGCAGCTACGCCCTCAGCGAGGAGGCGCTCAAGGTCCCGAGCTCGACCCACCTCCTCCTTCACCCGGCCGGCATGCACGGACGTGCAGTAGACACAGCCATTGAGCCGGGAGGTGACCGCGGCCGCCAACTCCCGCTCCGCACGACCGATCCCACCATCCAGGGTGTGGAAGATATCCAGCTCAATCAGGGTGTGGGCCTTCAGAGCCGCCGGGTTGCGGGCCAGCAGCCGGAAATAGGGTGTCTCCAACTCCTCCCCCGCCATCGGTGGCACCCAGGGTTTCCACTCCAGGGGATGGGAGACGAACCCCGCCGGACCCACCACATCCGGGTAGGTGGTGATCTCAAAGCTGCGGGCAGCCAATTCCCACTGGGCGGCCACCCCTGCCGCCTGCTCCACCTCAGATATCTTCGCCTGATCGTTCAGGACCTGCATCCCGTGGATCAGTCGCAGCTGGAAAGAGAGGAAGGCGACCAGCTGGGTCAGACTGACCGTGTCATCGGCACTCCACCCCGCAGCAGAAAGATGGCCCAGCATCTCCGGGCGGGCATCCCGGGGATGGAAAACCATCAGGTGCGCCACATCAAGAGCCGAGGCCAGCCGATGCCCCAGGGCCCGGGGATCATGACGGATGACCCCGCCGTCCCCATGCGGCCCACTGCTCAACCCCTGCTCCACCGCCGCCAGCACCGCATCGCGGAGGGTGGCGGGGGCGTCGTCAAGCAGCAGTTCCGCATAAAAGGTTCCGGCATTGGCCGAACGGTGTACCCCCGCCACATATGTGGCCACCGCATAGCGTTCCCCGAAGGAGAAGGTCCCAGGATTCACCGGCTCCAGCAGGGACTCGAAACTGCATTGGGCATTGACCTGTGCCTCGGGGCGTCGGTTCCGCAAGGCCGCCAGATCACTGCCAGGGGGCAGTGCGCTGAGCAGATTGATGATGTCCGCCATGATTCTCCATTCTCCGAAACCGGTCCTGAATTCAACGCCACGGTACCTTCAGCGGGGAACACAGGTTCTGCCTATGGGTATGATCATTGACCATGCCAGGAAACACCCCTGCCCTAGCAATCCTTGGCCTGGGCCCCCGCGGAATCTCCCTCATCGAGAGAATCGCCGCAGAACTCGCCGCACATCCCCGCGGCCCCCTCGACCTGCACCTGATCGAGGACTCCGTCATCGGTGCCGGACGCATCTGGGATCCCCGACAGCCCCGCACCCTCTGCATGAACACCCTCGCCGGGGCAGTCACCCTCTTCGCCGAACCAGGTGCCACCGTCAACGCCCCGGTCTTCGAAGGCCCCACCCAATACGAATGGATCCGCCTGCTCCGCGGGGATCATGAAGGCATCGCCCCAGCCAAACGCGCCACCTTCGACACCTACCCGCCAGATCCCCAGGTCGCCGAAGACTTCGCCGAGGAAATCGCCGCCTCCCAGGCACAGTCCCACCCCTCCCGCGCCTTCTATGGGGCCTACCTCCGCTGGTGCTACGACATCGCTCTGGCGCGCCTCCCGGAAGAGGTGACGGTCACCGTCCACAACACCCGCCTCAACAGCATCCGGGAGGCTGAAGACCATGATCTCCTCATCCTGGACAACGGCACCGAGATCACGGCCGACGTCACTCTCCTGGCCGCCGGATGGGTCACCCCCGGACTGAACCCGGAGGAACAGGAGGTGGCCGCGGCGGTGGAAAAACACCCCGGGATGACCTGGATCCAGCCCGGCAACCCCGTGGAACAACCCATCGGAGACATCCCCGACACCGGTACCGTCCTGGTCCGCGGACTGGGCATGGGATTCTTCGATCTCATCGCACTGCTCAGCTTCGAAAGGGGCGGACAGTTCATCAAGGACCCCAGCGCCCGCGCCGGGTTGCGCTACCTGCCTTCAGGGCGGGAACCAAAGTTGGTGGTCTCCTCCCTCCGCGGCTACCCCTACCTGCCGAAATCCAATTACGGCGGGCTCCCACCCACCCCGGAACTCGCCCGGTTGTGCACGGTGATCGACTCGCTGCCCACCGCGAAACTGGGGCCCGCCAGCATCGACTTCGACCGGCAGGTATGGCCCGCCATCATCCGCGACTCCTATGAGGCCTACTACCGGACCCTGCATCGTCTGCGCCCCGAAGCCATCACCGGCACCCTGGGTGAACTCGTCGAGATCATTGATAGAGCCACCCCGGAGAACATTAACGAAAAAATGGCTCGCTTCATCCCGGAGAAGAGCGAGAGATTCGACCTCTTCGCCTGGAAGCACCCCCTCCAGGAAGTGGTGGGCACCCCGAAGGAATTCACCGAGCACATCGCCCAGCGCATGAGCTGCGACATCCTCGAAGCAGAGGCCGGGTTGGATTCCCCGCTCAAGGCGGGACTCTGGGCCATCAGTGCCTCCCGCAAACCCGCCCAGATTCTGGGCGCCCAGGGACGCTACACCTTCGAGTCACGCTCCAACCACTACGCCACCCTGATGGCGATCGGTCAGATGGCAGGATCCGGCCCGCCCCTGTTCCGCACCCGCCAGCTGCTGGCCCTGGTGGACGCCGGGATCGTCCACTTCCTGGGTGGGGATCCGGAACTCCGGGTCGATGAGGTCGCGGGGGAATTCGTGATGACATCCCCCAACACCGCTGATACCCCGGTGTCCGCCCCCACCCTGGTGGATGCCTGGATGCACAAACCTGATGTTCGCCGCCCCGCGGACCCCCTGTCGATCAGTCTCCACGAGGAAGGCCGGGTCCGTTCCTTCCATGAAACCACTACCGACAGTCAGCGACTGGCCACCGGCTCCCCTGAGGTCGATGTCTCCAGCGGCCGGATGATCCGGGCGGACCAGCAGCTCGACCCCCGTCTCTACCTGGTGGGTATCCCGACGTATAGCCAGCTGCCGGACACCACCATCTCACCGATTCCAGGCACTGATGCGCTGCTGCTCCAGGAAACCGATAAGGCGGCCCGACATGCTCTGGCCACCGTATTCGGCGAAATGTAGCTCCTGGCCGGTACTAGTTACGGTCCGCGAGTTCAATTCGGGGGCGTACCGCCAGGTCCGTGATCTGGGTGCTGGGGCCGGCATCCACCACCAGGCGCAAGGCTTTGGCGACCTCCTCGGGCTCGATATAGTGCTCGGGTTCATAATCTGCCCCCGCCTGGGTACGCAGTCCCTGAAGCATGGGGGTGTCGGTCGGGCCCGGCGCGATGGTGGATACCCGTACCCCGGTGTTGGCCTGCTCCTTACGCAGCCCATCCGCCAGAGCATAGAGGGCATGCTTGGTGGCGGCGTAAACGATATTGCCGGGGTGTGCGCCCTTCCCTGCCCCGGAGTTGATGAACACCACCAGGCCGGCCGCCTGCTGTAGGGCGGGCAGCAGTTCCCGGGTCAGTTCCGCGGCTGCGAAAACATTCACCTCGAATTGACTGCGCCAGTCCAGGGGTTGGGCACTGGCCACGGTGTGACGGTGTGCGATGGCGGCAGAATGGACCAGCACATCCACCTGCTTGAGTTCCTTGAGTTCGCGGTAGGCCTGCTGGTCCGCACCATGCAGGAGACCCGCCACCAGGTCTCCCCCGATGGCGGTCACGTTATCAAGCTGGGCCAACTCGGCCAGGATCCCGGAATTCCTTCCGAGTGCGTAGACCTTGTGGTCCTTGGCCAGTTCGCTCACCATCTCGCGGCCCATGCCGCCGGTGGCGCCGGTGATGACTGCAATCTTCTCACTCATGGACGCGAGTGTAGTCCGGCCGGTGGGGGCTGGACAGGGGGTCCGCTACAACTTCACGGCATTCTAGAGTGGGGAAACCAGCACTTAAGGTCGCTGACCAGGTCCTTTAAGTGCCAGTTTCCCCACTCTAGGCTGCAACCACTCCCCGCAGGGCACGAACATGCCCTGACCCCCTGGGCTCAACAGCACCAGGTAGGTCAGGGCATCAGTTTTCAACCCAGGGCACAGAAGCCTAGATCTGTGCCAGGGCCTGCTCCACATCTGTCAGCAGGTCGGCGATGTCTTCGATGCCGATGGAGATGCGGACCAGGTCACGCGGGACCTCCAGCTGGGAGCCGGCGGCGGACTGGTGGGTCATGGTGGCGGGGTGCTCCACCAGGGATTCCACGCCGCCGAGGGACTCCGCCAGGCAGATCAGCTTGGTGGAGGTGCAGAACTTGCGGGCGGCTTCCTCGCCACCGGCGAAGCGGACGGAGATCATGGCGCCGAAACGGTCCATCTGCTTCTTGGCCACCTCATGGCCGGGGTGGGATTCCAGGCCCGGGTAGAGCACCTGGGAGATCTCTGCGCGGGAGTCCAGGAACTCGGCGATCTTCTCGGCGTTATCGCAGTGGCGGTCCATGCGCACCGCGAGGGTTTTGATGCCCCGGGCGGTGAGGTAGGCGTCGAAGACACTGGGGATCGGGCCGACCCCGCCCTGCATGAAGTGCAGCTGCTCATCAACCTCGGCGTCATTGGTCACCACGACGCCCCCGACCACGTCGGAGTGGCCGCCGAGGTACTTGGTGGTGGAGTGCAGGACCACATCGGCGCCCAGTGCCAGGGGGCGCTGCAGGTAGGGGGAGGCAAAGGTGTTGTCCACCACGAGGCTGGCAGCGCCCTTGATGTCTGCGATGGCGGCGATATCGGAGATCGCCAGGGCCGGGTTGGTGGGGGTCTCCAACCAGATGACCTTGGTCTTCTCGGTGATGGCATCGGCCACGGCCTGGGCATCGGTGGTGTCGACGACGCTGTAGTCCACACCCCAGGGCTTGAAGACAGAGTCGATCAGACGCCAGGTGCCGCCATAGGCGTCGTGGCCGAGGATCAGATGGTCACCCGGCTGCAGCAGGACGCGCAGCACGATGTCGGTGGCGGCCATGCCGGAGGAGAAGGCCTTGCCGAACTCGGCGTTCTCCAGGGCTGCGACGGTGCGCTCCAAGGCGGTGATGGTGGGGTTGGCGACGCGGGTGTACTCATAACCGCCGCGCAGCTCATTCAGGCCATCCTGAGCGAAGGTGGTCGAGGCGTAGATCGGGGTGTTGATCGGGCCGTACAGGGAATCCGGTTCATAACCGGCGTGAATGCTCTGCGTGGAAAAACCCGGGTTACCTGCGGCGCTCATGATGCTGCTCCTTGAAAATCAACGTTGCGGACCCTGTGTCAGGACCATACCTCCAGCCACTCTAGACCAAGCGGTATAGTTTCCCCATTCCGGGTGGTGACTTTTATTCACGCCCCTCCCCCTGCGTCCTGTGGAGGCCACCCCCCACCGGCCAGTGGCTTCACAGTCAACCATCAGCCCAGAATCAGACTCCGCCCCTACACTCCGGCGGAGATGACAATTTCCACAGAAAACACCCCCGCAAGCGAAAACCCCGACTCCCCGGAGCTCTCCCCCACCACATTGGGAGAGTCCGTGTCCGAGGCCACGGACTGGTGGCAGCAACCCACCACCCAGGAATGGCTGATCCAAAAACCCATCGAGATCCTGCTGACCATCATCGTGGCCCTGGTGATGCACTGGCTGGCCCGACGCGGCATCGACAAGCTCGCCCGACGCAATATCAACGCCCGCTTCAAGGCCCCCCGGCTGCCCGGAAAACTCGGCCGCCGGCCCAATGCCCCGGAGGAGATCCCGCCGCATGTGGCGGCGATGAACCGGGCTCATGAGGACCGCCGCAAGGCCCGGATCAGAACCCTGGCGGCGGTGGGTAAATCCGCCGCCGGCATCCTGATCTGGGCCTGGGCGGTCCTGGCCATGCTGCAGACCGTCAACATCAACGTCGGCCCCATCATCGCCTCCGCCGGTGTGATCGGCCTGGCCATCGGCTTCGGCGCCCAATCCCTGGTCAAGGACTTCCTCTCCGGCATCTTCATGCTCCTGGAGGACCAGTACGGGGTCGGTGACACCGTCGACCTGGGGGAAGGGATCGTCGGTGATGTCGAGGACATCAGCCTGCGACTGACCACACTGCGCGATATCGATGGCACCGTCTGGTACGTCCGCAACGGTGAAATCCTGCGGGTGGGTAACCTCAGCGATGACTTCTCCATCGCCCGCCTGCAGGTCCCGGTGGGACTGTCCAATGACTCCGAGGAAGCCTGGAATGTCATCCTCGACTCCGTGAACCGCGGTGTGGAGGAGGAACGCATCCGCGAAGGCGTGATCGAGGAGCCCGTGATGAACGGTGTCACCGATTTCCAGCCCGATCACATCTCCTACCGGATCTCGGTGAAAACCCTGCCCGGTCGCCAATGGGAGGTTCAGCGTTTCCTGCAGGCCCGGGTCCTCAATGACATGCGCGAAGCGGGGATCACCACCCCTTATCCGCATGGCATCGGCGGCATCTCCCGCGAAAACTATGATGTCTGACCTGCACACTCCCCCGGAGCAGCGCGACTTAACCCCGGCCGGACCTGACTGCCTAGACTGGGGCCATGCCTACCCCATCTTCCAATCCGCCCGGTCAGCAGAATTTCTATGAGGCGATCGGCGGTGAGGAGACCTTCGCCCGCATCGTCCGCGGCTTCTACCAGCAGGTCCGGGATGATGACCTGATCGGCCCGCTCTACCCCGATCAGGACTGGGAGGGCGCGGAGCAACGCCTCAAGTGGTTCCTCGCCCAGTACTGGGGCGGGCCGCAGACCTTCTCCGCCCAGCGCGGCCACCCCCGCCTGCGGATGCGGCACGTCACCTACTCCATCGGCACCCCGGAGGCGGAGCGTTGGCTGGAGATGATGAAGGTCTCCCTCGACCAGATCGAGGAGGAGACCCTTCCCCCCGCCTACCGCGCCGCACTCTGGGAGCACATGGAGCGCGTCGCCGCCATGCTGATCAACCGGCCCGTCTAGGAAATCTCCACGAAAGGCAGGTCATGGGCCTGCGCCACCGCCCGGCTACGCAGCTTGCCTCCACTGGTCATCAGCCCACCAGCCAGACCGGGAAGCTTCTCGACGGCCCCGGCAAAGCCCAGCTCAGCCACCGCCTTCACGAAGGGCAGGGTCGCCGAGGTCAATGCCCTGGTGGAGGTGTTGGCCACCGCGCCGGGCATGTTGGGCACGCAGTAGAAGATGGAGTTCGACACCTTGAAGGTGGGGTTTTCGTGGGAGGTGAGGCGGGAGGATTCAAAACAGCCGCCCTGGTCCACCGCGACATCGACCAGCACTGAACCAGGCTTCATCTTCGCCACCAGGGCATCCGGCACCAGCACCGGGGTGCGGGCGCCGGCGACCAGCACCGCACCGATCACCAGGTCAGCGTCGATCAGGGCCTCCTCCACCGCCTGTGGGGTGGAGACCAGGGTGCGTACCCTGCCCTGGTAGAGATCGTCGAAGGTCTGCAGTACCTTCGGGTTGAGGTCCATGACGGTCACCTCGGCACGCAGCCCCACAGCCATCGCCACGGCGGAGGCGCCCACCTGGCCACCACCGAGCACCACCACCCGACCGGCCTGGGTGCCGGGCACCCCGGGTAGCAGCACGCCACGACCTCCCATGGGGCTGAGCAGGTGGTGGGCGCCCTCCATCACGGCGAGTCGGCCCGCGGTCTGGCTCATCGGGGTCAGCAGCGGCAGGCCACCGGCTTCATCGGTGATGGTCTCATAGGCGATGGAAGTGATGCCGGAATCCAGCAGGACCTGGGTGACGGGCAGGGAGGCCGCCAGGTGGAGGTAGGTGAAGAGCATGAGATCTTCCCGCAGGTAGCCGAATTCGGATTCCTGGGGTTCCTTGACCTTGAGCACCAGGTCGGAGTCCTCCCAGACCTCGGCAGCTTCAGCCACCAGCTCCACCCCAGCGGCCTGGTATTCCTCATCCGGCATGGAGGAGCGCACTCCCGCCCCGGCCTCCACGAGAACCCGGTGCCCAGCTTCCACCAGGGCTCGGGCACCTTCCGGGCTGAGGGCGACGCGGCCTTCGTTATTCATGACCTCACGGGGGATACCGATACGCATGGGGAACTCCTTCAGGATCACAGCTGTGATGTTTTTAACATTCATTCTTTCATAAGTGAGGGTTCATTTACTCATAGACCGCACGATATGGTCCCTCACCGTCACGGATCGCCTGGCAGGCCAACACCTGAGACTCCTGGGCCACCTCGAATTTCCCTAGCACCTCATTGGCCAGCATGTGAGAGGGACCCCCACTCAAGGTCAGCTGGGACGTGCCGCAATGACCCTCCATACAGGAGTAATGGGCGGGGATATCCACGGCCAGCATCGCATCCAGCAGCGTCATGTCCGCCGGCCATTCGAATTCATATTCCACGCCATCAACCACCGCGATATGTTTCATGCCCCCAATCTAATCCCGACCTGCACTCACCCCCACCCCGGCTTAGAATCTGCCCATGCGCACCACCCGCCTCTCCGAGGTCTTCCGCTCCTTTGGTCTCCTGGGGCTCACCTCCTTCGGCGGGCCCACCGCGCACCTGGGTTATTTCCGGGAGGAGTTCGTTCGCCGCCGTGCCTGGTTGAGGGAGGACAGCTACGCCGAGCTGATCGCCCTGAGTCATTTCCTGCCCGGCCCCTCCTCCTCCCAGGTGGGCATGGCGCTGGGTTACCACCGGGCCGGTTACGCCGGGATGTTCCTGGCCTGGCTGATGTTCACCCTCCCCTCCGCGGTACTGCTGGGAGTGGCGGCCCTGCTTATCGACGCCGCGGGACTCACCACCGGGCAGGGCTGGATCGCGGGGTTGTTGGCCGCGGCCGTCGCCGTGGTTTTCCATGCGGTGTCCGGCATGGCGAAGAACATGGCCGCTGGTCGGGGTACCGCCAGCATTGCCGTGCTCAGCGGGGTGCTGGTGCTGCTGGCACCCACCCCCTGGACCCATCTGGCGCTAATCCTGGGTGCCGGGATTCTGGGCGCCCTCTTCCTCTCCCCGGACACCGGGAAGAAAGAACCTGAGGGGGAGGGAATCCGGCAGGTCTCGGCCCGGGCGGCCGGGCTCAGCCTGGGACTGTTCCTGCTCTTACTCGGTGGGGCGGTGTTCATCGGAACCAGCGACGCCACCGGGTGGGTGGCCCAGGCCGCCGCCTTCATCCAGGCCGGTTCCCTGGTATTCGGGGGCGGGCATGTGGTGCTGCCCCTGCTGGAACAACTGATGGTGGCACCCGGCTGGTTGGGCCTGGATGAGTTCCTGGCCGGTTATTCCCTGGCTCAGGGGGTACCCGGACCGATGTTCACCTTCGCCACCTACCTCGGGGCGGTAATCGGTGGGATCGGCGGCGCCTGCCTGGCCACCATCGCGATTTTCCTGCCCGCGGCCCTGCTGATCATTTCGGGGCTGCATTTCTGGCACCGCTGGCGGGCCCTGCCCTGGCTCCGTCGCGCCCTGCAGGGGGTCAATGCCGCGGTGGTGGGACTGCTCGGCGCAGCCCTCTATGATCCGGTATTCACTCACGGGATCACCAACCTGACAAGCCTGGCGATCGCAGCCTTCTGCTGGTTGGGGCTGGCGAAATGGCAGAACCCGCCCTGGCTGATCGCGGCGGGGGCCGCGGCAGCGGGCGGGCTGCTGCTCTAACCCCAGGCTAGAAGAGGGAAAGCCCGGTGGAGCGGTAGACGCTGCCGAAGGGGGCGTCGACACGCACCCAACGCCCACTGACCGAAACCCGCAGATGGCGGGGGATGTCGATGGGGGCGGCAAAACCGGGGATCAGTCCCAGGGCGGTGCAGGTGAAGATCATCCGCATCGGGATCTCCGCCTCATGCTCCTCGCTGTTGACGGTCAGTACCGTCTGATTGAGCAGGCTGGCCGGGGGTCCCAGGGGGCCGGAGAACTGGCGTGCCAGAGCCTGACCCTGATCCGCTAATTCCCGCACCACCGTCACCGGGATGGTGTCCACCAGGGAAAAACCCTCCATCGGGGGCAGCGCGCCCGGCCAATTGGGGTCCCGGGGCATGCCGATTTCGGAGGACTCATTCTGGAGTGCCTCAAGCAGGTCATGGGCACCGACCACCGCACCATCACGACCGATGGTGCCAGTGGCACGACGGGAGGCCACCACCTCGAAGGGGGTGGTCACGAACACCTCGAAGTCCTCCCCCCGCTGGCGCAGGCGTGCGGAGGAGGAGGCATCCAGACCGACAGCCCGGCCGAGCAACGCCTGAAGGCCGGGGGAACCCCCGCGCAGGGCCAGTGTCTCCGGGATCAACTCTCCTGCTTTTCAACGGAGTCGGCGGTCTGGGTGAGGACCTTGCGCTCCGCCTGGTTGAGCTCCCGGGGGCGGGAGGTGTCGGTGTCGACTGCCACCTGGACGCACTCGACGACGCAGGCCACGCGGTTCTGGCGGTCCTTGAGCTCCTGGCGGGTGGTGAAGCTGGTGTTGCCCAGCTCCACGACCTGGGTTTCCACGGTCAGCTCGGTGGTGTCGGGCAGCACCGGGCGGAGGTAGTCCACATCGAGGTGGCGGACGAAAACCGCGAAATCCATGCCGCGGGCAGTGAACTCTTCCTCAGCGAAAGCCAGTCGAGCCTCCTGGGCGATCTCAATGTAGGAGGCGTTCATGATGTGACCGTAACGGTCAAAGTCAGACCAGCGGACCGGGATCTGCATCGTGTGAAGCGTGGAGTCTGCGGGGGCAACCATGAAGTTGAGTCTCTATTCCTTATTACATATGGACGGCTGGGCCGGGGTTCTGCGGATGACTTCATCCAGCCCGGAAATAACACCTACCCGATCTTACGCAACAACCCGGATCCCGCTAACTGGAGTTCAGGGACAAGCTGTCTCCCAGGTAGCGGCAGGCATGCCGAGTGGTTTCGGAGGGGCAAGTATCAGATGAGCATAACCGACCCGCAGCGCCAGTCCGCCAACACGGGTCGGGACACCCTCCTAGGCCACGTCCTTGACGGTATTGCGGAGAATTCCGAGGCCGCTGATCTCAACCTCCACCTGGTCCCCATCGCTGAGCAGCGCCGGCGGTTCCATGAAGAGACCGACGCCCCCGGGAGTGCCGGTGATGATGACATCACCCGGGTTGAGCCTGGTGAATCCGGTGATATAGGCGATCAGTTCGGGCACCGTGAAATAGAGGTCGCTCATCACGGCGTGCTGACGAACCTCTCCGTTGACACGGGTCTCCAGGGTCATGCTCTGGAAATCCTCGATATCAGCCAGGGGCACCAGATAAGGGCCGAAGGCGCCGGTGCCGGGGAAATTCTTACCCGGAATCCACTGTGCACCCTCCAGTTGCCAGTCCCGGCAGCTGAAGTCGTTGTAGATGCCATAACCGGCGACATGGTCCATCGCCTCATCGACGTTCAGGCGGTGCGCCGGCCTGGAGATGACCACCGCCAGCTCTCCCTCATAATCGAATTGGGTGGTGCTGGCGGATTTCTGGGCAGGCTGCAGGTGACCGATCTGGCTGTCGGCGAAACGGGTGAACACGGTGGGCGCCTTCATGTCCAGTCCCTTGCCGGTTTCCTCCTGATGGGTGCGGTAGTTGACACCGATGCACAGGATCTTGAGGGGGTCGGTGACGGCCGGAAGAAACTCAACCTCAGCCTCAGCCAGGGTGGGAGCCTCCCGGAGCTGAGCATCGGAGACCTTGCCGAAGATGCCCTCCTCAATCGCCGCTTTCAGGGAGGCCGCCAGATTCAGACCGGAGGGGCCGAGATCATGGACAGTGCCGTCAACTGAGATACCCCAGGTGTCAGAACCTGCTGCATTGCGGAAGGAGATGTAGTTCATGGGAGTTGCCTTTCAGAAGAATGGGGAGCCAAGGGATGGGTCATTGGCCAATCCCTACCCCACTGTGATTTGTGCCGGGGATGAAAATAGTTGTGAGTTAAGACATGAATACTGGTGCCTGAACAAGATTATTCCCAAATAATATCCTGGTCAACATAAAATATATTTTTACTCGACAGAAGTATTTTTGAGTTAAGGTGAGGGCATCTGTTCGGCGATAAAGGGAGTCTCAGATGGCTGGTGCAGGAACCCGGGTCCTCGAGGCACTGCGGGAACTGATCCTTTCCGGCGCCTGGCAGCCCGGAACCCGCCTGCAACCCACCCACCTGGCCAAACAGCTGGACACCAGCACCACCGTGATCCGGGAATCCCTGGTACAGCTCAGTGGAAATGGGCTGGTGGTTTCCCAGCCGAACCGCGGTTTCTTCCTCCGTGAACTCAAACTCCAGGAATTGGTCGACCTGACCGAGTTACGCATCCAGACCGAAACCCTGGCACTGAAATTAGCCATCGAACGCGGCGATCTGGACTGGGAATCCGAACTCATTGCGCTCCACCACCAGCTGACCCGCACCCCGCTCCACTCCCCCGAAGACCCCAACCGGATGAATCTGACCTGGCAGACCCTGCACAAGGCTTTCCACCTCAAACTGCTCGAGGCCTGTGACTGTGAGCCGATGCTGAAGATCGCCTCGGACCTCTTCGACTCCACCGAGCTTTATCGCTGCTGGGCCGCCCAACATGTCACTCCTGACGCCCGGGACGTGGCAGGAGAACACCAGGAGATCCTGGATGCCGTCCTCACCCGTGACCGGGATAAAGCTGGGGCTGCCCTGCGGGTGCATTATGAGACCACGGTGCAGGTTCTGCTCGCAGCCGGCCTGACGGTGGAAGCCACCAGGTAGAACCCCAATCCAGGACCTGTGGCTTTAAAGTCTCGGCACCCCCTGGGCATGAAAAAGCCCACGCGGCACCCCTTGTCGGAGGCAGCGTGGGCCGGGATCTTCGCTGAGTTGTTTAGCGGCTCAGCTTGCGGTGGGTGACGCGGGACGGACGTGCTGCATCAGCGCCGAGGCGCTCCACCTTGTTCTTCTCGTAGTCCTCGAAGTTGCCCTCGAACCAGTACCACTGGCCCTCAGCAACATTGCCCTCCCAGGCGAGGATGTGGGTACAGGTACGGTCCAGGAACCAACGGTCGTGAGAAATGACCACGGCACAGCCCGGGAAGTTGACCAGGGCATTTTCCAGGGAACCGAGGGTTTCGACATCAAGGTCGTTAGTCGGCTCATCAAGCAGGATCAGGTTTCCGCCCTGCTTCAGGGTCAGCGCCAGGTTCAACCGGTTGCGCTCACCACCGGACAGCACCTTCGAGGGCTTCTGCTGGTCCGCACCCTTGAAACCGAAGGCGGAGAGGTAGGCGCGGGAAGGCATCTCGTTCTGACCGACGATGATGTAGTCCAGACCATCAGAGACAACCTGCCAGACGGTCTTCTCCGGGTCGATGTTCTCACGGCCCTGGTCAACATAGGACAGCTTGACGGTGTCACCGATGGTGACCTTGCCGGAATCCGGCTCCTCCAGACCGACGATGGTCTTGAAGAGGGTGGTCTTACCCACACCGTTCGGGCCGATGACACCGACGATGCCGTTACGCGGCAGGGTGAAGGAAAGATCCTTGATCAGGGTACGGCCATCGAAGCCCTTACCCAGGTCCGCAACCTCCACAACCTTGCTGCCCAGGCGCGGCGGGGTCGGGATCTGGATCTCCTCGAAGTCAAGCTTCTTGTACTTCTCGGCCTCGGTGACCATCTCCTCGTAGCGCTGCAGACGGGCCTTGTTCTTGGCCTGACGTGCCTTCGCACCGGAACGGACCCAAGCCAGCTCGTCCTTCAGACGCTTCTGGAGCTTCTGATCCTTCTTGCCCGAAACCTCGAGACGCTCCGCCTTCTTCTCCAGGTAGGTGGAGTAGTTACCCTCGTAGGGGTGCAGCTTTCCGCGGTCCACCTCACAGATCCACTGTGCGACGTGATCCAGGAAGTAACGGTCGTGTGTGACCGCCAGGACGGCACCCTTGTAGTCCGCCAGGTGCTTCTCCAGCCACAGCACGGACTCAGCGTCCAGGTGGTTGGTGGGCTCATCGAGCAGGAGCAGATCCGGCTCAGAGAGCAGCAGCTTGGCCAGTGCCACGCGGCGACGCTCACCACCGGAGAGGTGGGTCACCTGCTCATCAGAAGGCGGGCAGCGCAGTGCCTCCATGGCCTGCTCGATCTTGGAGTCGACCTCCCAGGCGTCAGCAGCGTCGAGGGCCTCCTGCAGGACGCCCATCTCTTCCATCAGCTCATCGGTGTAGTTGGTGGCCATCTCTTCAGCAATCGCCTCAAAGCGCTGCTTCTTCTCGAAGATCTCGCCGAGGCCTTCCTCGACGTTCTCCCGAACGGTCTTCTCCTCATTCAGCGGCGGCTCCTGGAGCAGGATGCCGACGGTGGAGCCTGGATCGATGAAAGCGTCTCCGTTGGAGGGCTGATCCATCCCCGCCATGATCTTCAGGATGGAGGACTTACCTGCACCGTTGGGGCCGACCACACCGATCTTGGCGCCCGGGTAGAAAGCCATGGTGACATTGTCCAGAATGACCTTGTCGCCGATGACCTTGCGAACGTTCCGCATCGTGTAGATGAACTCGCCCATTGTTCCCCTTTGTTGATTACTAATTCACCCCAAAGGGTACATCACGCCCCTTAAAACGGAGGTTCCCTGTCTCCTTCCCCAGCGTGATTCTCAGCACCGCCGGATACCCCGGCACCCACCAGCCCCCGTTCCCCTCCCCCATCACCGGCGGTCTCAGCTCCACCGGAGTGCGCCACCTGCGCCTCCGAGGAGGGGACCACCTCATCCGGTTCCGGATTGAAACGCGGATCTGGACGCTCCACACCCTCCACGGTGACACCCGCCTCCTGGTTGCGTGCGGAACTGACCACGAAGCGGTTCATGTCCAGCCCGACATGGTTCGCCTTGAGCAGGATCTGCTGCTGTTTCTTGCCTTCCCCATCAATCCATTCATTAGTCAGCAGGGTGCCCACCGCCAGGACCGGCATTCCCTGTGCCAGGGAGGCCTTGACGTTATTGGCCAGCTGGTTCCAACAGTCCACGGTGATGAAGAGAGCATCGGTGCTCTGCCACTTGTCTTCTGCATCCCGGTAGGAACGGTTGGCTGCCAGCCGGAAGCGAGCCACCCGGGAGCCATTGGCCAGCTGCCGAAGGTGCACCTCCCCGGTGAGGTTGCCGGCAATGGTGGCGGGAATCTGAGGCATGATCTTTTCTCCTTGAGTCTGAGGTTTTCTCCTGTCACCACAGACCCTGCCAACCACTGAACGTCCCTGTCACCTGCGTTCCTGCCCCACCTGTGGAGAACTCCACTTATCCACAGCTTCAAACCTCCGGGAAAAACTCCCGGGAACCTTTTGCCCGTCCATGCCGTCAAAGCAACACCGCCACCCCCAGGGCGGGGGCGTCGCAAAGCGAAGGGCAGAAGTGGCTAGGACTGCTGATCCCGGTTGCTCATCTGCGAGAGCATGGCGTTATAGGCATCGAGATCCTCATAACCGTCCCCCTCGGCTTTGGCATCGATCTCCTTCTCCTTCTGCCGGTCCTCCTTGCGGAGATTGTTGAACAGGACACCGAAGACAATGGCCATCGGGAAAGAACCGGAACCCCAGGCGATACCACCACCGACCTTCTGGTCGGCAAGCAGATCAATCTCCCAGGGCAGCTCCAGGCGAGAGTAGAAAACCTCACCCAGAATCACATTCAGCTGCATCAGATACACCCCGAAGAACAGGTGGAAAGGCATGGAGAAAACCAGCCAACCCAACTTGCCCAGGGTGGAACGGTCCTCCGGGGTCGGATCCGGGCCGATCATCTCCCAGAAGTAGATATAACCGGAGATCAGGAAGACGAAGTTCATCGAAAGGTGACCCGCATGCTCCGAGATCATCGTCTCGTAGAAGGGGGTCATGTAGAGAATGTAGAAGATGACGATGAACTGGATCGTGTTGAAGGCGGGGTGCGTCAGGAACTTCAGGATGGGGTTATCCACCGCCACCAGGACCCACTCCCGCAGCCCCGGGCGGCCCGGCGCGCCGGGTTCCGCAGCGACCAGCAGCAGAGACAACGGGGCACCGAGCACCAGGAATACCGGGACCACCATCGACAGGATCATGTGGGCGACCATGTGCATGGAGAAGGTCGCCGGCATGGCCATTCCGATGCCGGAGCTCATGCACACCCCGAGGGTGATGCAACCCGCCAGGAACCAGGCGGTGCGGGAGTTCTTCCAGGGCATCCCCTTGCGGCGCAGTTTGATCAGTCCCCGGATATAGGCGGCCGCCATGAGAATGGCGATGGTGCCCAGCATGAGGTCGAAACGCCACATCGTCCACACACTGCTCAGCGTCGGTTCCTTGGGCAGGTCCCAACCCACCGCGATGGCCATCACCGAAAGGTCCATGTTCTCCGGGGCGGGCGGCGGGGTGCGGCCCATGGAGATGGCCACACCTGTGACTGCGGCCATGACCAGCAGCTCCACAAAAGCCACCTGCAGGAAAAGGCCTCGCTTATCTGCGGCAGCCTTGATCCGGGGGATGGTGCGCTGGCGGTGCAGCAGGCCGAAGAGTCCCAGGATGATCACACCGACGGTCTTGGCCACCACCAGCAGGCCGTAGTTACTGGTGAACCAGTCCGACCATTGGATTCGGACGCCGGCGTTGACCAGGCCGGATGCCGCCATCGCGATGATCGCCACGAAGGCGATCTTGGAGTAGCGTTCCAGCGCCAGATCCAGATCCGGGCCGAGGCGACGGCCATGCGCCAGCAGTGCCATCAGACCACCGATCCACAGCACCAGGAAAAGCATGTGGAAGAGCAGTGAGTTGGTGCCGTAGTCATGGTTTCCGCCTGAAGCGGAGTGTCCCTCCAGGCCCAGGGGAATGATCATCAGGATCGAACCGAGGAAGAGCAGCGGCTGGGTGATCCACTTTCGGGTGAATAGTCCGGCCACACCGGTGATCAGGGCGAAGATCGCCGCCCACTGCCAGGCCACTGCCTCAGCGACCTGATCCAGGGCGGTGCCCCAGCCTGCAGGCTGTACCGCCACGCTGAAGGGCTGACCCGAGACGTCGGAAAGCACCAGGGGGATCATGAGTATGCCGATCAGTCCGAAGCAGATCGCCGCGATCGAACCTGCCCGGGACGCCAGGTGACCATCCACCGTCAGTGGGGCGGCACTGAGTCGGGCTGCGGTGTCCCGGTCGCGGGCCGCTACCACGGACTCCGGGGTCGCCGGGGTTTCATTCTCATCCTCCCCGGCTGTCTGGTCGGAGGGAGGGGCGAAGAAGGAACGTCTGTTCTTCTTCCCTCCCGCGGCAGGTGACTGCGCCGGGACCTTCGGGGAGATGAGGAAGGCGGAGAAGAGGAAGGAACCAGCCGCCAGGGAAGCGAAGATCCATCCTGCCGCCCGGAAGAAGGGCAGACCTGCAGTGGTGATCGGACCCGGGTCCGGTAGTCCCAGGGCAGCGAGGTTGCCGGCCAGGAAACCCCAGGAAATGAGCGTGCCGACGATCCCGGCAACCGCCACGATGATCAGGTACAGCGGCCAACTGCCCCGCACCTTCGACCCACCAGGCTTTTTCGGGGGCGGGCTATCCGGTATCTGGGTCTTCTTCGGGGCAGGCACAGCCTGCGGACTGGATGTTGAATTTACTTCTGCACCGTTCCCGGCGGTGGGCCGGGAGCCGCTGCCTTCAGGTTCCACCATGGTTTTCACCCTAGTGTTCAGAACTGATTAATCCCTAGTCAGTGACATGGAGGAGATACAGGTCACCACGACCATTTGGCCCCCACTTGATTCAGTGCGCTAAAGTGATTGCTCGGAAACCATGCAGCCTTAGATGCATGGTTCCTACAGCCCCCATAGCTCAGTGGATTAGAGCAAAAGGTTTCTACCCTTCAGGTCGCGGGTTCGAATCCTGCTGGGGGCACCCAAATACAGGTCACCAGGGGATGTTCACAACTCCCCCGTGACCTGTTTTCCTTTTCCCGAGAAGTCCTCCCGCACCCCGCCTCTCCCCACACCAGCGCGGTGTCGATTAGCGTTGGACAGAGCACGACCCAGTCATCGACCCGAAGGATTTAACCCATGCCGCTTCCCACTCCCGGCGCGAATACCCGAGCCCTGATCACCGGCGCCAGTCAGGGTATCGGCGAGGCCATGGCCCGCGATCTGGCCAGGTTCGGCCATAACCTGATCATCGTTGCCCGCCGCGAGCAGGTGCTGCAGGAACTGGCGGATGAGCTGCAGGCGGCGCATGGGGTGATTGTTGAGGTTCATGCTGCGGACCTGTCGAAGTCGGATGAGCTCGCTGGTCTGGTCGAGGTGATTCAGGAAAGGGAGATCAACATTCTGGTCAATTCGGCCGGGGTGGCCAGTTTCGGTCCTTTCCTGAAGCAGGATTGGGAGTTTGAGCAGACCCAGTTCCATCTCAACGCCACCGCGGTATTTGAGCTGACCCATGCGGTGTTGCCCGCCATGGTGGAGCGGGGCGAGGGTGCGATCTGCAATGTGGGCTCCGCGGCAGGCAATGTGCCGATCCCGAATAACGCCACGTATGTGCTCACCAAGGCTGGGGTGAATGCTTTCACCGAAGCTCTGCATTATGAACTCAAGGGCACCGGCGTGCACTGCACCTTGCTGGCCCCGGGTCCGGTGCGGGCGAATGAGATCCCGGCAGCAGAACAGTCGATCGTGGATAAGGTGGTTCCTGATTTCTTGTGGACCACCTATGAGTCCTGTTCGGCGGAGACCCTGGAGGCGATGTCGAAGAATAAACGTCGGGTGGTGCCTGGTCCGCTGTCAAAGGCGATGAACACCGTCTCCGCTTATGCCCCGATCGGGTTGCTCTCTCCGGTGATGGGCTGGTTCTACTCCAAGATGGGTTAAGCCCCGCAGAAAGGGTATCGACGCACCCCTTCGGCAAAGGAAGTGTCATTGTTCTGCGAGCAGGAAGGTTTCCACGGCGTAGACGTAGCGCGCATCTTGGCCGGTGGCCACGCCCACCTGCATGAGCTGAGGGTATGTCGGGGTGCGTTTATTGAGTCGAGCGATACTCGCATCCGCATGTCGCAGATATTGCCGGGCGATATACCCCACCGCTTCCCCCTCGTCGCTGTAGACCAGGGACTGGTCCCAGTCATCGAAGTTGGTCTTCCCTTCGAGGGTTTGCCGTAGCCAGACATCGGCCAGTTCCTGAAGCTGGGGGTTGAGCTCGTGGCCATTGCGAAGGTGGTAGTCCAGGATGGAATCGCGGAGTCTGGCATCCTCCCTGCTTTCGGTGGCGGGCACCAGGGTCGAAACGGAGGATCCATGGCTCGACCGCCGTGGGGTGTCAGCGGTGGCGGTTGAGACCGTGGAAAGGGCGATGACGGAGACCAGTATCCCGGGAAGGAGCGGCCAGGTGGGGTTCTTCATAGAGCCAGCCTTGTCCACCCCAGCTGGGGAATCAAGCAGAAACTCATCACTATTTAAGCCTAAATAAAATCTATTTTCAGGATTGCCGATTTGTGGACCCTTTTTTGTGGGGCCATGATTAGATCGAGGGTGCCTTGCCCGGAACTGCGAGAACGGATGAAGATGACTGAAACAACCCCGGCCACCACTCCCGCCAAGAATGACCGCCTGGCCTGGATCGACCTGGAGATGACCGGCCTGGACATCCACCGGCACGTGATCGTGGAGATCGCCGCCCTGATCACCGATGCTGATCTGAATATTCTCGGCGAAGGTGTGGACCTGGTGGTGCACGCGACCGAGGAAGAGCTGGCGGAGATGGATGACTTCGTCACCAATATGCACAATGAGAATGGTCTGGCGGCCCAGATCCGCGAGTCCAGCATCACCATGACAGAGGCCGAGGATGCGGTTCTGGAATTGATCGCCGAGCACTGCGATCCAGACCGCCCCGCCCCCCTGGCCGGCAACTCCATCGCCACGGACCGCGCCTTCCTCCGGGAGCAGATGCCCCGACTGGACCAGGCCCTGCATTACCGCATGATCGACGTATCCTCCATCAAGGAGCTGGCACGCCGCTGGTACCCCAAGGTGTACTACAACCAGCCCCCGAAGGGCCTGGCCCACCGCGCCCTGGCCGATATCGTCGAGTCGATCCGCGAGCTGGACTATTACCGCCGCAGCACCTTCGTCCCATACCCCGGCCCCACCTCCACCGAAGCGCATGAGGCAGCCCGGGCCGCAACCGCGTCCTACCAGCGGTTTTTGTGATTCGGCGGCCATGAGTTAAGCTTGTTCTCGCTGCCGAGAGCAGCAATGGTGGCTGTAGTTCAGCTGGTAGAGCACCAGGTTGTGATCCTGGGTGTCGCGGGTTCGAGCCCCGTCAGCCACCCCTACGGACGAGGTCCGGACATTATTTTTAATGTCCGGGCTTCGTTTTTTCTTTCCCTTTTTCTGCAGCGGCATGGCGGGTGACTCCCCCTGCCCGGGGACTGCCGCCGGGTATCAGGGAGGCGTCGATAAGAGCGGTGTTAAACTAAGCAAATTCCGACGTGGGAATCACCGCGATCCTACGGTCCCGGACATTCCGCGTTGTCTCACTTCAACTGCCCACACCACCCCCCCCAACAACAGGACACCACCGGTGCAGATCCGCTTCGAGGCGGCTCCCCTCTGGTGCAGGAGAAAATCCGTGAAGGTTCTCATCAAGCCCAACGCCCAGGCCATCGGCTCCGAGGTCGCTGACACCATCGAGGCACTGCTGAAGGAAAAGCCTGCCGCAGTGCTGGGTGTCGCCACCGGTTCCAGTCCGCTGCCGGTCTACGCAGAGCTGATCCGCCGCCACCGGGAAGAGGGCCTGAGCTTCGCCGATTCCCAGGCATTCATGCTTGACGAATACGTCAACATCAGGGCTGATCATCCGGAGCGCTACTTCAACTTCATTGACCGTCATTTCTCCTCCCAGGTGGATTTCGCCGAGGGTGCAGTCCATGGTCCGAACGGCCTGGCGGAGATCCCCGAGCTCGAGGCCCGGGACTATGACGATTCCATTGAAGCTGCCGGGGGTGTGGACTTTCAGATCCTGGGCGTGGGCTCCAACGGCCACATCGCCTTCAATGAACCCGGCTCCACCCAGGACAGCCGCACCCGGACGATTGCGCTGACCGAGCAGACCCGGCACGATAACGCCCGTTTCTTCGATGGCGATGTCTCCCAGGTTCCCAAGCTGGCACTGACCCAGGGGCTGGGCACCATCATGGAGGCCCGCAGCATCGTCATGATTGCACTGGGTGAGGGCAAAGCTGATGCGGTGCGTGAACTGGTGGAGGGCAAGGCCCGCCGGGAGTGGCCGGTCACCATCCTGCAGCGCCACCCCAATGTCGTGGTCTACCTGGATGAGGCTGCGGCCTCGAAGCTGAGCAACCCGGCTGACTACCGCGAGAATTAACACACCTGGCCCATATCTGGGGGCTTGAGCGCTGGGATCCCCCCGGTCCACATCTCTGGTACGCCTAGGCGTTTCCGGAGATGTGGACCTTTTGCCTTCCCAGGCCCTTCGGGCTTTCCGATCCAACCCGTCGCCGATGATCGGGTTCACCCCCTGCGGAAGAGGAGACAATGGTGTTCATGATCAGTTCACTCAATCACCTCATCGAGCACATCGAGGCACAACTTTCCCAGGGAGCTGATGCCGAGATCGATATCGAGCAGATCGCCCGGGAGCACGGGATCACCGGTTATCATCTACGGCGGATGTTCTCCGCATTGTCCGGTATGCCCGTCTCGGAGTACTTGCGGCGTCGTCATATGACCCGGGCCGCCGGGGATCTGCTGACCACCGGCGATTCGCTTCTCGACGTCGCGGTCCGCCACGGTTATGGCTCCACCGAGGCTTTCAACCGTGCTTTCCGCACGGTGCACGGGAAAAGCCCGGCCATGGTGCGGGAGCAGGGTGGACCGATCAGCAACCAACAAGTTCTGAGATTTTCTCTCACCGTGGAAGGAAGCACCCCCATGAATGTCCGAATCCTCACCTGCCCGGAGATCACTTTCGCCGGTTACGCAGCAACCGTTCCGTTGATCTACGAGGGAGCCAATCCGCATATCCTCGAGCATGTCCGTGCGTTGAGCGCGGAGCAGCACCAACGTCTTCGTGAGTTGGCGGCTAATGCGCCGGAGGGTGTGCCACCTGGGGTCTTCGGGGTGACCATCGGCACTGAGCAGGACTCCCCAGAGGGCACCGAACTGACCTATCTGCATGGCGCTTGCGTGGTCTCCCCCGCTACCCCACCAGCGGATCTGGATACTCACCGGGTGGCTGCCGGTGAATGGGTGGTGTTCCAGACCTCCGGGCCGCATCCGGAGACCGTGCAGAATGCCTGGGCCGCCAGCGCCACCAATTGGTTCCCCTCGAACCCCTGGCAGCTGCGCCCCGGCCCCTCCCTCATGACGCTGCTGGAACACAATGCCGATTTCACCCAGGCCACCTGTGAGATCTGGATGCCGGTGGAAGCCATCACCGCCCATTAAACAGGGCAGCAGTTACCCGGGGGACGCCACGGGTTCGCGGTAGCGGAGATTCACCAAAATGATTGACACGTCATCATCTAGTAACATGACTGTTTCATGTCTCCGAACTACCCCTGAACAGGATCGCCGTGGCTGACACCCCAGCTCAAAGCACCCCAACCGGACATACCCCGACGGCTGCGGACAAGAAGAAGCTCAACCTCCCACCATCCACCACCCCACCGCTGCGGGCACTCTGGCTGATGCTGCGCAACCACAAGGTGCCGCTGATCGCCGCGATCATTCTCTCGGCGGTCTCCGCAGCGGTCAGCCTGGCCCAGCCGATGGTGATCAACAGGCTGATCAGCTCGGTCGGTGAGAATGCGATCGCCCCTTATGTCTGGACCCTGATCGGTCTGCTCATCGTCGCCAGCGTGCTCGGCGCGGTACAGATGTATCTCTTGGGACGCACCGCGGAGTCCGCGGTCTTCACCACCCGCCGTCAGCTGATATCCCGGATGCTGCGACTACCGATCCAGACCTTCGATAATCAGCGCACCGGTGACCTGGTCACCCGCATCGGTTCGGACACCACCCTGGTCCGTACCGCGATCACCGGCGGACTGGTCGATGCCCTCGGTTCGGTGGTCACCATCGTCGGTGCCGTCATCCTCATGGCGTTGCTGGATCCCCTGATGTTGGGTGTGGTTCTCGGGGTGCTGGTGTTGACCATGACAGTGATGGTCTCGGTCAGCTCCCTGATCCAGAAATACACCGTGCAGACCCAGGAAGCCCTGGGCGATCTCGGCGCCGACATGGAACGCTCCCTGGGGGCCATTCGAACCATCCGTGCGCACAATGCACAGGGCCGGATGAATGAGGAATTGGACGGCCAGGCACACAAGGCCTTCCGGGCCAGTCTGAAGATCGCCAAGATCGAGGCACTGCTCTGGCCGATGGCCGGCGCCGCCATGCAGATTTCTTTCCTGGCGGTGCTCGGAATCGGTGGTGTGCGGGTGGCCAATGGAGATATCGCCGTCGCAGACCTGGTCACCTTCGTCCTTTTCCTCTTCATGGTGGCGATGCCCCTGGGCACACTTTTCGGCGCAGTCACCACCGTGCGCAGTGCACTCGGTGCCCTGACCCGTATCCACCAGGTTCTGGATAGCGCGGCGGAACCCGTCGACGGCAGGGAGGTCCAGCTCACCGAGGGTGAGGTCATCTTCGATGGGGTTGAGTTCGGCTATGAGGAAAATGGGCCCATCCTCAAGGATGTCTCCTTCACCGTTCCCGCTGGCACCATGACCGCCCTGGTCGGGCCTTCCGGTGCCGGAAAATCCACCACCTTATCCCTGCTGGAACGTTTCTATGATCCCAACGCCGGGCAAATCATCATCGACGGCCACCCGATCACCGAGATCAGTCGGGAAAGCCTACGTGGCGCCATCGGCTATGTCGAGCAGGACGCGCCGGTGCTGGCTGGTTCGGTGCGTTATAACCTCCACTTGGCTGCCCCTGATGCCAGCGATGAGCAGTGCTGGGATGCACTGCGGCACGTGAATCTGGAGAAACGCTTCGAAGGTGATGAAGGCCTGGACACCCCTCTCGGGGAACGTGGCGTCAGCCTCTCCGGGGGTGAGCGTCAGCGGCTGGCCCTGGCCAGGGTGCTGCTCAGTGATGCCCCGATCATGCTGCTTGATGAACCTACGGCAGCCGTGGACTCCCAGAATGAGCAGTTGATTCTCGACGCGATCAACACCACCGCCCGGGGACGCACCCTCATCGTGGTCGCGCACCGACTCTCCACGGTGACCGATGCCGACCAGATCATCGTCATGCAGGATGGGCAGGTCGAATCCCGCGGCACCCACCGTGAACTGCTGCAACGCAGTGATCTCTACCGTGAACTGGCCTCCCGCCAGCTGCTCAGCGACTAAGCAGCGCAGCAGAAATCACAGCAGGCCCGCGAGGAGTTCATCCGAGCGGGCCTGTCCTACTTCATCCCACATCCCGCCGGTGAGCACGACCTCCTCCACCCCGGTGAATTCCAGCAGATCCGCCAACTGGGCACCCACCTCACCCTGGGTGCCGTAGACGGCAGAGCTGATGTTGGCCTCGATTCTTTCCCGGTCCCGCGGGGACACCAGATCCAGATTCAGCTCCGTTGCAGACTGCAGGGGTTCAAAGGTGCCGCTGCGTCGTGACATGGCCAAGGCCCAGGCCTCCGGCAGCAGCAACTGCCGGGCCTCCTCCCTGCTGTCGGCCACCGCAATATTGGCGGCGATGATCGCATGGGGTGTGTCCAGCATGGCGGAGGGACGGAAGTGCCGGCGATAATTCTCCAACCCCTCATGCCTGGTGGTGTCACGTTGAAAGAGTTTGGGACCCCCGACAATGACACCCAGGCCGGCTTCTGCCGCAGCCTTGATGGAGTGGCTGTTGGCCAGCACATAGAGCGGTGGTACCTGCCTGAGTTCCGGCATGGCACGCACCGTGCCCCTGCCCTGCAGAAAATCCTTGAGCTCTGCCAGCTCCGCCGGGAAGTTCCCATCGGCGTCATCTGCCTGGTGCAGTGCCTGACGAACCTTAGGGGTGAAGCCGAGGGAGCGACCGATCCCGGCGTCGATACGCCCCGGGAAGAGTGCCGCCAGGGTGAGGATCTGCTCCGCGATCACCAGAGGTTGGTGGGCCGCCATCATGATCCCGGCGGTACCGACCCGGATGGTGCTGGTTGCCGCAGCCACGGCGGTGGCCAGCAGGGTCGGGGTGGATCCGGCGATACCGGGCACACCATGATGTTCGGCGAGCAGGAAACGGTGGTACCCCAACGTCTCCGCCTGTTGTGCCCGAGCCACCGCAGAATGCAGGGCGGAGGTATCATCAGCGCCCTTACGGAGATTCGCGCGGTCGAGTATGGACAGCTGTAAGGAGGAAGCCATACCCCCATCATGCCTGTTGAACTCGGCGCAGCTCCCTCCGGTGCCTGCCCTAGAGGTGCAGGTGGGTGGTGGTCGCCACCAGTGCCTCCGGGAGGGCCTGCTGCCACCACAGCACTTCATGCCCAGCGGAGAACTGGCGGTGTTCGATCAACGTCCCCTCGATCTCCAGGAGGGCGGCGGCATGACGGACATCATCAGCCAGATCCCATTCCAGCAGACCATTGTGCAGCACCAAGGGTGTAGGCGCCTGCCCCTTTCCTTCACGAGCGGCCTTGACCGCTGCGGCACGCTCCCGGAACCACTGCCCGCGGTGCTCCCGGAACTGTCCACCGATGGGCCACCAGAGGGAGGGTGATTGGGCGATACCGGCGGCCACCAGGTCCGGATGGAAGGTAGTGGCCCGCATCGCGAAAAGCCCACCCAGACTCTGGCCGCAGATGATCAGCGGGGACTTCTCCCCCACCCCACCGGCCGCCGATATGGTGAGCAGGAACTGGCGAATCTGCTCGGGGGTGCCCAGGTAGTCCAATTGGCGCTGCCGGGGTCCACCCGATTCCAGCAGGAGCACATGCATGGGTGGCAGGTGTCCACTTTCCATCTCCGCCAACAGGGCCGGCAGGATCGGGTACTGACGCTGCCACACCTCCCCGTCCAGGAAGAGACAGGTGGGGCCGTCCTCCGGTGCCTCAGGGTGGGACCAGCGATGCAGCGTCAGCTCAATCCCGTTGGCCACGCTCGACACGCTGCTGCTTTCCACCCTCAGCTCCGCTCCGGGACGCTCCCCCTGATCAAGGCGAAAGGTGGTGGCGGCAGGCCCCCTCCCCACCGCCTGGGCCACCGTGCCACGCTTTGCCTGCGCGGTTTCCCGGGCATGGGGGTCCCCACAGAGTCCGGCACGCAGGCGCGCGAGGTAGGGGCGGTCCGCCCCGGTGTGCAGTTTCGGGGTCCGGAGAGCTTCCGGCAGGACCAGGAACTGGTAGCCACCGATCCAGTCCTCGGGGAGACTGAGGGTGAGAACATGCAGGTCGGTGCCGGGGAGCTGCGCCATGAGGGTGTCCCCGGGATCGAGGATGTCATTCAGCCGGTTGCTCTGCAGTAGTACACCGTGCGGTGCCTGCCCCTGCCAGGCGAAGGTCACCAGCACCTGTCCGGCTTCCTCAGCATCCTCCAACACCGGGGTTCCCCCAGCCAGGAACTCCGCCACCAGCTCGGTCGCACTTTCCCCGGCAGCCAGGCGGCGCTGCAACTCCACCAGCGCAGGTGACTGTGCCTGGGGCAGCGACCAGGGACGCAGGGTGTGCGGCGGGGTGACCTGGGCTGCCTGAGGGTCCTGATTCACCGGGTCGGAGCTTCCTCGGTGGGCACGATCATGGGGCGACCGGTCACCGGGTCCGGGATGCAGATCGACTTGATGCCGTAGACCTCCTCCATCAGCTCAGCGGTGACGATGTCCTCCGGCAGCCCCTCGGTGATCACCCTGCCATCCTTCATCACGATCAGGTGGGTGGCGTAGCGGAAAGCCAGGTTGAGGTCATGCAGCACCGCCACCAGGGTGTAGTCCCCGGTGTTGTGGAGACGACGGCAGAGGTTGAGTACCTCCAGCTGATGGGTGATGTCGAGGTAGGTGGTCGGTTCATCCAGCAGCAGCAACGGGGTTTCCTGCGCCAGCACCAGGGAGAGCCAGACCCGCTGCCGCTGGCCGCCGGAAAGCTCATCAACCTTGCGGTCCCGCAGTTCACTGACACCGGTGGCCTCAAGGGCGGCGTTGATGGCGGTGTCATCGGTGGCGGACCACTGCCGCAGCATGGACTGGTGCGGGTAACGGCCCCGGGCCACCAGATCGCGGACGGTGATGCCGGAGGGGCTGACCGAGCTCTGCGGTAGCAGGCCGAGTCGCTTGGCGACGTCCCGGGAGGGCTGGGTGGCGATGTCCCGGCCGTCGAGAAGCACGGTGCCGGCCTTGGGGCTCAGCAACCGCGCCAGGGAACGCAGGAGGGTGGATTTGCCGCAGGCGTTGGGGCCGATGATCACGGTGAAGGAACGGTCCGGGATCGAGACATTGAGCCCCTGGCTGACAGTGTGGTTGTCATAGCCCAGCACCACGTCGACCGCCTGCAGCGGGTCCTGCACCGGGGTGTGTTTGAGTGCCAGTTCTTCCATGTGGGGGTCCTTTCGGGAAAAGTGAAACTGCATCACACCGCCTTTTGTCGGCTGAGCAGCAGAAGAAGATAAAGCCCACCGATCAGACCGGTGGTAAGGCCCACCGGCATGGCGATGTTGACCGGCAGATGCACCGACACCAGGTCAGCGGCGACCAGCAGAACAGCACCCACCAGGGCTGAGGAGATGACCTGCACCTTGGCGGCGCGGGTCAGTTGGCGCACCAGCTGCGGCGCAGCCAGCGCAATGAAGGCGATCGGGCCGGCGGCCGCCACCGCCGCCGCAGTCAGGGCGACACCCAGAACCATGGTGGCCAGACGCACCTTCTCGGTGTTGACCCCCAACTGCTGAGCCTGATCATCGCCCATCTCGAGGACATCGAGACTCCGACTCAACCAGATCAGCAGCGGCAGTGCAATCAACAGCGTGAGCAACACCGGCATGGCATCCGACCAGGCCCGGGAGTTCAGCGAACCAGACAACCAGATCCGGGCCTTGACCGTCAGATCCAACTCCCCGTACGCCAGCACCATGGTGTTGACCGCACTGAGCATCGCACCCACACCAATGCCGATGAGCACCAACCGACTGCCGCCACTGCTGCCCCGCTTCCGGGACAACAGGTACACCACCAGCGCGGTGATCATGCCGGTGGTCACCGCGGCCAGGGCCGTGGCGGTGGAACCGCGGTCGAAGAACACGATCTGCACCACCGCCCCGGTCGCGGCCCCGGTGGTGAAACCGATGATGTCCGGGGAGCCCAGCGCATTACGGGACACTGACTGGAAGACACAACCGGCCGCACCCAACGCCAGGCCCACCGTAATCCCGGTGACAACCCGGGGCAGGCGGATATCCCAGATGATCTTCTCGGTGCGCGCCTCCCCAGCCTGATGCCCGAGGGCCGCGAATATCTCCCCGAAACCCAGGGTGATGCTGCCCGAGGCCAGGGAACCCAGCGTCAGGCCCAGGAGTGCGGCCAACAGCACCACCCCCAGGATCAGGGTGCGGCGGCTGGTGCCCAGATGGGCGCGGCCGAACCGCAGCCGCAGCATGCCCGGTGCCGCACGTTCTCGGGTGTCAGTGCTGATCACAGGCCAGCCACCTTGCCACGTCGGACCAGCAGAATGAAGAAGGGTGCCCCAATCAGGGCCGTCATGATGCCCGCTCCCAGCTCACCGGGAAAGACCACCACCCGGCCGAGAATATCCGCCAACAGCAGCACCAGTGCAGCGATCAGCGCAGAATAGGGCAGCAACCAGCGGTGATCGGGTCCCACCAGGTAACGGGCGATATGCGGTGCCGCCAGACCGACAAAGGCGATCGGCCCGACCGCTGCGGTGGCCGCACCCGCCAAAATGAGTATCGCCAGGTTAGTACCCGACCAGGTCAGGCGGATATTCACCCCGAGTGAGGCAGCCAAGTCCGTACCCAGCGACACCGAATTCAAAGGTCCGCTGAGCCAGAGGCAGAGTACTGCGCCGAAGAGCAACGAAGCAGCCACCACCGGCAGGGACTCCCAGCCGCGGCCCTCCAGGGAACCCGTCATCCAGGAGCGGAAGGAATCATAGATCCCCTCCGGATCCGCGAGCACCATGATCGTGGTCAGAGACTGCACCATCACCGAGAGCCCGGCCCCTGCCAGAACCAGACGCACCGGGTTGACACCCTGCTCCCCCGCCCGCCCCAGGCGATGCACGATCACCGAGGCGATGCCGGCACCCAGGAAAGCGAACCAGACGTAGACGAAGATGCTGGCGGCACCCGTGAAGGCCAGACCCAGCACCACACCTGCGGCGGCGCCGGCGTTGACCCCCAGAGTGCCGGGTTCTGCCAGAGCATTGCGGGTCAGGGACTGCATCAGCGCACCGGCCAGACCCAGACAGGCCCCGGCCAGCACCGCGAGAATGGTACGCGGCAGGCGCAGTTCCCGGATGATCAGGTGCTCATCATCGCCTGCCTGGAAGTTCCGGAGGGCGTCGATGACCACAGTCGGCTCAATGACCCGGGAGCCGACCATCAGACTCAACACCGCCAGCGGCAGGATCAGCACCGCCAGAATGATCAGCCCCAGGGAACGGAAACCGGCCCGTCCCGCGCCCTGGGTCGCCGGGCTTGCGGGGGCGTCGATAAGCGAGTTACGGGGGCTGCGGGGGTTGGCGGCAAATCCTGCTGCCCCGGGGGCCGAGAAAGTCTCGGAGCCCGGGGCAGCAGGATGTTGAGGATGGGGGGACACTACTTAAATTCGGCTTTCCACAACGGCTCAGGAGAGTGCGGCGACGACAGCGTCGACGATCTCACGGCCGGAGAAGGGGTCCACGCGGAAGGAATTCTCACCCAGCGGGTAGACGGCATCGTTCTGCACCGCCGGAAGGTTCGCCAGGACAGCTTCCCCCTTGAACTCATCGACGGTCTGCTCGGTGCCGCGGAGCAGGAAGACGGCGTCACCGGTGGCGGACTGGGAGAGGTTTTCGAAGCTGACGAAGGCGAAGTCGGAACGCTTCTGCTCACTGGTGTCCAGATCCTCCGGAGCCTCGACGATGCTCAGTCCCAGGGCCTCCAACAGCTCAGCGTGCGGACCGGTGACCTTGCCGATGCCCTGATCCCCACCCGGGCCGTTATAGGAGACGATGGACACGCCACCCTCCGGGGCCTGGATCTTCTCGGCACCGGCGGCGACATAGTCATCGAACTCGGCGATGGCCTCCTCGGCCTCTGTCTCCAGGCCCAGAGCCTCACCCAGCTCAGTGGCCAGTTCCTGCCAGGTCTGCTTGGAATAGTCCACCGCGATGGTCGGGAATTCCGCGGAAATCTCCTCATACTGGTCAGCGACGGAGTCATTGCCGGAGACCGAGAGAATCACCAGATCCGGGTCGGCGGCGATCAGGGATTCCATGTCGAACTCGAGGCTGTCATAGAGCACCTCAACGTTTCGCTCATCTGCGATATCAGCCCACTGGGTGAAAAAACCCTTGTCATCGGTCATCCCACTGACACCGGCGGCAGCACTGGCGGCCAGCGGGGCATCCATCGCGAGCATGATGCCGGTGATGGAGAGGGCGGTGTTGGCGATCCGCTCCGGCTTCTCCTCGATGACGGTCTCCCCCAGCTCATGGGTAACGGTGCGGGGCCAGGTGCCCTGCTCATCGGAGCTGTCCGAATCCCCGCTGCTGTCGGTGACGGTGGCGGTGTTTTCCTCGGCGGTGTTCTCCTCAGCAGAGCAGGACACCAGGGCCAGTGCGGTGATGCCCGCCAGTGCTGCGGCGAGGATCTTTCGGGTCGAAGTGCTCAAGAAGAACTCCATTCTCGATGGGAGACAACGTGGAATGAGGGCCTCCCACTCGGCACAACAGCCCGCAGGAGGCGAACGTCGTTAGGTTAGCATTGGCTCACCAAATCTGGGCAAAGTAAGCCACAATGCCATACCTCAGGGACCCCGCTCACACCCAGGACCAAATGCTCGAGAGGGCAACCCTCTCCATCAAATGGGACACCAAGGGGTCAGATCCCCGGTCAAAATGCCTGAACCTCGGTCAAACTGAGGGAGATGTGAAAATAAAAATACCCTCCCACCTGCCCCCATGTTGGGGGAAAGCAGGGAGGGTATCCCAAACGCGCGGAACCCGAACTCAACCCTTTGTTCCGGATTTCACCGCTCTACCAGGCAGAGGTTTCGTCGACGTTGCCCTTACCCCAGACCGACCAGGGAATATTCCAATCGCCCAGCCCGTCATATCCGGAGAGGGTCTCACCCACGGTGTTCTTCACGGTGACAATGTCGCCACGTTTGACCACATCCTGGAACCAGGCGGCAGCCTCAGTGGAGACATTGATGCAACCATGGGAGGTGTTGCTGTGCCCCTGCTGTCCCACCGACCAGGGAGCCGCGTGAACATAGATGCCGGAGTAGGACATCTGGGTGGCGTAATCCACCATGGTGCTATATCCACCCTGGTCATAGCCCAGCCCGAAGGTGGTGGAGTCCATCAGCAGCTGCTCATATTCATCGCCGATGATATAGGTGCCATTCGGGGTTGCCCAGGTGGCGTTATCGCGGCCCAGGGAAACCGGAATGGTGCGCAGTGCCTCACCATTGCGGTAGACCGTCATGGTTTTGGTGTTGTCATCGATCTCAGTGATCACCCGGTCACCGATGGTGAAGTTGGTGGCGTTGTCTTCGCCGCCGTAATAGCCATTGCCGAGATCAACACCGTAGATATCAGCGGTGACGGAAACCTTCGTGCCCGGCTCCCAGTACTCGGCGGGGCGCCAACGAACCTCAGAATTATTGAGCCAGAAGAATTCGCCCTCAACCGCCGGCTCGGTCTTGACCTCGATGGCATCCTGCGCGGCCTGTCGATCATCGACCGGATTGGCGAAACGGAAACCAATGGCCTGGCCGACACCGACAGTGGAGTCCGCCAACGGGGAAAGAGCCACCCCGGAGGTGGCTACCGGAGTTGCAGTCTGGAAAGTGATGCTAGTGCTTTCGCCCCGAGCGTCAGTGACCGCCACCGTGTAGGTGCGGCTATAACCGAGTTCCTCAGTGGTGGTCCAGCTACGACCATCTGAGGCGAGCTCAGCCTCAACCTGACCGCCCTCCTCATTGGTCATGGTGACCTTCTCCAGGCCACTCTCAGACTCGACGGTTATGGGAACACCGGGGCTGATGTCGGTGGCGCCATCCTTCACGGAGAACTGCGGTGGAGAATAGGTGTCGGCCACATGAGCACCGGAGGTATCGGCGGCCCCAGAGTCACCATCACGATCAATGGTGCATCCCACCAGCAATAGCGAAGACGCCGCCACAGCCGCCATCATCTGACGGAATCCGCGCGACACCTGTACCCGCTTCGCCATAATCTCCACACTTTCACTCATTATTGACACTGAGACCAACATATCGGCCTCAACCGACAATGACTCCACAAACACATTAGAAACACCTGACATTAATACAATCGTTGTAAAGTCAACAATGTTTCATCTCCACTTCAGGGAGATCAGAAATAAACATGGGAATTCGGACACTCCAAAGCAAAAACACCTTGTGACCTAAGCCATTGAGCCATAAATTGGGCCGCAAAATTACCGGTCCGACTTTCCGCGCCCACGCGTCAATTCCTGCGCCATAATCGAGGCATCATCCCACCCATCACCTTAACTGATTAAAGGCTGAGAACCTTACCGGGAACACGTCCCCTGAAGGGATCTGAGATTTAAAGCACCGAAGGGGCGACTCCTGCCCGGAAAGGAACATTTCCCAGGCAGGGTTAGAGGGATCTGGGCAGGGATGCATTCCCCGGCAAATCTCCGAAACGCGGATTGGGCACAATTTCCCCGGGGGGTGTTCGAATGTGCATTTGTTCACAATTTGCCGAACGGGTGCCCCTTCAGATCATCTTCCCACATGGTCTTATGTAGCTGAACCGCCCCCAGTGTGGTGGGCATGTCCGGGCCATGCCCCAGCTTCGATATCGAACACACATTCCATGCACGAGCCTGCCCAGGAACACCTATGCACACCACCCCACACCCCTACTACCGCCCCACCGACCCCGCCGCACACTGGACCACCCACCGCAACCGCCAGGACCTCACCTTCTGGACAAGTGTCACCCCAGACGACGACGCCGATATCGACACCACCACCTCCCACCTCGCCGCCCGCACCTCCTTGAGCACAACCACCACACTGACCTGGCTGTCGATTGTCCAACTCCTGCGCCACTACCCGGTGCTGGCTGCCCCCAACCACAACCTCGGCCTGCTCGACTACCCCAGGCTGCGCGCCATCGAACACGCCCTTGATCGCCGTGGACGACCCCGACATCATCACCGAGATCGATAAGCACCTCACCACCTTCCTCACCCCCACCCGGCCAGCGGAAGCCCCCCCGGGGCCGACAACCATCCGCCGGTTCCTTACGCCACCTCCTCACCGAACTCGACCCCCCGGCCGCCGAACACGACACCCACCCAAGAGCCCTGGGCATCCACTTCCGCACCACCGGCACCGGACACACCCAGATCCAGGCGGTGCTCGCCGCCGATGACGCCCTGGACATCCACACCATCCTCAAAACCACCGCCACCGCCGAGGACACCACCCTGCATGACGCCCTGCTGGGGCTGCTCCGCGGGACGATGCACAGCCCGAAGGTGGTGTACAACCTCTACGGACCAGACGGTGACACCCCGACCTATCTCGCAGGAGCCGGCTACCTCGATGACCGCCAGGCCCGACGCTGGGCCGAACGGATCACCCACACCCGCACCATGGACACCCCCCGCCCACACCACCACCCTGGCCTACCGACCCACCGAGGAAATCATCCGGGCCGTGAAAAGCAGGGACGGGACCTGTCGGGGACCGGAGGACTGCGGGATCGATGCCGAGGCCTGCGATGTCGATCACGTGCTCAACCACACCGACGGGGGTCCCACCACCCCCAGTAACCTGCAGTGCCTGTGTCGTAGGCATCATCTGAGGAAAACCCGTGGGGACCTGAACCTGGTGATGAATGCACAGTCGTTTATGCAACGTCGTGCCCAACGGGTCAACAAACGCCGTACCGCCCCGACCCCGGAGGAGACAACCCGGGAGGAGGAACCACCCTTCTAAACCAGAGCGGATCAGCGTTCCTGGACAGCCACCATCGAAGCTCAGGACGGAAGAGCTCCCCGAGCTCATCCAGCATCATCGCCGGCCCAGCAATCGGCCTCCTTGGCGACCCTTAATTCACTTGAGCTTAAACATGCCCTCTGAACAGGCGATTTTGCTTGCACCCAGCTAGGTTGGTATTGTTTTCTTCGTTGCCGAGCGGGGCATTCCCCAGAGAATAAAACCACTCGATGAACATGCGCCATTAGCTCAATTGGTAGAGCATCTGACTCTTAATCAGAGGGTTCGGGGTTCGATTCCCTGATGGCGCACGGATTACTCCTCTTAATTTGCCACAACAGGTTTTGAGGAGTTTTCTAAAAAATAAATACGCGCCATTAGCTCAATTGGTAGAGCATCTGACTCTTAATCAGAGGGTTCGGGGTTCGATTCCCTGATGGCGCACGGATTACTCCCGGCGGCCTGCCACAACAGGTTTCCGGGAGTTTTCTTTTTGCCCGCTTCGTGAGTGCCGCCCCCTCTTCCCCGCTTCAGCTCGCTAGCATGACAGCGTCATAGCGCAGCTCACTCCAGGAGGATTCAGGCCATCAGGAATAATCCTGTCCGCAGAACCGCACCCCCGGAGCCAACACCAGGCTCCACTTTCTGGGTCTTCGTGCTCCTGATATTCCTGGGCGTGGTCGCCCGAACGCTGGTGGCTTCCCGCGGTTGGTTTTACTGGGATGACCTCACTTTGCAGAGCCAGGCCAGGCTTCACCCCAGCCCAGATCTCGAGCTGCTTTTCAGTGGTCATGATGGCCATCTCATGCCGGCCGCATGGTTCCTGGAGTGGTTGCTCGCCCACCATGCCCCCTTGGATTGGCCGGTGGCGGTGATCTTGTTGGCTGTGCTGCAGACCGTGGCAGCTGCGGCGGTGGGTTGGGCCAGTTGGGTGTTGTGTCCGAGAAGTTTCCGGGTCTGCAGGCTACGCCTCCCCTGGGCTGGATTGCCGTTGTTGTGTTACCTGGTCACCCCGTTGACCCTCTCCGCAAGTACCTGGTTGGCGGCAGTTGTCAATGCTCTGCCTATGCATGCCGGGTTAGCGATGATGATGGGTCATGCGGTGCTCTGGTTCCGCAGCTACACCGCCCATGGGGCCCGGCGTAACGTCCATCTTTTCGCGATCATCGCTTGGTTGTTCTTCGCGCTGATATTCAATGAGCGGGCTCTTTTACTCGGCCCAGTGGTGATTTTCACCCTGTGCTGTTTCACTCTGTCCAGCCCGATAACCCCAGTTAGAGCCAGGAAAGGCATGACCCTGCTCAGTGTCGTTCTGGCGATTCCGAGCATCTGTTGGGCGCTGCTCTATCTGCGGCTTCTGGGCAACCCCCGCGAACTCCCCAATGGCGAATCCACCACCGGGCACACCTCTTTCCCTGATCTTCTGGAGCACGGTTATCTCCATTCCCTGCTGCCCACCGCCGTTGGTGGTCCCTGGCAGTGGGAACGCTGGCACCCCGGACCGCCCTTTGCCTCCCCGGGAGGGTGGGCGATCATCGCAGGTCTGGTGGTGGTTCTGGGCATCGCCATCTGGACCGCCCGGCAGTACCCCAGGCTGCTCCTGGTCTGGCTTCCGACGCTCCTCTATCCCCTGCTGCCTCTGCTTGCGCTGCTGTTGGTGCGCTCCGGTCCGGAGACCGCGGCGGAAATCACCCAGACGTTGCGTCACCTTTCCGAGGTGGCGGTTCTGGCAGCACTGGCCCTGGCTGTCGTGCTCAATCACCGCACCCGGCCGTTCCATCCCGGGGCAGGTGTCCCGCTGCTGATTTTCCTGGTCTCCGCCCTGCTGAGCACGCTGAGTTATACCGCGGTGTGGGCGGATCAGCCGGGCCGCACCTATTTCAGCAACCTGCGCACCCAACTCTCCGCACGCGGGGAACCCATCCTGGATCAGGCGGTGCCCCTGGAGGTGTTGCTGCCGGTCGTGCACCCCCACAACCAGCTCTCCCACCTGTTGCCCGGCGCGACTGCCCCGACCACCACTACCCCGGTGTTGGTTGATGCCCAGGGAATGCTTATCGACGCCGTGTTGTCAGGCTCGCGTTCCACGCTGCCGGGCGAGACCCCGGGTTGCGGCACCCTGGTGGGTGCGGAGGGTGTTTCGATGGGGCTGGATGGTCCGTTGTTGGAGCGGGATTGGGTGGTGGAGTTCAACTATTTTGCGGAACACCCTGGTGCTGTGGAGCTCTCCCTTGATGGGGAGCCGAGCCTGGTGCCCCTTGTGGCGGGGTTGAACCAGGTGTTTGTCTCGGTGGTTGGGGGCGGTGAGTCGCTGCAGCTGAGGCCCACCCCGGGGGTCGGTGAGTTCTGTGTGGCTGATAGCCATCTCGGAATCCTGGTTCCGGGGGCGTCGCTAAGCGGTTAGTCCTTTTCCTCCAGGGAGTGTTCCTTGAGGGAGTCAAGGGTTTCGGCTTCGGTGCCGTCGCTGTATACCAGGTCGGTGAGGATGTTTTCGGGGTCGTAGATGGCGACGTCGTGGCCTTGTTCGCGGTAGCGGCGGAGGGCTTCCTTGATCATGCGGCGGCCGACCTTGTTGAAGCTGGAGACTCTTTCGATGTCGAGTACGATGCGGCGGCCACCGAAGTCCTCGGTCTCCATTTCGTTGAGGATGTTTTCGGCGGCGGAGAAGTTGACCTTGCCCTGTAGGCGGATGACCGTGGCGTCACCTTCAGTGTGGATGTTGCGCAGTGCGGAATCGCCGTAGGGGTCGGCGGCCATGAGGTGCAGGCCCATGTCTGCGGAGAGTTTCTGGAAGATTCCGACGCCGCGCACACTATTGCCCTGGGCATCGAGGCGGGGTGAGAAGGTGGCGATGCCGAGCTGTCCGGGCAGGCTGCCGATCAGTCCGCCGCTGACCCCGGATTTCGCGGGGATGCCGACGGTTGTCATCCAGCGGCCGGCGGCATCGTACATGCCGGCTGAGGCCATTACGGCCAGTGCCATGCGACAGACATCAGGGTTGAGGATGCGTTTTCCGGTGACTGGTTGGATTCCACCGCCGGCGAGGGTGGCGGACATGACGGCGAGGTCGCGGGCGTTGATCTCGGTGGCGCACTGCAGGGTGTAGCTGAGCACCGCGTCGTGGGCTTCATCCTGGATCACCTTGTAGTTGCGCAGCATGTGGGCGATGGAGAGGTTGCGTTCGGCGTCCTCCAGTTCGGAGTAGCACAGCTGGCGGTTGATCTGGAGTTCCCGGCCAGCGAGTTCACAGAAGAACTCCCGGATCACTTCCACCCGATCATCCACGCTGGAATCCTCCCCGTTGATCAGCTGGTTCACGGCGATGGCGCCGGCGTTGATCATGGGGTTCATCGGCCGGTTGGTGCCGCTTTCGAGGGAGAGTTCGTGGAAGGCTTCCCCGGAGGGTTCGGCACTCACGGTTTCCTGCACCTTGTCCCAGCCGCGCTGCTGCAGCGCCAGGGCATAGACGAAGGGTTTGGACACCGATTGGATGCTGAACATGCGGCGGTCATCACCGGCACCGTAGATCCGGCCGCTCATGGTGCACAGTGCCATGCCGAGGGGGTCCGGGTCTGCGGCCGCCAACTCGGGGATGTAGTCGGCGACTTCCCCGGAGGTGTCTTCCCGGACTGAATCGAGCAGGGTTTCGAGGTAATCCGGGATCGGGGTCTTCACCGCGTGGGTCTCTCCTTGTAGTTGCTTCTCAGGCTGACCTTCCTGAGCCTACCTATACTGAGAAACATGAAGCAGACCGAGGGGGATCCCTCCGCCGGCCGGGAAGTGACCATCTATGACGTGGCGGAAAAGGCGGGGGTTGCCGCCTCGACGGTGTCGCGGACTTTCTCGCGTCCCGACCGGGTCAGCTTCAAGACGGCGGAGAAGATCCGGGCCGCCGCCGCGGAGCTGGGTTATCGCACTGAGCTGGCGACCCGGCGCTTGGATGCCCGGGAGGCGGGTGAGCGTTTCAATCTCATCGGCATGATTTCCGCTGATATTCAGAACCCTTTTTTCCTGGAGTTGCTCCGGGGTGCGGAGCACGCTGCGCTGACCCAGAAGATGGTGGTGACGGTGGCGGACAGCAGTGAGTCTCTGCCCCGTTCCCAGCAGGCGGTGGAGAGGTTGTTGCCGCATGTTGACGGTCTGTTGCTGGCTTCTTCCCGGTTGAGTTCGGGGGAGGTACAGAAGATCGCCCGTTCGGTGCCGACGGTGGTGCTCAACCGCCCGGTGCCGGGGGTGCCCAGCGTGATGGTGGACAATTATGAGGGGGCGATCAAGGCTGCCATCCACCTGGAGGATCAGGGTTCGCGCTCGATCACTTATCTGGCTGGCCCGGAGAATTCCTGGGCGGATGCCACCCGCTGGCGGGGTCTGATCGAGGCGGTGGGCAATACCGAGGCTTCCTCCCCCACCGTCACCTTCACCCGTTCCACCACTCTGAGTCTGGAGCAGGTACGTCGCTTGGCGCGGATCAGTGTGCACCGCATGCTGGTGGATGAGCCGACCATCCGGGGTGGGCGTCGTGTCTTTGAGAGTTGGCGGAAGAATCCCACTGATGCGGTGCTTTGTTTCAATGATCTGGTGGCGATCGGTTTCATGAAGCAGGCGCAGCATGCGGGACTGCGGATTCCGGAGGATGTGGCGGTCGTCGGTTTCGACAACACGGAGCTGACCACCATCATCTCCCCTTCCCTGACCACGGTGGCGGGGCCGCTGACCACGGTGGGCCGGGTGGCCACCGCCAACCTGATCGCCCTGATCAAGGGGGTTGAGTTGCCGCTGGCCAGGCCCAGGGTGTTGCCCACCCGGCTGATTGTGCGGGAGTCGAGCATGCGGCGGACACCGCGGGCCCGGCGGATCGATCCTTAACCGATGAAGACGCTCAGCAGCATGACCATTCCCAGGCCGACCAGGGAGTTGCACAGCTGCAGCAGGCCCCAGGTCTTCAGGGTGTCCTTGACCGAGAGATCGAAGTAGCCCTTGAAGAGCCAGAAAGAGGCGTCATTGACGTGGGTGAGGGTGTTGGAGCCGGCGGCGGTGGCCAGCACCAGCAGGGCGGGGTTCACACCGACCAGAACACCACTGGGGTCCATCAGGGCACCGGAGATGATGCCGGCGGCGGTGATCGCGGAGACCACGCCCTGGCCGGTGGCCAGTCGGATCAGCACGGTGATCAACCAGGCCATGAGGTAGGGGGAGAGGGAACCGGCGTTCATCAGGGTGCCGATGTAGTCACCGATGCCCGTGTCGATGATGACCTGCTTGAGGGCACCTCCGGCACCGATGATCAGCACCACCATGGCGATGCCCTTGATCGCCCCCTCGAAGGTGTCCATGCCCCAATGAATGCCGCGGCCCGGGCGGATGGCGAAGAAGTAGATGGCGGCGGCCATCGCCAGTGACACCGAGATCACCGAGGATCCCAGGAAGTTGATGATGCTGTGGGACATGCTGCCCTCGCTGAGCCAGATATTGGCGATGGTGGCGCCGATCATCAGGATCGCGGGGATCAGGGGGACGAACATGGAGATGGCGAAGGAGGGGCGCTCCCCCACCGGGACCGGGTCCTCGGAACGCAGCAGCTTCGGGACGGGGTAGTCCAGGTTGCCCAGGAACTTCGGCAGCACCCAACCGGTGATGGCGACGGTCGGGATGGCGATGACGATGCCCAGGATGTAGACCATGCCGATATCGGCGTTATAGGCGTCGACCAGGGCGACGGGACCGGGCTGCGGCGGGAAGAGGGAGTGGGCGGTGGTGGTGGCCGCGACCGCGGGGATGGCGATCTTCATGAACGGGACCTTCGCCTCCACCGCCACCGCGATGATCAGCGGGGCGAGGATGATGAAGGCCACCTCATAGAACATGGCCAGGCCGAAGACGGTGCCGGCGATCACCATGGCGATCTTCACCTTGCCGATGCCCATCTTCGCGATCAGGGTGTCTGCGATCTGTGCCGCCGCACCCGAGTCGACCATGAGTTTGCCGATCACCGCGCCGAAGACCACGATGATGGCCAAAGATCCCAGGGTGGAACCGAAGCCCATCTGGATGGTGTCCAGCAGATCCATGAGGGGGAAGCCCTCCAGGATGCCGATCAACAGCGCTGCCAGCAGCAGCGCCACCATCGCGTTGATCTTCCACTTGATGTTCAGCAGCAGCATGAGGCCGATGCCGAGGACCACCCACACGATGTGCAGGAAGTCCATGTGCATGGTGTCCATCGATTCTCTTTCTTCTTGAGGTCTTCCCTGGTCCCCATGCGTGGTGGGGTGGGTCAGCTCGGGGAGCAGTGTTCTCTAGCCTGAAACTTTAATCCCAGGTGTGCACCAGATGAACCCACGGAAACTTCTGGCAACTTCTTGAATGTGGAGTGACAGACAACCTTGAATTGAGATATGAGTACGTCACATGCCTCGCATCCGGACCGGCTGCTCCCGGCCGATCCCGCCACCCGCGACATCGCCCGGCGGTTACTGGCCAACGTCGAGGAACTGCCCATCATCTCCCCTCATGGGCACCTCGACCCGGCGATGTTCACCAGCGACGAAGCTTTCCCGGACCCCACCTCGCTCCTGATCAGCCCCGATCACTATGTCACCCGGGTGCTGCATTCCGCCGGTGTGGACCTGGCTGACCTGGGCGTGGGAGGTCATGAATGTGACCCCCGCGAAGCGTGGCGCATCTTCTGCCGCAACTGGGGACTCTTCCCAGGCACCGCCTCCGGATACTGGCTGGAGCAGGAATTTGAGCATGTCTTCCAGATCAACCCGGACCGCATCAGCGCCGAGAACGCCGATGAGATCTACGATGAACTCTCCGCCATCATCGCCCGGCCGGACTTTCGTCCCCGCGCCCTGGCGGAGGAGTTCGACCTGGAGGTCCTGGCCACCACCGATGATCCGATGGACACCCTGGAGCATCACCGGGCCCTGGCCGAGGACCCCACCTTCTCCCCACGGGTGCTGCCCACCTTCCGCCCCGATGCCTACACCAAGATGTACCGCCCGGACTTCGCCGCGAACGTCGAGAAGCTCATCGACAGCGCCGGTGAGGGCAAGGGTGGTTATGAAGGCTATCTGCAGGCGATGCGCAGCCGCCGCCAGTACTTCATCGACCACGGTGCCACCTCCTCCGACCACGGCACCCACAACGCCGATACCGCACCCCTCTCCCCCGCTGAGGCCCAGGCCCTGCTGGACAAGGGACTCAGGGGCGAGGCCACCTTCGCTGAGGCACTGGCCTTCGAGGCGAACATGACCTACCGCTTCGCCGAAATGGCCCAGGAGGATGGCCTGGTGATGACCATCCACCCCGGTGTCTACCGCAACCACTCCTCCTCCGCAGCTGAGAAATTCGGTGCCGACACCGGCCACGACATTCCCTTCCAACTGGAATACACCCGCGGCATGCAGCCCCTGCTCAGTGACTTCGGCGAAAACCCGGACTTCCACCTGGTGCTCTTCAGCATCGATGAAACCGTCTTCTCCCGGGAACTGGCCCCCCTGGCCGGTTATTACCCCTCCACCTTCGTCGGCGCCCCCTGGTGGTTCATCGACGAGATCGATGCCATGAACCGCTTCCGGGCAGCCACCACCGGCATCACCGGTTTCTCCCGCTACTCCGGCTTCATCGACGACACCCGCGCCTACTGCTCCATCCCCGCCCGCCACAACACCTCCCGGCGCGTCGAAGCCGGTTATCTGGCACGCCTGGTCGCTGAGCACCGCCTCTCCGAGGACCGTGCCGCCGAAATTATTGTGGACCTTATCGACGCTTCCCCGAGGAGAGTGTTCAAGCTGTGAACAACCCCAAGCCACTCAACCGCGACACCGCCCAGGCCCCCGGCCCCGCCCCGGTGAGACTGATCCACCTGGGTCTCGGCGCCTTCCACCGCGCCCACCAGGTGTACTACACCCAGCAGGCTGAAACTGATCCGCAGCAGCCGCAGTGGGGTTATGCCTCCTTCACCGGGCGCGGCCCGGGGATGGCGGAACTGCTCAGCGCCCAGGATGGGCTGTACACCCTGGTCACCCGCTCCGGTGAAGGGGACTCCCCCACCCTGATGAGCTCCCTGGTGGAGGCCCACCCGGCAAGTGATGTCCCCGCACTGCGGGAATTGATGGTCCGCCCCGAGGTTGCCGTGGTCACCCTGACCATCACCGAGGCCGGTTACCACCTGGCGGCCGATGGTTCCCTGGACACCGCCGACCCGGAGGTTGCCGGGGACGTCGCCAAGCTCAGGGAGGATCTGAGCCCGGCGAGTCTGGCCACCGCCACCGGCCGTCTGATCAGTGGCCTAGCTGCCCGCCGCGCCGCCAATGCCGGGGGAATCGCAATCATGAGCTGCGACAATGTTGCCGCCAATGGTCCGGTCACCCGGGCCGCGGTGTGCGACATGGCCCGCGAGGTCGATGCCGAACTGGCTGCCTGGGTCGAGGCGGAGGTCACCTTCCCCTCCACTTCCATTGACCGCATCACCCCCAGAACCGAGGAGGAGCTGCTGGCGGAGGTGGCCCGGGAAACCGGTTTCGCCGACGCCTCCCCGGTGGTCACCGAACCCTTCGCCAGCTGGGTGATCGAGGGTGAGTTCCCGGCCGGACGCCCGGAGTGGGAGCGCGCCGGGGTGGAGTTTGTCTCCGATATCGATGCCTTTGAGTCCCGCAAACTCTGGCTGCTCAACGGTTCCCATTCGCTGATGGCTTACTACGGGCAGCTGCGGGGGCATGAGACAGTCGCTGAGGCGATCGCAGATCCCGAGGTTCGTCGTCAGGTGGGGCTGCTCTGGGATGAGGCCGCGAATCAGCTGACCGCCGAGGAGTTGCAGGTCCCGGCTTATCGGGACTCCCTGATTGAGCGTTTCGAGAACCCCCGGATCCGTCACAACCTGGCCCAGATCGCCATTGATGGTGGCACGAAGCAGCGGATGCGTGCGGTGCCGATCCTCAAGGCGGAGCTTGGCGACGGCCGGGAGGGCCCCGGTGCCACCTTCTCCATCGCCGCCTGGATCGCCTATCTGCTGGCCGCTGATGAGATCGCCGATACCCGCGCTGCGGAGCTGACGGCCGCCCGGAAGAACGCGGACCCGGTCAAGGCGCTGCTGGCTGCCCTGGATGAAGATCTGGCCAATGAGGAGCAGGTGCTTGCCAGGGTACGCAGCCAGGTCGAGGCACTGTCCTGATTCTGCTGGCCTGATTCACCGAGAAGGGAGAAGGAGAAAAGATGCTCAGCGTGAGAGAGTCCACCACCCGGGAGGTTCGGGTACTCGATGGATTATGGCGGCTCTATGTCCCGTCCCCCGCTGAGGATGCGCTTGCCCTGCAGCAGGGTGCGCTGCCCGGTACCCGGGAGGTGCCGGTCCCGGCCTCACTCAATGACCTTTTCGCGGACCCCGCGGTGCGTGATCATGTGGGCCGTTACTGGTATCAGCGGTCCGCACTGGTCCCCCACTCCTGGGCTGGCGAAAGGGTGATTCTCCGATTCGGTTCCGTCACCCAGTCTGCGGCGGTGTTCATCGATGATGAGCTGGTCACCGAGTTCAAGGGGGGTTATATGCCCTTCGAGGTGGATGTCACCGAGCAGGTTTCCCCCGGGGCGAGCTTCCGGCTGAGCGTGGCAGTGGACAACCGCCTGGACAACACCTCCATCCCGCCGGGTGAACTGGGTGTCAATGCTGCGGGCAAACCTTCCCAGGAGTACAAGCACGACTTCTACAACTACGCCGGCATCCACCGTTCGGTGTACCTGTACACCCGCCCCCACAAATTCATCGAGGATGTCACGGTCAGCACCGATATCGAGGGCGGCACGGGTGTGGTGAACTGGTCCGTCGAGGTGAAGTGCACCGATGATCAGGCCTGCGGGCGCCAGGACCTGGAGGTCACGGTGCTCGATGAGGCCGGCAATCTGGTGGCTGAGGGAGGTTCGGAAAATCAGGGCAGCCTACGCATCGCGGACGCCACCTTCTGGACCCCCGGGGTGGGCGGCATGTATCAGTTGCGGTTGCGGCTGCTCCAGGATGGCGAGGTTCGTGATGAGTACATCCAGCCCTTCGGCATCCGGACCGTGGAGGTCCGGGAGGGCAAATTCCTGATCAATGGCAGGGAGTTCTACTTCACCGGTTTCGGCATGCACGAGGACCACGAGACCATCGGCAAGGGTCATTCCAATGCCCACATGGTCCAGGATTTTGAGCTGCTGAGCTGGATCGGGGCGAACTCCCTGCGCACCTCCCACTATCCCTACGCCGAAGAGTTCATGGACTACTGTGACCGCCACGGCATCGTGGTCATCGATGAAACTCCAGCGGTGGGCCTGAACTGGGGCATCACCGGGGGCATCATCGGAGGTTCCACCGGTGGCACCTATGAGGAGGGCCATGTCGATGCCGGGACCGCCGCCCAGCACCGACTGGAGATCGAGCGTTTGATCGCCCGCGACAAGAACCACCCCTGTGTGGTGCTCTGGTCGATCGCCAATGAACCGGACACCGCGGTCCCCGAGGCTCGGGACTACTTCGAACCCCTGGTGGAGCTGACCCGTGAACTGGATCCGACCCGCCCCGTCGGTTATGTCAACGTGATGTTCGCCCCCTATGACAGGTGCACCATCTCCGATCTTTTCGATGTGCTCATGCTCAACCGCTACTGGGGTTGGTACGTCAACTCCGGTGACCTGGAGTCCGCCGAGATCAACTGGACCGCGGAGCTGGAGGGGTGGACGCAGAAATACCCGGCGAAGCCGATCATCATCACCGAATATGGTGCTGACACGGTCGCCGGGCTGCACTCCATCTTCGACCAGCCCTTCACTGAGGACTACCAGGTCGCCTACCTGGAGATGAACTCCCGGGTCTTCGACAAGTTCGACTCGGTCATCGGTGAACAGATGTGGAATTTCGCGGATTTCCAGACCAAGACCGGTTACGCCCGGGTCGACGGTAATAAGAAGGGCGCCTTCACCCGGGACCGTCGTCCCAAGGCGGCGGCCCGTTATCTGCGGGGGAGGTGGCACAGTCTCGCTCCGGCAGCCTACGGCAGGCGCGATTCCCATTCCGCCTGAGCCACCCACCCCCCCCCGCAGTGTCACTCCCCACAGGTCTATTCCCGGCTGATCCCAGACCTCCCCGGGGATGTTGACACCCCCTGTTGTCAACGTCAAGGAACTGATGATGAGCACCACAACCACAGCTCAGCCACCCGCCACCTCCAACCGCCTACCCGGGCACCGTGTCATCACCTATGCGCTGGGTGATGTCGCCAACAACCTGACGTTCATGATGACGTCGATGTTCCTGATGATCTACATGACGGAGATCGCGGGGCTCTCGGCGGGCATCGCCGGTGTCATCTACGGTGTGACCAAGGTCTGGGCGGGTGCCGCCGACCTGATTGCCGGCCAGACCGTGGACCGCTTCGACACCCGCTGGGGCAGGCTGCGGCCCTGGGTCCTCTTCGGCAGTACCCCCCTGGCCGTGGTTTTCGTCCTGCTCTTCAGCGCCCCCGCCGGGTTGCCGATGGCGGCCACCGTGGCCTGGATCTTCCTGCTGGACGCCGCCTTCCAGCTGGCCTACTCCTTCGTCAACATCCCCTACGGTTCGCTCTCTGCGGCGATGACCCAGGACCCGGTTGACCGTTCCCGGCTCTCCGGTGCCCGTTCCGTCACCTCCTCATTGAGCAGCGTGATCCTCTCCGCAGTGGTGGCCCCGCAGTTCCAGGACACCAGCGCGGATGGGGTGCGCCTGAAGTTCACCCTCACCTGCCTGATCCTCGGGGGGATCGCCGTGGTGCTCTACCTGATCTGTTTCGCCAACTCGCGGGAGACGGTGCCGCGTGGCCAGGGCAAGATCTCCTTCAGGTCCACCTTCCGGATGCTGCGCCAGAACCGTCCCCTGCTGATCCTCTGCGCAGGCACCTTCTTCCTGCTCTCCGCCATCTTCACGATGAATGCGGTGGGCATGTACTTCTCCCGTTTCGTGCTCGGCAGCGCCACCTGGTTCACCTGGCTGATGGCCGCGCAGACCGCGGGGTCGGTGCTGATCGCCACCTTTGTCCCCTCCATCACGGTGCGGATCGGCAAACGCAACGGTTATGTCTCCGCCTGTGGTGTCCTGGTGATCGCCGCCATCATGATCTTCTTCCTGCCGGGTGCCAGCCTGCCGTTGGCTGTCGTCGCCTGGTTCCTGCTGGGCATCGGCGTCGGTGGCACCAACGCCCTGATCTTCTCCATGCAGGCTGACACCGTGGACTATGGCGAGTGGAAGTCCGGTATCCGTTCCGAGGGTGGGTCCTACTCGATCCTCTCTTTCATCCGTAAGTGTGGTCAGGGTCTGGGTGGCTGGGCCGGGGCCGCCATCATCGGGGCCTTCGGATATGTCTCCATGTCCACCACCCAGAGCGATGATGCGATCCAGGGCATCCGACTGGCCACCGGCGCAGCACCGGCGGTTCTCGCCATCATCGCCCTGCTGATCATGCTGGCCTATAAGCTGGATTCTGATGAGCACGCCCGGATCATCGATGTGCTCAACCAGCGCCGCACCCGGAACACCGTCGCTGACCAGCACGGGGTCTCCACCGACCGGGTCCGGGTGGAGCAGAGCGGTGATGGCCGCACCATGACCATCCGCAGCCCGGAGGATGATCACCCCCCGATCATCACCCTCTTCGGGCAACGCGGTTCCGGTGCCACCGACATCGCCCCGCTGCTGGCGGCGAAGCTCGGGGTCACCTACATCGGTCAGGCCTTCAGCTCCGATGAACTCGCCCAGGTGGACAAGACCACCCTGATCAGCGACAGTCAGTTCTCCCGCTGGCTGCGTACCGTCTCCTTCGGTTCCTCCCAGGATGCGGATCTGGCGGCGGCCAGCAACCTCTCCGCCAACCGCAAGATCGCCGAGAACAACACTGCCACGGTGCTCACCTCGGTCGCCGACGGTGGGGTGCTGCTGGGCCGCAACGGTGCCCTGATCCTGGGTCCGGTCGTCGGCACGCTCCATGTCCGTCTGATCGCGCCCTTGAGTAAGCGGATCGAGCGGGTGGTGCACAAGACGGGGCTTTCCGCGGCAGCGGCCACGGAGCAGTGTGAGCTGGAGGATCGTCTGCGCCAGGAGATGTCCTGGGCGCTGTACCAGTGGAACCCGAACCGGGATGAGAACTACGACCTGGTGATCAACACCGCTTCGATGACCTATGGGCAGATCGTAAATGTCATCGTCGACACCTACCGCAGCAAATATCCCGAGAATTCCGGGAATGCTGCGCCGGCCGGGGAATCCTGAACCAGGGGAGGAAGAGCTGCGCAGATGATATTTCCCACAAGATTCCGGTGGAAAGCTCCCCCCACCAGGGTGAAGACACAGGCGCCCTGGGAGACACGGAGGAGAAAACCTCCCCTCCCCACCCACAAGAGATAAGATATGACCATTGTCCCAGGTTTTTCTTTAACCGACGGACCAGGATCAACCACATTTCCCACGTGATTCCCGAAAGGATCAGTCCCATGAGCGTCAAGATCGCCAAGGCCGAGGTCTTCGTCACCTCCCCTTCCCGCAACTTCGTCACCCTCCGCCTGACCACCGAAGACGGCGTGGTCGGTATCGGTGACGCCACCCTCAACGGCCGCGAACTGTCCGTGGCCACCTATCTCAAGGAGCACGTCTGCCAGCTGATGGTCGGTCGCGAAGCCGGCAATATCGAGGACACCTGGCAGTTCCTCTACCGCTCCGCCTACTGGCGCCGCGGCCCGGTCACCATGGCCGCCATCGCCGCCGTCGACATGGCCCTGTGGGACATCAAGGGCAAGATGGCCAACATGCCGGTCTATGAGCTGCTCGGTGGCGCCTCCCGCCGCGGCTGCCGCGCCTACGGCCACGCCTCCGGCACCGACACCGAGTCGCTCTTCGACTCCATCCGCTATGAGATGGAACTGGGCTACAAGTCCATCCGCGTGCAGACCTCCGTCCCCGGCATCGAGAAGCTCTACGGCGTGGCCGCCCAGGCTCAGTCCTCCGGCGAGCGCTATGACTTCGAGCCCGCCAACCGCGGCGGGTGGCCCGTCGAGGAGGACTGGGACACCCGCGCCTACCTGCGCCACGTCCCCACCGTCTTCGAGGCCGTCCGCAATGAGTTCGGCCCCGACCTGCCGCTGCTGCACGACGGCCACCACCGCATGACCCCCCGGGAGGCAGCCCAGCTGGGCAAGTCCCTGGAGCCCTACAACCTCTACTGGCTCGAGGACTGCACCCCGGCGGAAAACCAGGAGGCCCTGCGCTACGTCCGTAGCCAGACCACCACCCCGCTGGCCATCGGTGAGGTCTTCAACTCCATCTACGACATCAAGGACCTGATCCAGGAGCAGCTCATCGACTACGTGCGCTGCGCCTCCACCCACTTCGGTGGCATCTCCCCTCTGAAGAAGGTCATGAACTTCGCCGAGATGTACCAGATCAAGTCGGGCTTCCACGGCCCCACCGATGTCTCCCCGATCGGCTTCGCCGCCCAGCTGCACCTCGGACTGTCCATCCACAACTACGGCCTGCAGGAGTACATGCCGCACTCCAAGCTCACCAAGGAGGTCTTCCACGAGTCCCTGACCTTCGAGGACGGTTACCTGCACCCCAGCGACAAGCCGGGCCTGGGTGTCGAGTTCGATGAGGAAGCAGCCGCCAAGTTCCCCTACGAGCAGGCCTACCTACCCTACAACCGTCTCAATGACGGCACCGTCCACAACTGGTGATTAACCGGTCCCCTGCGATCAAGAAAGCGTGATACTGATGCCTGCGCACGACACTCCGCACCACGTGGTGGTGATGGGGGTCTCCGGATCCGGCAAGACCACCACCGGCCAGCTCCTCAGCGAGGAACTCGGCGTGCCCTACGCCGATGGTGATGACCTGCACCCCCGGGCCAATATCGACAAAATGGCCTCCGGTCAGGCCCTCAACGACGAGGACCGCTGGCCCTGGCTGGAGCTGATCGGGCGCTGGCTCAGCGATCACCCGGAGGGTGGGATCATCGGCTGCAGCGCCCTCAGGCGCTCCTACCGGGACCTGATCCGCACGTTCGTCCCGGGTGTCCGATTCGTCCACGTCCACGGCACCCGGGAGGTGCTGTGGGAGCGGATGTCCCACCGCGAGGGCCACTTCATGCCCCCGGAGCTGCTCGACTCCCAGTTCGCCACCCTGGAGGAGCTCGCCCCGGAGGAAGCCGGCGAGGTCTTCGACATCTCCCTCCCACCGGAAGAGATTGTCGCCGAGGCTGCCACCTGGCTCCGCAGCTGACTCCTCCCCGCACCGTTGAAGGTCCCCTCCCCCTTGTGATGTCACAGGGCCGGGGGACCTTTCGCTTTGCGACGCCCCCAGCCCCAGATCCACCCCACCCCACCTAGACTGGACAAGAGGCTGTTCTAATCGTGCAGGGAGAAAAAATGAGAGCGCTTGTCATTGTCGATGTCCAGAATGATTTCTGCCCCGGCGGCACCCTGGCCACCCAGCGTGGCCATGAGGTGGCGGAGCTGATCGCCGCCTACCAACAGGAAAAGGGCGCCGCCTATAGTTTTCAGGTGGCCACCCAGGACTACCACGTCGATCCCGGTGAACACTTTTCGGAGGAACCGGATTTCCAGGATTCCTGGCCCCCACATTGTGTGGCCGGCACCCTGGGTGCACAGCTGCATCCCAGCATCCACCGCCGGGAACTGTCCGCGGTCTTCCGCAAGGGCGCCTATGACGCCGCATACTCCGGTTTCGAGGGCATCAGCGATGGGGTGAGCATGGCTGAATGGCTGGAGGCCCGCAACATCACCGCCGTGGACGTGGTCGGGATCGCCACCGACCACTGTGTCCGGGCCACCGCCCTGGATGCCCTCAACGAGGGTTTCAATGTCCGGGTGATCAGGCAGCTGTGTGCCCCGGTGGATGAGGAACGTAGCTTGGCGACTTTCCGGGAACTTTCCCGCGCCGGAGTCACCCTGCGCTGATCCCCGGGGATCAGCGCAGTTCGCGGGGTTCCTCATTGACGGTGTTGAGGTACTCGTCTATTTCATTGATCCGCCTGGACTTGACCTGCACCATCTGCTCGGCGATATCACGCAGCCGCAGGGACTCCCCCTCAGCCATCAGCTCCTCCGCCAGTTCAATGGAGTCACCGAGCTGCTGCCGGAGCAGCAGCAGGTAAGTCAGTTCATGCTCGCCGCCCCAGCTGTCATTGAGGTGCTGCAGATCCCCCTGGCTCTGGGGGACCGCCTTGGCGCCGGTGGGGTCAGTGACCTGCATGGCCTCCTTGGCGTGGGTCTCCAGATCCAGGGGGCTGTTTCCCCACTGTCCTTTCAGCTCATTAAGCTGGATGATCTCATCCTGGGGGCGGGCGACAGCTTTTTCCGCGATGATCCGGACCCCGGGACTGAGGTTCTCATCCTCCAGGATCCGCTCCCCCAGGTCAACGGAGGAATGTAGGACCGGCAGAGCCCGGACCATGAACTCCAGGTCCGCAGTGTTCGCCATAATGCCGGGTGCAGCAGCGCTGCTTGAAGCACTACCGGGCAGAATGGGAGCTTCGGCAGCACAGGCGGAAAAAGAGAACGCAGCCATGATGGCCAAGAACCCTGAGGCGAACACACACTTCACTTTGGGACACCTTGAGTTATCGCTAGGTTAAGGTCTCGCTTAGCTTAGCCAAGTTTCCTCTCAGGTTCCACTTCTTCCTATAACAGCAGTATAAAAATGTTCAAGCCCCTATTTACAGGGGATAATCCTGATTCGCAGATTCAATGGTGACCCACTTTAACTCAGTGAATTCTTCAATAACCTGACGACCATCGAAGTGCCCGTAACCGCTCTGCTTCACCCCGCCGAAGGGGGCATTGGCGTCATTCTGCACGGTGGCACCATTGACATGGACGTGCCCGGCCTCGATCCGCATCGCAGCCGCCAGAGCCCGGGTGGAATCCCGGCCATGAACCGCCGCCGCCAAACCATATTCAGTGTCATTGGCGGTGTTGATGGCCTCTTCGAAACCATTGACCCGGACGATGGTGGTGATCGGACCGAAGGTCTCCTCCCGGTAGATGCTCATCCCCGGGGTGACCCGATCCACCACCGTGGCCGCCATCGCGGCCCCATCGGCCTTGTCCCCGTTGATCAGCTCCGCACCCTTGGCCAGAGCATCATCGATCATCGTGTTGATCCGCTCCCCGGATTCGGCACGGTACATCGGGCCGATGGCCACCGCCTCATCCTGGCGGGGATCCCCCGCCTTCAGTTCCGCCACCCGGGCGCTGAACTTGGCCACGAACTCATCCGCGATGGATTCATCGACGATGATGCGTTCCGTGGACATGCAGATCTGCCCCTGATACATGAAGGCACCGAAGACCGCCGCCTTGACGGCGCCGTCAACATCAGCATCATCGAGCAGCACCAGGGGTGCCTTACCGCCGAGCTCCAGCAGGGGCTTCTTCAGGTGACGGCCACAGGTCTCGGCGATTTTGCGACCCACCGCGGTGGAACCGGTGAAATTGACCCGCCGCACCGCCGGATGGCCGATGACCGCCTCCGCAACTGCGGCAGCATCCTCCGGGGCACTGGAGATGTAGTTCAGCGCTCCGGCGGGCAGACCAGCCTCATGGAGCACCTCGGTGATGATCTGATGGGAACGGGGACTGCCCTCAGAGGCGCGGAAGACCACGGTGTTGCCACAGACCAGCGGGTAGGCGATGGAACGCATGCCGAGCACGCCGGGAGCGTTCCAGGGCGCCATGCTGTAGACCACACCGGCGGCCTGCCGAACCGTCATGGAGAAGACTCCGGGACGATCGGTGGGGATGGTTTCACCGGTGATGTGGGAGGCGAGACTGGCGGCCTCCCGGAGGCACTGCGTGCTGAGGAAGACATTGAAGTGGGCCCAGCCGGCGGCCGCGCCGACCTCAGCCACCATGGCGGCCACGAATTCCTCAGCCCGCAGCTCCAGAATGTCAGCGGCGGTGTTGAGGATGGCGCGGCGCTGACTCGGACCGGTCTGTGACCACTCCTTGAAGGCCTCAGCAGCTGATTCCACAGCGGCCACGGCATCGTCCACGGTGCCTGCTGCAGCGGTGGTCACCACTTCCCCACTCAGGGGATGCTGCCTGGTGAAAGTTTCACCGTTGGCGGAATCTCTGGCCTGGTTGTCGATGATCAGCTTGGTTTCCATGGTGGGCTCAACCTTTCTCCGAAAGGGACTCAAAGTCCCTCAGTTTCCACGACGCCCCCCTTCACAGAAGGGCGTAACATATATCACGTTTGGGGTAGAGCCTAATGCAGATCACAGGTGGGGCGGGGTGGAATGAGAAAGCTCCGAGCCGCAGCCCCCCCGGAAATATAAAAGCGGATGTCCCACCAAAAGGTGGGCATCCGCTGAGTAGTGAAATCGTCCCGCCCATGGAAGTAGGGGGAGATCACCGGGAGACTACGGGAGAACGCGCTCGGAGAGCATGCGCTGGATCTCCTTGAGATCATTGGACTTCTTGCGGGAACGGAACACGGCGAAGACAATGCCACCGACGACCAAGGCACCGACACCAGCCAGGATCTTCTGTACGTTCGGATCCTGCAGCCTGTTGTTGGCCTGCCGCTTAGCATCATCCATCAGGTTCTGGGGCTTGGTGCGGTCAGCCAGTTCATCAAGGGTGCTGGCCAGCTGACGGCGGGTGCGCTCAATCTCGCGCTGGATGTCATCGATATTGCGTGCCACGAATTTCTCCCGGTTTCATCAGTTCAGATTGTGATCTTTAGTCTGTCACACCTCACGGTAGTTTAACCCAGCCACCCCGCGCATGAGGTCCACACGGCGATCACGGGGCTTTTGGGGCGCTAAGCTGGTGGGTATGACTGAATCGATCCGCCTCAACGTCGGGGACCAGGCCCCCGAGTTCTCACTGCCCAATGACTCCGGAAGCACGACCTCGCTGTCGGACTTCGCTGCCGCCGGTGAGCGTGTATTGGTTTATTTCTACCCGCGGGCCAACACCCCGGGCTGTACGAAACAGGCCTGCGATTTCCGGGATTCCCTGGACCAGCTCAATGACCTCGGCATCAAGGTTGTCGGTATTTCACCGGACCAGGCAGACAAGCTGGAGAAGTTCCGCGGGGACCACGACCTGAACTTCCCGCTGCTCTCCGATGAATCCAAGGAGGTTATGAAGGCCTACGGTGCCTTCGGGGAGAAGAAGAACTACGGCAAGATCGTGCAGGGCGTGATCCGTTCGACCTTCCTGGTGGAGGCCGATGGCACCCTCAGCCTGGCGATGTATAACGTGCGCGCCACCGGACACGTCGCCCGTGTCATCCGGGACCTGCCCTAAAGGACCGGTTGACTGCGCACATGACGAAGGAGAAACCAGCCCCAGCGGACAGCAGCGGCACCGAATCCCCCGATCATTCGGAGATTCTGGTCCCGCGGCGACGCCCTGCCCAGCAGCGCAGTCGGGAGCGTTTCAACCGGATCCTCGCCGCCGCCCGCTCGGTATTGGTCGACCTCGGTTTCGAGTCCTTCACCTTCGATGAGGTGGCCCGGCGCGCCGAGGTTCCGATCGGCACGCTGTACCAGTTCTTCGCCAATAAATACGTGCTGATCTGTGAACTGGACCGCGTGGACACCGCTGAGAATGTGGAGGCGCTGCGCATGTTCTCGGAGCGGGTTCCCACCCCACAGTGGCCGGACATCCTCGATGAGTTCATCGATCACCTGGCGGTGCTCTGGCGGGATGATCCCTCCCGTCGGGCGGTGTGGCATGCCATTCAGTCCACTCCGGCGACGCGTGCCACGGCGGCGGCGACGGAGAAGCAGATGCTGGAGATCATTGCCGCGGTGGTGGAACCCCTGGCCCATGACGCCGGTTATGAGGACCGGATGCAGCTTTCCGGTCTGCTGGTGCACACCGTCTCCTCATTGTTGAATTATGCGGTGCGTGACATGGCCCGGGATGAGGAACGTTTCAATAGTGTGGTCGGGGAAATCAAGCGGATGCTGGTCGCCTACCTCTTCGCCGTCGCCTCAGCTTGAGCTCAAGCGGGGGTGCTGCAGGGTGATCAGGCAGCTGGCGGTGGCGTAGTCCCCGTCGTGGCTGATGCTGAGGGCGCTGTGGATCTCTCCGAGGGAGTCGTGGACCGCACGGGCCACTGCACCCCGCGGTTCCATCATCACCCGCCCCCAGCGGTCGGGGCGGACCTCCAGCTCCTGCCAGGGCACCTGATCCGGGCCCATCACCGGTGGGCGGCCGTAGAGGGCCTGGGACCAGGCTTTGATGAAGGCCTCCTTCGCTGCCCACCGTCCGGCCAGGTGGGTTGCGCGTTCCGGTTTTCCGGCTGCCACCCGCAGCTCGGTGGCGGAAAATACACTTTCGAAGGTGCTGCCCGGCCGTGCCAGCTGTTCGGCGAAGGCGGGGATGTGCACCAGATCCACTCCGATATAGGTCACTTGTCCATCATTTCATGACGGTGCGGGGGAATCCGAAGCACGGGGTGTGACGGAGGGACTATCATCTGCAGGGAAATAACCGCGGATCTAGGGGAATCAGGCAGCCATGAGTGGGTTCTGGGGAAAACTCTTCCGCCGCAGGCAGGGCGATGATACCACGTTGCTGTCCCAGAAACGCAGCACGCTCGCCATTTCCCGGGCGCAGGCTTATGCGCGGGAACGCGGTTGGGTGTTCACCGAGCAGCAGGAGCAGGTGCTCAGTGACACGCTGCAGAACTTGAGCCAGTTCGGTTTCCACCCCGGCACCCCGATCGACATCGCATATGTGGCCTACCACTGCCAGGGCGGGCTTGCCCGTTTCATGGCGCAGCCCTGCCGGGAGCTGCTGAAGCTGCGTGGCCCGGAGCTGGAGCCGCTGTTCAACCGGGTGCTGCTGCCGGATGTGTACGCCCCCGGGGAGGAGGATGCCTATGTGGACCTGCTCTGGGAGGCGGTTTCGGCGGCGGAGACCTCCGAGTATCTCAGTAATGTCAGTGCCACGATGGATTTTTCCCACACCCGCCGTGGCACTTTGAGCTACACCTTCGCCCAGCGCCGGGTCACCCACCATATCCGGCTGCATCTGCCGCATGGGGATCCGGATGTGGTTGCGGAGATCGCCGCGAATATCAGCCCCGCCCACTTCGATCTCATCTCGGATGGGGAGAGTTTCTACTGCTGGGTGCGTAGCCGCAGCACCAGGGATTTCCTGGCGCTGCTGCAGGAAGAGGAGTAGCCGACGGGAAAGCCCCACCCCGCGGTGAGAACCTTCCAATTCTCACTGCGGGGTGGGGCTTACAGGGGGACAGCTGAAATTTACTTCAGCTCATCACCGGTGCGCAGGGTGCCGTCCTTGAGGCGGGCATCCGCGTCCAGCAGGACCGCTGCCTCGCGTTCCTTGACGGCGTCACCGGTACCACCCAGGTTGCGGTCCGCGGGGCGCTCGTAGAGGGCGGCCTGGCCGATCATGCCGGAGAGGATGCGGCGCAGGCCGGCGTCCTCACGCTGTCCGGCGCGTTCCTGCCAGGTCTGAACGGCGTCCTCGCCACGGGCCTGGCGCAGGGCCTCCACGAAGGCACCCTGGTGGACCAGGGCGACCAGGGCGGAGACGTGGCCGAAGCCCAGGGAGGTGATCAGACCGGCCTTGGGTGCCTTGGCGGACAGGTCCAGCGGCTTGCGCAGCCAGACCAGGTGCTCGTGGCGGGCCAGAACCGGGTCGACACAGTCCAGGGAACGGTTCGCCGGGACCTGGCCGGTGCGCAGCACCTGCAGCAGTCCAGCCATCTGGAAGGCGGCGGCGCCACCCTTGGCGTGGCCGGTCAGCGTCTTCTGGGAGATGACGTAGAGCGGGTTGCCCTCGGCACGCCCCATGGAGGCGGCGATGCGCTCGTGCAGGTCCGACTCATTCGGGTCATTGGCGTTGGTGGAGGTGTCGTGCTTGGAGATGATGGAGATCTCGTTGACACCGACACCCACCGCTGCCAGGGACTGCGCCAGGCGGGAGTCCATGCCACCGCGGGCGGCGGACAGGGCTCCCAGGCCCGGGGCGGGGATGGAGGTGTGGGCGCCGTCCGCGAAGGACTCGGCGAAGCCCAGCACACCCAGGACCGGCAGCCCCAGGTCGGCGGCCAGGGAGGCGCGGGCGACCAGGATGGTGCCGCCACCCTCGGACTCGATGAAGCCGGCACGACGACGGTCGTTGGCGCGGGAGAAGAAGCGGTGCTCGACACCCTTGCCCTCGAGTTCCGCGGAGTCGGCGGTGGCCGCCATGTCACCGAAGCCGGTGATGCCCTCGATGGAGAGGTCATCCAGGCCACCGGCGACGACGAAGTCAGCCTTGCCGACACGGATCTTGTCCATGGCCTCTTCCACGGATACCGCTGCGGTGGCGCAGGCGGCGACGGGGTGGATCATCTGACCGTAACCACCGACGTAGGACTGCATGACGTGTGCGGCAACGACGTTCGGCAGGGCTTCCTGCAGGATGTCGTTGGCACGCGGCTCAGCCAGGAGACCGTCGATGTAGAGCGAACGCATGGATTCCACGCCACCCATGCCGGTGCCCTGGGTGGAGGACACCCGGGCGGGGTGCAGCTCGGAGAGCAGTTCCGCCGGGGTGAAGCCGGAGGAGAGGAAGGCGTCGACGGTGCAGACCAGGTTCCACAGGGCAAGACGATCGAGGTTGTCGATCATGTCGGCCGGGATGCCGTAGACGGCGGGGTCGAAGCCCTCCGGGATCTGGCCACCGACGAAGCGGGACATGGCCATGCGGCGCGGCACGCGGATGGCGGAACCGGCGTGGCGGACCACGGTCCACTCCCCTGCTTCGGCGTCGAAGTAGGCGGAGGTGTTGTCCGGCTCGGAGTCCACGAAGGTCTTCGCGGTGGCCTTGTCGGACACGTTGAAGGTCAGGTCGCGGTCGAGGTAGACGGTGGTCAGTTCCGGTGCGAGGTTGTTGACCATGCCGAAGTCGTCGTGGTAGCGACGGACACCGACCTTGGCCATGACCTCCTCGTGGAAGCGCTCGTAGATCTCCTCCTCCGGGACCTCATTGTCCTCGGCGTCGTACCAGCCGGGCTTGGGGTCGGTGTCCCAGTGGATCAGACCCATGGTCCAGGCCAGCTCGGTGACACCGGCGGCGGAGAGCTCGCCGTTGAGCTCGGCGTCGAAGCGGGTACGTGCGGAGCCCAGGGGGCCCAGCTCGCCGACACCGACGATGACGATCATGTCCTCGAGATCCTGGGTGACCTGACCGGAGAACTCCGGGGTGGTCACCGGCAGGCGGCGGTAAGGCGTCGGCAGGGCGACGATGCTGCGCGGTGCCTCAACCTCCTCGACCGTTGCGGCGGCGGCCTGTTCGGCTGCCTCGCGGGCCATGTCGGCGAGGTTGATGTCGGCCTCGCCCAGACCACCGGTGAAGTCAACGGTGACCGGGGACTGTGCGGCCTCGGCACGAACCTCCGTGGTGGCCTGGCTGACCAGCAGCTCGGCGATCTCGTTGGTGGCGTAGGTGCGGACACCCTTTGCCTCGACGGCCTCCACCATGGGGTCGTTGCCGCCCATGAGGCCGGTGCCGCGGACCCAACCGATCAGGGCGTGCACCAGGGAGGTGCGCTCACCCCAGACGGTTTCGGCATGCCAGCGGGTGACCACGGCATCCAGGGCGGCCTTGGACTCGCCGTAGGCACCGTCGCCACCGAAGCGGCCCCGGTTCGGGGAGCCCGGCAGAACCACGTGCAGACGGTGGTCGACGTTGATGTCCCCACCCAGGGTGGAAAGCCCGGAGATCAGGCGTTCCACGGCCCAGAGCAGCAGACGCATCTGGGATTCGGCCTGCGGTCCGGCGTCAGCCAGGGTGCCCTGGACGCGGGGTGCGGCGAAGGGGAAGAGCAGGCTCGGGATCAGCGCCGGCTTGGTGACCTTGCGCTGGCCGTTGACGGTGGCGGACTGCTCCGCCCCGATCCACTCGATGACGGCATCGAGATCGGTGTAGGAGGAGAGATTGGCCGGGACGATCCACAGGGCTGCCTTGCCTCGAGCGGAGGTGGCGTAGAGCTCCTTGTAGAAGCTCAGGCGCTTGTGGTTCAGGTTGGAGGTGGTGACCACGACGGTGGCACCCCCGGCCAGCAGCTCCTCGGTGACAGCCGCGGCAATGGAGTTCGGGGAGGCGCCGGTGACCACGGCGACATCCTCGGTGTACTCCAGCTCCGGGACCTCGCGGGCAGCGGCGGCCAGTTCCTTCAGGCCGAGGTACTCAGCCTGCTTTGCGACGGCCTCACCGGCACCGCTGACATCGACGTCGGCGGCATCCAGCTCGCCCAGGGCGATGCGGCTGAGGTCCTCACGTGCGGAGGCCCAGCGGTCATCGATGAGCACGGCGCGCTCCGCGTCGAAGGAGGGTGCGACCTGACGCGGCCAGTCGGAGCCCAGTTCACGGGAAACCAGGTCGTAGAGGGCGTTGTCGGCGTCCTCATCCTCCAGGTCCTCGGCGTAGTCGACGGTGTCCAGACCCAGCTGGGACAGGATGGTGCGGGCGGTCTCCGCCAGCACACCTGCCTTGCCGGTGACCTGCTCGGCGAACTCACCCAGGGCGGCGGAATCGACGACCCCACCTGCTGCGCCACCTGCGGAGGGCAGGGACACACCCACACCCTGCTTGGCGGCGACGGCCTGCACGGCGGCGTCGATAAGCTGATCCAGCTCGGCGGCACTGCCCGGGGAGGCCGGTGCCAGGGAGGCCAGGTCGCCACCCCGCAGCGAAGCGCCTTCACGGGAACCGATGACCACCTCGGCGACGACATGGTTGGCCCAGCCCTGGCCCAGTTCCCAGGTGCCGGTGACGCGCTCGGCGATGTAGTTCGGCTTCTTGCCGGTCGGGCCGGTGATGCGACGCAGGGCGTCGGCGGCGGAATCGCCCAGCACCGGACCGAAGGCCTTGTAGCCCTTGGCCATCTTGGAGACGGTGACCTTCAGGTCACCCAGCTCCGCGTCGGCGGCACCGTCAATGGCGCCCAGGCCGAACTCCACACCCAGGTCCAGCAGCAGCTGGTTACGGCGGGAGGAGACACCCTCGACGAGGGTTTCGATGGAGTCGGTGGCACCCATCTGGTCGGGACGTACCTTGGTCCAGATGGCGATGAGCATCTCGGTGGCGTCCGAGGGGGTGAACTCGATGTCCGCGGGACGGGCACCACCGGCAGCCGGGGCAGGGGTGGGTGCCGCGGTCTCGGTGGGTGCCGGGGCGGCGACGGCCGCCGGAGCCTCATCGGCAACCGGTGCGGCTTCCTCAACGACCTCGCGCACGATCTCATCGGTGGCGAAGACGGTGGAACGGTCACGCTCGACGTTGAGGACCTCGATATCGGCATCGTGGTACTTCGGCAGTGCCAGGGTGCCACCCATCATGTTGGCCAGGGTCGGGGCGGCGCCGACGCCGACCTCGACGAAGCGCTCGACACCCAGGCCACCATTCTCGACCGAGCGGATCAGCAGATCCTGGGTCTCGATCCAGCGGACCGGGGAGGCGAACTGCCAGGCCAGCAACTCAATCAGCAGGACTCGTGCCAGGGCCAGCTCATCCTGGGAACGCTCCTTGAAGTTGTCCAGGATATCGCGCAGCAGCGGGGACTCCGCAACCTTGAGCATGTCCTCGATGAAATCGCGGCTCAGCTCAAAGGGACGGGCCACCAGGTTCGGGATGTAGCGGCCGAGCAGGACGTCCAGGTCGAACTCATGCGGCAGCAGGGAATCCAGGTGCTGGCGGAAGTCATCCACACCATCACGCAGGTGGGAGGAGTGGAAGGGCACGTCGATGCCCGGGATCATGACCAGGGCACGCTGGCCCGGGCCACGCTTCTCGGCCTCGGCTGCCAGTGCGGCCAGGCCCTTGCGGGTGCCGGCGATGGCGTACTGCTTGCCCAGCAGGTTGTGGTTGACGATCTCGAGGAACTCACCGGAGGCTTCGGCGACCTGGTTGATGAAGTCGTGGACCTCCTTGGCGGCGACATCATTGACCCGGATACCGATCTTGTGGGGGCGCAGCGCACCCAGACCGTAGTTGGAGTTGCCCTTCTCATCGCGCTCGACCAGGCGGTGCATGGTCAGGCCGCGGCGGTAGACGATCTCCACGACGGACTCCAGGGTCAGCACACCGGAGTAGGCGGCCAGGGCGTTGTACTCACCGACGGAGTGGCCGGCGAAGAAGGCCCGCTGGTTGAGGGCGGAGGACTCCGCCATCTCAGCAACCTGGGCGACACCGAGGGTGGCCATGGCGACCTGGGTGAACTGGGTCAGGAAGAGCACCCCGTCCGGGTGGTGGAAGCGCTCCCCGTTGACCCACACCTCGGTCGGGTTGTTCTGGACGATCTCCAGGACGGAGAAGCCCAGCTTCTGGCGGGTGTGGCGGTCCGCACGGTCCCACGCGTCGCGGGCGGCGGCGGAGGAGGCGCGGGAGTCCATGCCCATCCCCTGGGACTGGATGCCCTGACCCGGGAAGGCGTAGAAGGTCTTCGGGGCGGCCATGACCGCGGTGGCGGTCAGGACCAGGTTGCCGTTGACGGCGGCGGTGACGGAACGAACCTCACCGCGGCCCGGTCGGTCGTCGACACCCCCGCGTTCCACGGTGAACTCGATGACCTCGCCCGGCAGGACCGGGGCGAGCATGGTGGCGGTGTACTCGACAACCTCGCCCGGGGCGGTGGTGCCGGTCTCCTCCTCGGAGAAGCCACCGGCAGCGATCAGTTCGCCGATCGCGGAGGTCCACATGCCGTGGACGATGACGCCCGGCAGACCTGCCAGGCCGGCGGCGACATCAGAGACGTGGATCGGGTTGCGGTCACCGGAGACCACGGCGAAGGGGCGCATGCTCGAAGGTGCGGTGACCTTGGCATAAGCGCGGAAGCTGCGCGGGGTGTCCACCACGGACGGCAGCGCCGAGGTGTTGGTGCGGGCGACGGAGTCCCCCTTGCGGCCGGCGATCGCGAAACGCTCGGAAAGGGTGGCCAGCTGGGAACGGCCCACGGCGATCTTGGCGCGGACGACGACCAGTCGACCCATGTCGGTGTCGGCGACCTCATCGGCGGTGGCGGTGACCTTCAGCTCGACCGGACCATTGTTCAGGTTCGGCAGCTCATCGAGCATGGTGATGTGGTGCTCGAGGTGCACCAGGGAGAGCATGCCCTCAACCACGGAGGCCGAGTCGGTGCCCGGGACGATGGCGGAGTTCACGGCGGCGAACACGGCCGGCCAGGCACGGCCGACCAGCACATCCGGGGCGGTCTGGCGGGCGGTGATGGAGGAAGGCAGGTGACCGATGGTCACGTTGTCGTAGTCGGCGGCGACACCGGCATCCAGGGTGGTGGTCCAGGTGGCGACGCCATCCTTGACCTCCGCCAGGGTGCCACCGGCTGCCACGCGGGTCAGCTCTGCCATGGCGACCTCGGCATCAGCCTGGGTGACCTGCGGGACAGCGCTGATCACGGCGTCGGCAGGCAGGGTGAAACGGACCTTGAGTTCGGTGGTGGTGCCGAAGGCGGTGGAACCGGCCAGGGGGACGGTGAGCACCGCGTGCTCGGCGTCCTCGTGCTCCAGCACCGAACCGGTCGGGGCATGGGTGGCGGAGTTGCGGTCCTCAGCCAGAACCCATGCCTCCGGGGCACCCAGACGCTGGGTGAAGGAGGTGGCGTGACGGCCGGCCCAGTAAGTGCCGGGGGCGGAGAGAACCCGCTCGACGACGGTGGACTCCACCTCGACCGGGGCTTCATCGGCGGCCTCGAGACGCGCCACGGAAGCCTGGTTGAAACGTTCCAGCAGTTCGGCGACCGGCTCATTGGCGCGGGTGATGCCCTCAACGGCGGCGGTACCCGGGATGATGCAGACCTGGTCTGCGGTGTAACGCTCATCATGGGCCTGCCACAGCGAGTCGGAACGCCACCAGCGACGGATGTCCTTGTCGATGACCGGCACGAAGTTGGCCGGCTTGCCGGGGTTGCGCAGCAGGGTGTTGATGAACCAGGAGGCGTCGACGGGGTGCAGCAGCTCGGTGGCTGCGACGGGGTAGTTTTCGACGATGGCCTTGATGGCCTCGGTCGGATCCTGATCAAGGGTCAGGGAGACCAGCGGGCTGAACTCGCCGTGGTCGACTTCGCTCAGGCGGGCCTCGACGCGGTCGAGCATGGTGGTGAAACGGTTGAACCAGGAGACATCGGTCCACGCACCCTTGTGGGGGCCGGAGAGTTCCAGGTAGCGCTCCAGCCACTGCTGGTAGGTGAACTCCTCGAGCTCACCGAAGTAGGGCTTGGCGGTCTTGGCGATCGCCTCGATGATCTCCTGGCGGCGGGCGGCCACGGCAGCCTCATCGCCGGCGACCTCATCAAGCAGGCGACCGGCCTTGGCGAAGGAGTTGTCGATCTCATGGAGGTCCGCACCGAGCTGGGAACGGCCGGAAGCCATGCCCTCTGCGGCCTCACCGGCACCGACCCAGCCCTCGATGCCCTTGGTCTCAACCAGGGCACGCTTGACGTCCTCGGAGGCGGTGGACTCCTTGGTTGCCATGGCGGCGGTGCCGATCATGATGGCGTCGACCGGCATGGCGGGCAGGCCATGGGTCTGCGACCAGGAACCGGTGATGTAGTCGGCGGCCCGCTCCGGGGTGCCGATGCCGCCACCGACCGCCAGGATGACGTTCTGGCGGGCACGGATCTCGGCGTAGGTGGCGATCAGCAGCTCATCCAGGTCCTCCCAGGAGTGGTGGCCACCGGCCTTACCGCCCTCGACCTGGGCGATGATCGGGATCTCCGGAACCGCATCAGCCAGCTTCAGGACGTTGCGGACGTGCTTGACCGCACCCGGCTTGAAGGAGATCCAGGGGAAACCGGCGTCGCGCAGTTCCTTGACCAGGGTCACGGCCTCCTCGTGGGAGGGCATGCCGGCGGAGATGACGATGCCGTCGATCGGGGCGCCGTTGGCGCGGGCCTTGGGCACCAGTCGCTTACCCTCGACATGCATGCGCCACAGCTCGGGGTTGAGGAACATGGTGTTGAACTGGGCGTTGACGCCCGGGTCCAGCATCTCGGTCAGACGGTTGAGGTTCTCCTCGAGGATGGCCGGGGTGACCTGGCCACCACCGGCGAGCTCAGCCCAGTTGCCGGCGTTGGCGGCAGCCGCGACGATCCCCGGATCAACGGTGGTCGGGGTCATGCCGGCGAGCATCATCGGCGAGTAGCCGGTCAGCTCGGAGAAGCGGGTGACCAGACGGATCTGGCCATCGCGCTCCTCGATGCGGGGGGCGAAATCGGTGAAGTCGGCGGGCAGCTCGGGTGCGAGGCCGGCGTCGAAAAGCTTCGCCTGGCCCTCGGTGTCACAGACGACGAGGGTGCCGACACCCTGGCCGGCGACGATGCGGGCGCTCAGCGGGTCAACACCGCCATCCGGGCCCAGATCCAGGATCCAGCGGGCACCGGCCTCAGTGGCGGAGGAGACCTCGGCCGGCCAGTCCACGAAGGAGGTCAGGACCTTCTCGGCGAGGAAACGGGCGAGCTCGGTGTCCAGACCGGCAGTGGTGGCCCAGGTGACGGTCTGCTCCACTGCGGCAGCCATGGCCGGGTGGTGGAAGGCGGTCTGCACCTTCAGGGGGGAGAACTTCGGGGCGAAGGGCTGGCCGCCCTTCTTCTTCTCCTCGATGGCCTTGGCGTCCTTGGCGGCGAACTTCTTCAGCAGGCCGATGACATTCTCATTGTCATGGGGGCGGCCGACCAGGACGAATGCCTCACGGTCATTGCGCAGGCCGACGACCGGGCGGATCTCCTCCGGCACCTCGGCGCAGGCGGCGTTGATGGCCATCTGCAGCTGCTCACGGGTGATGCCGGAGATGGCGATCATCGGGGCGGCCTCACCCTGCTGGATCAGGCCGGTGATGCGGGAGGTGCGGGTGATGGCGGCACCGATGAGCTCGGCGATGGCCAGGATATCGGCGGCGGAACCGCGCTCCTGGGCCCAGGCGGCACCCAGGATGCCCTGGGAGTGGCCGATGGCGGCGACTGCCTGCGTCAGCTCCAGGCCCTGGCGCTTGAGGGACTCGCCGGTGGCGAGCTGGGAGGTGAAGATACCGGGGACGCTGATGGCGGCCTGGGCGGTGTCGAAGCCCGGGTCCGCTTCCTCGCGTGCCCAGGTGACGGGATCGAAACCGTGGGGGCGGGTGCCAGCCAGTTCATCGGCGACGGTGTCAAGCTTCTGAGCTGCCTCCTCAACCACAGCTGCGACAGTGGAGCCGCTGCCGGCAGCGACTGCGGCACGCAGTGTCTTCAGCCAGTCATAACCCTGGCCGGCGAAGGCCAGTGCGAAAGGCTCGCTGTCGAAGCGGTTGATCAGGCGGTCCAGCCCGAGGTTGGTGCTGTATTCGGTCACGTGAAGCTCGCTCCTGTGTTTCCTACGTTTCATGACTAACCCAGGGCACAATTCTGCCCTGAAGTTTCGTCTGCCAAATATGCCACAAAATCATGAGGAAAGCGTCATCTTTTGAGTGCGGCGAAGACGTGTCGCTGGCACTTGAGGGGTGTTTTTCGAGGCTGGGATGAGGGGCCTGAAGTGGGGATGTAACACTTTCGCGCCCCACCCCGGTGAGACTTTTCGCAGGCTGGGCGCTTAAGCCAGAAGGTCCCTGACCATATTGATAGTCTCCCCAAGTGAACTGTGGGATTTTCCACTGTCCGGGTAACTAGGGACAAGTATCACACCGTCGCTGGGGAGAAATTCCTGACAGGCATGGTCTGGTTCCACCTCGGCAATGGGTAATCCGCCCGTTTCCTCGAACCAGCCATCGACGTAGCGCGAGATACTCATGGGGCCAAGGATAGCTGGAGCGGCGGTTCAGGAGTGACTGCTTCAGCGAGCGCGGTGACTCCCCCATTCCAATGAATCAACCCCGGTAGTTCAGATCATGAACTACCGGGGTTGATTCTTCGGTGCGCCCGGGGAGACTTGAACTCCCACGTCCTGAGACACTGGAACCTAAATCCAGCGCGTCTGCCAATTCCGCCACGGGCGCTTAACGGAGAAAAGTGTACTTGGTCACCACCGTGATAGGCGAATCCGCTTTTCGGGGGTGCTTGGGTATCCTATGGGGGTGAGCGAAAACAACGGTAACCTCAGGGAAAGAAAGAAGGTGCGGGTCTCCCACATCGTCTTTCTCGGGATCGCTGTGGTCGCCTGCGTCTCTCTGGCATATTGGCAGTGGACAAGATTTCAGGCGGGTTCGGGTACCTTCCAGAACCTCGGCTACGCCTTCCAGTGGCCGCTCTTCGGTGGCTTCTTCGTCATCGCGTACCGCCTGTGGCTGAAGTACGAGAATGAGCTGATCGATGCCCAGAATGAGGCCGGTGACATGGACACCCTCTATGAAGCTGACAAGCTGATCTTCGAGGATAAGACCACCGAGATCGACGAGGATTTCCTCCCGCCGCGTCCCACCATCGATGTGGACACCTTCAACGCACTCAACACCCCGCGCCGTGGCGCGGTAGACGGTACTGACATCGCCGCCGCGAACGGCCCTAAGGAAAGCAACTGATGACCCAACAGTCCACCGCCACCACCCCGAAGATCCATCCGGAGCGTAAGAAGCGGGTGCGTCTGGCACTGAATCTTTTCTCCGGCACCGCCTGGATCACCGGTGTCTTCCTGATTCTGCTGGTCGTGGAGATGGTAATGAAGTACATCCTGAAAATGGAGCTGCCCAGCTGGGCCACATTCATTCCAATCGCTCATGGCTGGGTCTACATGCTCTTTTTACTGAGCACCCTCAACCTGGGCTTGAAGGCCCGGTGGGATCCGAAACGCTGGTTCACCACCGCGATCGCAGGTGTGGTTCCCCTACTCTCCTTCTACGTGGAGAAGAAGCGCCGCCAGGAAGTCAACGAGAAGTTCCAGCTCAACCAGGCTTAAAGAAGAAGGCCAGGTGTGGCACGGTTAATCCCGGCCCACCTGGCCTTTGACGTCAGCGGGAAGCCAACTTCTCGATCGTGAACACCAGCTGCTCCAATGCCTTCCCACGGTGGGAGAGCGCATCCTTTTCCGCAGCGCTCAACTGGGCCGAGGAACGGCCCTGCCCGGTGCCCCGGGACTCCTCCGCAGGCACGAAGAGGGGGTCATAGCCGAAACCGTTCTCGCCGAGCTCTGCACGCAGCAGGTGGCCCCGCCACTGTCCTTCCGCCATGTGTTCCTCCCCTTCCGGGGTGACCAGGGCGCAGACCGAGACGAAGGCCGCGCCGCGGCGTTCATCCGGGACGTCACCCAGCTGGGCGAGCAGCAGTTCATTATTGGCCTGGTCATCACCGTGGCGACCGGACCAGCGGGCGGAGAGCACACCGGGCATGCCGTTCAGCTCATCCACCGCCAGACCGGAATCATCGGCGATGGTGACCAGACCGGTGGCGGCGGCACCGGCCCGGGCCTTGATCAGGGCGTTGTCCGCGAAGGTGCGGCCATTTTCCACCGGCTCGGGATAGCTGGGGGCGTCGGCAAGCCGCAGCAGCTCCACCCCGGTGATGCCGGCGGCATCGAGGATGCGCTGCAGTTCGCCCAGTTTCTTGGCGTTATTGGAGGCGACCAGCAGCTGCATCAGAGATCCTGGGCCAGGGCGGCGCGCTGCGCGGCGATCAGCTCACGGCAGCCCTTCTCCGCGTAGTCCAGGATCTCACCGAGCTGGGCGCGGTCGAAGGTGTTGTTCTCACCGGTGCCCTGCAGCTCCACGAACTCACCGGATTCGGTCATGACGACGTTCATGTCCACATCGGCGCGTGCATCCTCCTCATAGGGCAGGTCGAGGCAGACATTGCCCTCGACGACACCGACGGAGACCGCGGCGACCGGCGGCAGCAGCGGGTTACCCGGGACCACACCCCGGGCCTTGAGCACGGCGATGGCGTCAGCCAGGGCGACATAGGCGCCGGTGATGGAGGCGGTGCGGGTGCCACCATCGGCCTGGAGGACATCACAGTCGATGTTGATGGTGTTCTCGCCCAGCTCGGAGAGGTCCACTGCGGCGCGCAGGGAGCGGCCGATCAGGCGGGAGATCTCGTGGGTGCGGCCCTTGACCTTGCCGGCCATGGACTCACGGCGGTTGCGCTCCGCGGTGGCGGCCGGCAGCATGGCGTACTCGGCGGTCAGCCAGCCTTCCCCGGAGTCACGCTTGAAACGCGGGACGCCCAGCTCGACGGAGGCGGTGCACATGACGCGGGTGTCGCCGAACTCGACGAGCACGGAACCGGCCGGGTTGGAGGTGAAGCCCCGGGTGATTTTGACGGTGCGCATCTGGTCGAGGGCGCGGCCGTCCGCACGGGTGAATTCTGCAGAAGATGAAGTCATGGCTGTCAGCTTAGTGGCAGTAGCCGACACTGCCCCGCACCGCCAGGGGCACAAGGGGGGCGTCGTTAAGCGCGCGGACCTAGAAATCGATCTCCATGCCGGCGGGACCGAGCTCGATGGGGCCGTCAAATTCCTTGCGGGCGGAACGCAGCGCACCCTCCGGGTCACCCCAGGGCGGGATGTGGACCAGCACCAGCTTCTTCACCCCGGCCAGCCGGGCGATACGGCCGGCCTCCGCGCCACACATGTGCATCTGCGGGGGCTGCGGTTGGGTGCCATCACCCCAGGTCGCCTCGCAGAGGAAGACATCGGCGTCGCGGGCGCAGTCGATGAGGGTGTCGGTGTAGCCGCTGTCACCGGAGTAGGCCAACACCTTATTGGTGGTGTGCTCGACGATGCGGAAACCGAAGGCCTCGATGGGGTGCACCACCGGATAGGGGGTAATGCTCACCCGGTCAAGGATCTCGGTGCGGCCCTGCTCCCAGGCGCTGAAGGCGAAGGTGTCGGAGAAATCATCGACGTCCTCCGGATCATCGGCGCTGAGCCGGCCGAGCCGCTTCGGGGAGTCGGCGGGGCCGAAGAAGAGTTTGCGTCCATCCGCCGCACTGGTGGGGTGAAACCGTCGCCAGACCAGGAGGGAGGGGAAATCCAGACAATGATCGGCGTGGAGGTGGGAGATCACCAGGTGACAATCGGTGGGATCCTGCAGCTGTTGCAGACCGGCCAGCGTGCCGGGGCCGATGTCGATGAGAATGGAAGGGGCATTATCCACGGAAAGCAGATACCCGGAGGCCGGGTTATCCGGGGCGCCCACACTTCCGGAGCTGCCGATGATGGTCAACTTCATGCGCCCACTTTGCCACGAATTTTCACTTTTCTCGACCGAAACGCAGCAAAAGGAGACCGGAAATTCAGGTGCCCGTCATCTTGGGTCCCATCACACCCCCTGCCGGGGCTCAGCGGACCGGGGATTTCACGGCATGATCCACGCCGGGGCCCAGGAATCGGGTGGCCAGCTTCTCGAACACCGCCGGATCCCCGGTGGACTCGAACACCCTGCTGGGCCCCTCTTCCCGGGGTTCGGCGAGCAGGTCGCGGAGGCTGAGTTCCCGCAGCACATCCTTTGCGGATTCCTCAGCGGAGGACACCAGGGTGACGTTATCGCCGATCGCCAGCTGGATCACACCGGACAGCAGGGGGTAGTGGGTGCAGCCCAGCACCAGGGTGTCCACCCCGGCCGCCTGCAGGGGCTCCACATAGGCCTCCGCCACCCCGAGGATCTGGCGGCCGGAGGTGACACCTCGCTCCACGAAGTCCACGAAGCTGGGGCAGGCCCGGGCGTGCACCTGGACATGGGGGTTGGCGGCGAACATGTCCTGGTAGGCCCCGGACTTGATGGTGCCCTCCGTGCCGATCACCCCGATCCTGCCGTTGCGGGTGGTGGCCACCGCGCGACGCACCGCCGGCTGGATCACCTCGACCACGGGCACCTCATAACGTTCCCGGGCGTCCCGCAGGAAGGCGGCGGAGGCGGTGTTGCAGGCGATCACCAGCATCTTGCAGCCCCGTTCGACCAGCTCATCGGCGATCCGGGTGGCGTGCGCCCTGACCTCGGCGATGGGCAGGGGGCCATAGGGCCCGTTCGCGGTGTCACCGAGGTAGATGATCGACTCGTGGGGCAGCTGGTCCATGATGGTGCGTGCCACGGTCAGTCCACCGACCCCGGAGTCGAAGATGCCGATCGGCGCCTCCGGCTCAACCGGGGTACCGGCCCCCAGACCAGGTGGGTACAGCCCCTCAGGCACGGGCCTTCCTCGGTGGGTCGAGGGCATCGACGATCTTGCCGGCGATGTTGTTGAGCTGGGCAACCTCTTCCGCATTGAGGGTGTCGAAGATACGGCTGCGAACCTCGGCGACATGCCCCGGGGCGGCGGCCTGCACCAGCTCCCAGCCGGAGTCGGTCAGCTCCGCCAGGGTGGAGCGGCCGTCATCCGGGTCGGGGATGCGCTGCACCCAGCCCTGTTTCTCCAAGCGGGTGACCACCCGGGAGAGATGGGAGAGGGTCATGTCCGACACCGACGCCAATTCGCTCATCCGCAGCTTCTTCTCCGGCGCCATGGAGATCTGCGCCAAGGCGAAATAATCATAGTGGCTGATTCCGAAATCTTCCTTGAGCTGCGCATCAAGGCGGTTCGGCAGCCAGACATGCAGCGACCAGACATTCAGCCAGGCCGCCGCCTCAACCTCGTTTAACCACTTCACCGGTTCCTCACTCATATCTGGGCATCATATCCGCTCAGGTGGGATGTGCCGCATTTTCCCGCCGTGTTCCCGGCATGTCCGCCGCATAAAGGCTTCGAATCCCCGAATTCGAGCACCCCGACCCGAGAATTTAGTTGCAGCGTCAAGTGTTTCGGGTTATGCTATTTCAGTGTAATCAAGAACCCATGACCAACCTGAGGAGACTTTCGCCCCCATGAGCACCAATATCACCATCCCGCGCACCGACTTCAAGGTTTTCCCCCTCAATCTCGGTGCCAACCCCTTTGGCTGGACCTCCGACCGAGAGACCACCTTCGCGGTGCTCGACGCCTTCCTCGCCGCCGGCGGGAACTTCATCGACACCGCCGACATGTACTCCGTCTGGGTTGAGGGACACGTCGGTGGTGAATCAGAGGCGCTCATCGGTGAATGGCTCAAGGAACGCGACGCCTACGACAAGGTCATCATCGCCACCAAGGGCGGCGCCCTGGAACCGAACCAGGGGCTGGAGCGGGTCGCCGTCTTCGCCGCCGTCGACGCCTCCCGGGAACGTCTCGGGCTGGAGACCATCGACATCTACTACTACCACCACGACGATGAGAACATCTCCATCCCGGAACAGGTCGCGACCGCCCACCAGCTGATCGAATCCGGCCGCATCCGCCACCTGGCACTGTCCAACCACTCCCCAGAACGGGCACGCGAATTCTTCGAGGCCTCCCAGGGAACCCCCGCCCAGCCCGTCGCCCTGCAGCCCCAGTACAACCTGCTGCACCGGGCAGAGGTGGAGAAGGGCTACGGCCCCCTCGCCCAGGAGTATGAGGCGGCACTGCTGCCCTACTTCTCCCTGGCCTCCGGCATGCTGACCGGCAAATACCGCACAGCCGAGGACCTCTCCGGCTCCGCGCGGGAAGGCTTCATGAGCGGCTATGTCAATGACGCCGCCTTCCGGGTCATCGACACCCTGGTCGAGATCGCCGATTCCCGCCAGGTGGAACCGAGCACCGTGGCCCTGGCCTGGATCATCGCCAAGGGCATCACCGCCCCGATCGCCTCCGTCTCCGCCCCGGAACAGCTCCCGGCCCTGCTGGCAGCCCCCACCCTGGGGCTCTCCGCAGCTGAGGTCGCTGCCCTGGACGAGGTTTCCGCGGGTTTCGCCGCCTGAGAACCTCCCCAGGGAAGATCCGGCTTTAACGTCGCTGGGACCGCAAAGCCTTCTGCACCCGCTTCTCCTTGAGCGCCTTGGGATCATCGGAGGTGATGAAGCTACCTGCCCCCAGACCACCGAGCGCGCCGAAGAGGTGCGCCTGCCAGGATATGCCCGGGGTCCCTGGCAGCACCCCGTAGATGAAACCGGAGTAGGCCATGCCCAGCAACACCCCGAGGATGATCTGGGAGATGCTGCGGTTGAAGATGCCACGAATCAGCAGATAGGCCAGCCAACCGTAGACCATGCCGGAGGCACCGATGTGGTTGGTGCCGATCCCACCGAAGATCCAGGTGCCCACACCCGCCAACAGCATGACGATGGTGGTGACCTCCCAGAACACGCGATGTCCGGATAGCCCGATCAGGAAACAGAAGATCGCGCCGGGCACCGTGTTGGAGATCAGGTGTTCCCAGTTGGCGTGGAGCAGAGGGGAGGTGAAGATATGCCAGATGGAGGAAAGATCCAGGGGGTGAATGCCGAAGTAGGTCGGCAGCCCACCCAGGGCGGCGTTGATCAGATGGACCGCCCAGATCACCACCACATACGCGATGGCATAAAAGAGGCCGGTACCGAAGTGGGTCTTCAGCTGGGTGCGCAGCGCTGAGGAACGGGAGGTTCCCGGCAGGGGTGTGGGCGCAGGTGAGTACGGGTTCGGGAGGCTCATAATGATTCCCAGAATAGCCAGCAATAGTGGACTTGGGCAGTGTCAGCCTCTCCGCTGGCTGCTCAGCAGTTCACCGGGGCCGCTTCCGTCAGTGCCTGAGACAGTGCCTCAGCCAGTCTGGTCAGGGCCAGCTGCCCGGTTTCATAGGTGCCGTCAGCAGGTTTAACCAGCAACGCCACCCCGACCTCACCATCGGAGACCGGTAACAGACCGAATTGACGGACCAGGTAGTCCCCGGTGACCGCATCCGGCCCCCAACCGCCCTTGAAGTGGGTGCCCGCCACCTGCCCCATCCCATATCGCTGTTCCTCGGTGATATTTCCCATTGATTCCAGCAGGGGCTCACTGCCCTCCAGGCAGCGGAGCTGGGTGGCGAATTTCGCCTGGGCGGCAGGCAACCATTCGGTGTCCCCATAACCCCGGGAATTCTCCTCCCAGTGGTCACCATCCACGACGGTGATCTCATCCCCGGTTTCGCGCAGCACCGCCTCCACCTGTTCCCGCGCCCGGTGCGCATCCCCGAGGGATTCCCAGAGCAGCGTGGCAGCATCATTATCGGATTCCTCGATGGCGGCCTGCATCAGGGGAAGCGCTTCCTCATTCTGACGGATCGCCGCCAGGGAGAGCGGCACTTTCACCGTGGACCAGGACTCCCCGGAGAGCAGGGTGCCCGCCTGTTGCACCCCCTCAGCGTCGTGGATGGCGATACCGACCTCCGCATCCAGCTCCGCGGCGACCCGGGTGGCAATCTCATCGAGCTGGTAGGTCACCGGCTCCGCCTTGATCGACTCGATCACCTCCCGGGACAGCGGCTCCGGGTCGGCTGCCGGAGCTGAGGCGGAACAACCAGCCACGGTGGTGGCCAGGACCGCGCTGAGGGCAACCAGGCCACGGCTAAAACGAGAACGCATGCTTCCTTCCAAGACTCCACCCCAACCTGGGATATCGGCACCGGGGTCTCATGAATTCCTTAATCTACAAGCCCGGACCAGGTTTCCACGAACCTCCGGCACACTGGGTGGCTAAGCGCTGAGTTCTCGGTAGGAGCTCAATCCCAGGCCAGGTTCCGCCGCCCGCACCGCCTTCACTATCGACGCCGTGACCAACTCGGCGGCCGCGGCACAGAGCCGCGCCAGCTCGGCCACCTCCACCCCGGAACCATCACCGGTGGCCATCACGAAAAGGGTGTCACCGTCCATCGGCAGATGGGAGGGGCGCACCGCCCTGGCAATTCCGTCATGGGCGGCGATGGCCACCCGTTTGGCCTGTGCCTTACTCAGGGGAGCATCCGTGGCAATCACCCCGATGGTGGTGTTGAGCTGTGCCATTTTTCCGGGCAACCCGGAGAACTTCTCCGGATCCACCCCGGGCAGGGTGGCATCACCGTAGAAGCGCCCGCTCTCCGGATCAATGACCTCACCCACCGGGTTGGCCACCACCCCGGCACCGATCTTCCACTCCCCCACCTCAGCGAGGGCCTGGCCGAAACCACCCCGCAGCCGGCCCGCGGTGGCGCCGCAACCGGCACCGATCGAACCGCAGGTCGCTGCCCCACCGGAGTGCAGCGCAGCCCGGGTGGCTGCCACCCCATCCGCCGCGCCGGGGCGGTTGGCCGGGTCACCGACCGCCAGGTCGAAGATCACCGCGGCCGGCACAATCGGCACGATGGGGCCAGGTTGTCCCGGGCCGAAAACCGGGAAGCCGATCCCCTCCCGCTCCAGTTCCTGCATCACCCCATCAGCGGCGGCCAACCCGAAGGCGGAACCGCCGCACAGCGCGATGGCATGCACCCTTTCGACGGTGTTGTGGGCTTCAAGCAGATCAGTTTCCCGGGTACCGGGTCCCCCACCCCGCACATCCACGGCCCCGACCGCCCCGTCGGGGGCGGCGATGACGGTGACCCCGGTGTCGCCCCGGCTGTGATGCCCGAGCCGGATACCGGGGACGTCGACAAGCGAGCTCACATTAATTACCCATCATGGCGGTGAGCAGGGAATCCTGGTTGAAGGCCAACCATTCAACCAGGGTGTCGCGGTCCTGCTCAGCGGCCTCCCCACCCCGGACATCACCGGCGGCGACGAAGAGCCGGATGTCATTGATCGCGGCGACCCAGGCCTGCGCCTCCGCCTCGTTGAGGGTGACGGCCACCCCACCATCCGGGCCCAGGGCGGTGTTGATCACCTGGAGGTTCGCCAGCTTAGCCTTGGTGATGTCATGTTCGTGGAGGGAACGCAGCAGCGAATTATCCCCGTCATACTCCTCATCGCCATCCCGCTCGAAATCCGGCAACAGCCGGGCCAGGGAGGGATCCTTGGGGGCCTCCTTGTGGCCCGAGGGGATCCCGGTGAGTTCCGAGAGATCATCCTTGGGCACGGCCTGCGCCCGCTGGATCAGTGCCTCCGAGACCGTGGCGGAGAGATCCCCCAGCACCTCGCGTTCCATGGGCTCGAGGGTGCAGCTGAACTTCGCCGCCCGCATGAGCCCCTTCTTTTTCTTCCACGCCTGCATACTCAACTATCCTGCCTGCTGCATGGTGGCCCAGAGACCAGCGGTATGCAGCTTCTTCACATCACCCTCGACCTTGTCCTTCTCGCCGGAGCTGACCACCGCCTTACCTTCACTGTGTACCTGCATCATCAGTTCATTGGCCCGTTTACGGCTGTAACCCAGGACCGTCTGGAAGACATAGGTCACATAGCTCATCAGGTTGACCGGATCATCCCAGACGATGCACAACCAGGGCAGATTCTCCGCCGAAGCGACATTGACCTCAAGCTGTTCATCCAGCTCGGGGGTGGCCATCGGCGAACCCATCAGGTGAACCTCGGGGGCCCTGCGCCCAGATCCGGGGGTGTGCCCCGGACCGGCCGTCGCAGGCTGTTCCGAATTGCTGTTTATTGGCCCTTTCATACCCCTCAGCCTAGTCAAGGCGAAAGGAAGTTGTGGAACAGGGCACACTCCGATGTGGGATTGGAGGGAGTTCTCCCACCCACCTGCATTATGGTGGAGGTTGTGAATTCCTCTGACCAGTCCTCCCTGCCGTCGAAGCGCTCCACCTCCTTCCTGACGGACAAGTATGAGTTGACGATGCTGGAGGCCGCACTGGCCGACGGCAGCGCACAGCGAAACTGCACCTTCGAGGTGTTCTCCCGAAGGTTGCCCAATGAGCGCCGTTATGGGGTGGTCGCCGGCACCGCCCGGGTGATCCGGGCGATCCAGGATTATGTGTTCACCGAGGAGCAGCTGGCCACCCTGGACTTCCTCAGCGAAAGCACCATTGATTATCTCCGCAACTTCCGGTTCTCCGGCCAGGTCGACGGCTACCGGGAGGGCGAGCTCTACTTCCCCTACTCCCCCATCCTCACCGTCCGCGGCACCTTCGCGGAATGCGTGATCCTGGAGACCGTGATCCTGTCGATCATGAACGCCGACTCGGCGGTCGCTTCCGCAGCCGCCCGCATGGTCACCGCTGCTGATGGTCGCCCCATCATCGAGATGGGCTCACGTCGCACCCATGAATATGCTGCGGTCACCGCCGCCCGGGCCGCCTATCTCGCCGGTTTTGCCGCCACCTCCAATATGGAGGCCTCCTACCGTTATGGCATCCCGGCTTCCGGCACCTCAGCCCACGCCTGGACCCTGCTGCACATCAACGAGGACGGCACACCCAATGAGGCCGCTGCCTTCCGTTCCCAGATTGAGTCCCTCGGCCTTGACACCACCTTGTTGGTGGACACCTATGACATCACCCAGGGTGTCGAGACCGCCATCGAGGTTGCCGGCCCCGAGCTCGGCGGGGTCCGCATCGACTCCGGTGATCTGGGGGCGCTGACCCGCAGGGTGCGCAAGCAGCTGGATGGGCTCGGGGCCTACAACACCAAGATCGTCGTCTCCTCCGACCTGGATGAGTTCGCCATCGCCGGTCTGCGCGGCGACCCGGTGGATGTCTACGGTGTGGGCACCTCGGTGGTGACCGGTTCCGGCGCCCCTACCGCCAGCATGGTCTACAAACTCGTCGAGGTGGATGAGAAACCGGTGGCCAAGCGTTCCCGCGGCAAAGCCATGCAGGGGGGCGCGAAGAAGGCACTGCGTACCCACCGCACCTCCGGCACCGCCATCGAGGAGATCGTCTACCCCTTCAAAGGCGAACGCCCCGACTGCGGCAAGCTCAACTACACCGAGCTCAGCATCCCCCTGATGCGTGATGGTGAAGTCATCGAGGGTCTGCCCAGCCTGGATGAATCACGCGACTATCTGGCCGCCCAGCTGGTCACCCTGCCCTGGGAAGGCCTCGCGCTCTCCCGGGATGAACCGGCACTGAACACCCGCTTCCTCGGCTTCCCGGCAGAATAAACCCTCCGGCAGAGAGCGTCTTTCGGCGATGCTAGAAAGTGCAGTTGGCGGTGCCTGGCGCGATGAAATCCTGGATCATGCAACCGATCAGCCACAGCCCACCTGAGCCGACGGTGGCGAATACAACGCTGCCCTGAGTCAGGGGATTCTCGAAAGCATCCAGGTAAAGCTCGGAGCTGGTCACTGCGCTCTGGTAGTAGAGCTCATCAGAGGTCTGCGCCAGCGCAGGTGCGGCAGCGGCGGTGCTCAGCGCGGTGGCTGCGCCAAGGGCGAGCAGGGTACTACGGAGTTTCATGGTCTTGCCTTTCAAAGTAGGGTTCGGGCCGGGAAAGCAGTTGAGATTCATGATGTACCAGTACTTCCACCGCTATTTTTTCAATCGCTGGAGGTCTCCTCATTGTTTCCCAGGGGGTGGTGTCTTCCAGTCCGGACCTCAGATGATGCAGCCAGGGTCCTCAATGCCCAGCTGCCCCTTGATGGCGCAGCTGATCATCCAGGGCAGCATCGCCACGGTGATCAGACTCATGGCCGGCAACTGGGTGACCCCACCAGAGCCTGAGGAGTTCATGACATCGACCTCTTGTCGGGTCTGAGCCATCGCAGATGGTGTGCTGAGCGCTGAGAAAGAGAGGGCAGCGGCCATTCCCACGGCCAGCATCTGCTTCGGGATCCTCATGTTGAAGGCCTTTCCGTTGTTCGGGGTTTGGCGGAACCGGTTTGCTGCCAGCCGCCACCCCTGGGGTGGTGATCTTCACGCTATCCGGCCCTCCTGCCTCCCCTGGCGCTCAGCAAGGAAGATTTAGCAGATTGTTACTCTTTCGGACCTTCCCCCTTCCACATCCACGCAGTGTTTTAGGGGGTGTCCGATCCTGGCGATAGACTGGGCCACCGTGAGCGCTCAACCTGACCCCCAATCCACCGAAGCCCTACTGAACACCGCCGTGACGGCACTCGGTGGTGCCCGCCGTGAGGGCCAGGTCGCCATGGCCAAGGCCGTGACAAAAGCCCTGGACAGCGAACGCCACCTGGCGGTTCAGGCCGGCACCGGCACCGGCAAATCACTGGCCTACCTGGTGCCCGCCATCAAACACGCCCAGGCCAATAAAGAAGCGGTGATCGTCTCCACCGCCACCATCGCGCTGCAACGCCAGCTGGTCAACCGGGACCTGCCCCGCCTCGCGGAAGCCCTGGAGCCGGTCCTGCCGCACAAACCCAGCTTCGCCATCATGAAGGGCCGTTCCAACTACGTCTGCCTGAACAAAATCGGCCGGGCCGAAACCGAGTCGGAAGACTCCCTGATCCCCGAGGAGGACCTCTCCTGGCTGGGCAAACACGTGGTCCGAATCAACGAATGGGCCCAGGACACCGACACCGGTGACCGCGATGACCTGGAACCAGGGGTCCCCGACCTCGCCTGGAAACAGGCTTCCGTCACCGCCCAGGAATGCCTCGGCGCCTCCCGCTGCCCCCACGGCGAGGAATGCTTCGCCGAACTGGCCAAGGCCAAGGCCCGGGAAGCCGATGTGGTGGTCACCAACCACGCACTGCTGGCCATTGACGCCCTGGCCGACACCAATATCCTCCCCGAGCATGATGTGGTCATCGTTGACGAGGCCCATGAACTCGATGGCCGCATCACCGCCGTGGCCACCGCCGAGATTTCCGCCAGCACCCTCAAACTCTCCGCCAAGCGCGCCGGGAAACTCGGTGCGGAGGGTCGGGATGAGCGGCTCACCGAGCTGGCCGAGGACTGGGAGAAAACCCTGGCGGCACTGCCGGAGGGACGTTGGGAGGACCTTGATGAGTCCATCAAGTCCCAGTTGGTGGCCGTCCGGGATGGCCTGTGGTCGGTGCGTGAGACCATCGGCCGCCCCGTGGAGGGTGAGGCCGCCAATGATCCGGAGAGGTTCGCTGAACGCCAGAACCTGAGCAACCACCTGCAGGAGCAGCATGATGCCATCGTGCGCATCCTGGAGGTCTTCGCCGAATCAGATGCCGCCAAACAGCAGGACGTGGTCTGGTTGCGCCGCGATGAACGCCGCAGCGAGAGTTTCACCGCGCTGACCGTGGCTCCCCTTTCGGTGGCCGGGCTGCTCAACACCCGACTTTTCGCCGAGAACACCGTGGTTCTGGCCTCCGCCACATTGACCATCGGCGGCAACTTCGATGCCATGGCCGCCAGCTGGGGGTTGTCCAAGGGAACCTGGGATTCCCTGGATGCCGGAACCCCCTTTGATCCCCGCAAGTCCGGGATCCTCTACACCGCCCGGCATCTGCCCCAGCCCGGCCGGGATGGACTACCCCAGGAGACCCTGGATGAGATCCATGATCTGGTCATGGCCGCCGGGGGCCGTACCCTCGGGCTCTTCTCCTCTAAACGGGCCGCGGTCCAGGCCACCGAGGAGATGCGCAAGCGGCTCCCCTTCGATGTGCTCTGCCAGGGTGATGATTCCACCGGTGCGCTGGTGAAGAAATTCTCCCAGTCCGAGAACACCTGCCTCTTCGGCACCCTCACCCTCTGGCAGGGTGTGGATGTCCCGGGCCGTTCCCTCTCCCTGGTGCTGATCGACCGCATCCCCTTCCCCCGCCCCGATGATCCCCTGCTCCAGGCCCGCAAGGAAGCCGCCGACGCGGAGGGCCGCAATGGTTTCATGGAGGTCGCCGCCACCCACGCTGCCCTGCTCATGGCCCAGGGTGCGGGCCGACTGCTACGCAGTGTGGATGACCGCGGGGTGGTTGCCGTCCTGGACAACCGTCTGGTGACCAAGCGTTATGGCAGTTTCCTGCGGGCCTCGATGCCGAATTTCTGGACCACCACCGATGGTGAGGTCACCCGGGGTGCCCTGAAGCGGCTCACCGCCCGCTGATCGCTTATCGACGCCCCCTGCTCCCACAAGGGGCAGGGGGTCAGATTCGCCCGGGGAGGGCGAAAACCGTCTTCGAGTTCGGTGCCACCTCAGTGAAACCGGCATCATGGACCGCCACGGCATCCGGGTGTTCCGAAAGACGGTGAAAAAGAGCGGTGTCCACCTCAAGCACATGCAGCCCGAAGTCCCGCTCCGCCCAGCGCCGCACCCACATGAAGTCCCGGTGTGCTGCCAGCAGCATGGAGGCATGCCCCACCTGGGCGGCCGCCTTGCCGGTGGTCATGGCCAGGCCGGCGTCGATGTAGATCCGCGGGAGATCACCACTGTGGGCGGGCATCTCCACTGGTTCGGTGGCTGGCAGCTCAGTACCTGAGATCTGCAGTTTCCTGATCTCCGGGGGCACCTCGGACACCGCACTCGGCACAAAGGCCCGGGCCTGGGCGCCGCCCACCTCGACGGTCACCCCGGGTAACTGCTGGACCATCTCCCAGCTCTTGTTCCGGGCGCGGCGGGTGACCTTCCGGATGAGGTGGTCGTACCAGTTCTCCAGGCTGGCCCGGAACTCCGGGTCAGTGCTGACCCGGGGATCGAGACAGACCTTGAGCACCGCGACCGCTGCGGCTTCCAACAACTCATCCCGCTGGGGTGGGGTGGCCTTGGGGATGTGCAATGCGATCTGCATCGCCTGCACCGTCTCCGGGCGATCCGGGTCCTCACCCCGTGGGCGGTCAGAGACCCGCGCCGCGAGAAGAGAATGCGCCAGCTTCAGCTGGGGTTCGTCGATCATCTAGCTCTGCTCGAGCCACACCCGACGGTAGGTGCCGTCCTCCAGGTCGGAGGCCTCGATCTCCTCACGCGGGATACCCAGCATGTAGAGCACCTCATCGAGGAAGGGGTGGTTCACCGAGGTGTCGGCGATCTCCTTCAGTGCCGGCTTGGCGTTGAAGGCGATGCCCAAGCCCGCCGCGGAGAGCATGTCGATGTCGTTGGCGCCATCCCCCACAGCCACGGTCTGGAACATCTTCAAGCCGGATTCCTCAGCGAACTCGGCCAGGAGACGGGCCTTGGCGGCACGATCCACAATCTCACCGATGACCCGGCCGGTGAGCTTACCGTCGACGATCTCCAGGGTGTTGGCCCGGGCATGGTCGATCTGCAGGTCCTCGACCAGGCCATCCAGAACCTGGATGAAACCGCCCGAGACCACAGCGGTGGTGTAACCCATCCGCTTCAGGGTACGGATGGTGGTGCGGGCACCCGGGGTCAGCTCAATCTCCTTGGCGACCTCCGCGATGACGGACTCATCCAGACCCGCCAGCGCCTTAACCCGTTCCCGCAGGGACTCCTCGAAATCCAGCTCGCCGCGCATCGCACGCTCAGTGACCGCGGCGACCTCAGCCTCACGGCCGGCATAGGCGGCGAGCATCTCAATGACCTCCCCGGTGATCAGGGTGGAGTCACAGTCGAAGCAGACCAGACGCTTGGAACGGCGCAGCAGTCCGGCACGCTCAATGGCGATGTCCACACCCAGCTCCGGAGTCAGCGCGGCAAGCGCCTTACGCAGTGCCTGGCCGCCACCCGGCTCGGTGTTGGCCACGGTGATCTTCAGTTCCAGGCCGGTGACCGGATAATCCGCGATGCCCCGGATCTTGTCGATATTGGCGTCATAGTTCGCCAGCACCTGGCCGACGCGGGACACGTCCTCCGCATTGACCGGGTTACCCAGGATGACCAGAACGTGGCTGGAACGCGGGCGGGCGGAGATGATCTCCTCCTCCAGCTCAATGGTCGCCTTCTGGCCATAGCCCTTGAGGGTCTCGGTCACCCCCTCGGTGAGGAGATCCACCCGGGTGCTGTCGACACCGACATAGGCGGCCAGGGACATGTGCCCCCGGAATACGGACTGCTCAACATCGAGCAGCTGGACATCATGGGCGGAGAGCACCCTGAAGAAAGCGGCGGAGACACCGGGCCGGTTACGCCCCGTCACCGTGATGACCGCAGGGGTCAGTCCTTCACGCAGTGCGACGGAGAACTCGCCGCTATGATCCTGTTCAACTATCTCATTAAGTGTCACGCTTTTAGATTCTTCCATGTTGAGTTAAATATGCACGACAAAACCCCCGGGTGAGGGACACCCAGGGGTTGTGTCTTAGTCAGGGAACAAGAGTCCTGTTAGGCGTCGCCGCGGACCTCTGCAGGGGTCGGCGACTGCGTCTTCTCGGCACGTGCATCGTGCTTGGTGACGTGTGCCTCGGTACGCATGCGCTCCACCATGTGCGGGTAGTGCAGCTCGAACGCGGGGCGCTCAGAGCGGATACGCGGCAGGGAAACGAAGTTGTGGCGCGGGGGCGGGCAGGAGGTGGCCCACTCCAGGGAGTTGCCGTAGCCCCAGGGATCGTCGACGGTGACAACCTCGCCGTAGCGCCAGGACTTGAAGACATTCCAGATGAAGGGAATGACGGACAGTCCCAGGATGAAAGCGGCAACCGTGGAGATCTGGTTGAAGAGGGTGAAACCGTCGGAATCCAGGTAGTCGGCGTAACGACGCGGCATACCCATGTTGCCCAGCCAGTGCTGGATCAGGAAGGTGCCGTGGAAACCGATGAAGGTGAGCCAGAAGTGGATCTTACCCAGACGCTCATCCAGCATACGACCGGTCATCTTCGGGAACCAGAAGTAAACACCGGCGTAGGAAGCGAACACCACGGTACCGAAGAGGGTGTAGTGGAAGTGCGCAATCAGGAAGTAGGAGTCAGCCAGGTGGAAGTCCAGCGGCGGGGCGGCCAGCATGATGCCGGTCAGACCACCGAAGAGGAAGGTTCCCATGAAGCCGACCGCGAAGATCATCGGGGTCTCCCAGGAGATGTGGCCCTTCCACATGGTGCCCACCCAGTTGAAGAACTTCACGCCGGTCGGAACGGCGATCAGGAAGGTCATGAAGGAGAAGAAGGGCAGCAGCACCGCGCCGGTGACGAACATGTGGTGCGCCCACACCGCCATGGACAGTGCACCGATTGCCAGGGTTGCGAAGACCAGGCCGATGTAGCCGAACATCGGCTTACGGGAGAAGACCGGGATGATCTCGGAGATGATGCCGAAGAAGGGCAGCGCCAGGACATAAACCTCGGGGTGGCCGAAGAACCAGAACAGGTGCTGCCACAGGATGGCGCCACCGTTGGCGGGGTCGTAGATGTGGCCACCGAGCTTACGGTCATAAAGGACACCCAGAGCTGCGGCAAGCAGCAGCGGGAAGATCAGCAGGGCGATCACGGAGGTGACGAAGATGTTCCAGGTGAAGATCGGCATGCGGAACATGGTCATACCGGGAGCACGCAGGCACAGGATGGTGGTCAGCATGTTGATCGCGGAAGCGACAGTACCGATACCGGCCAGGCCAACGCCCAGGATCCACAGGTCCGCGCCCACACCCGGGGTGTGGATCTTATCGGACAGCGGGGAGTACATGGTCCAGCCGAAGTCGGCGGCACCGCCCGGAGTCAGGAAACCGGACAGCATCAGAAGTCCGCCGACGCCGGTGATCCAGAAACCGAAGGAGTTCAGACGTGGGAAAGCCACATCCGGGGCACCGATCTGCAGCGGCAGCACGAAGTTGGCGAAGCCCCAGACGATCGGGGTGCCATACGCCAGAAGCATGATGGTGCCGTGCATGGTGAAGAGCTGGTTGAACTGCTCATTGGACAGGAACTGCAGACCCGGCGTGAAAAGCTCCGCACGGATCAGCAGTGCCATCAGACCACCGATGAAGAAAAACATGAAGGACATGATGATGTACATGATGCCCAGCTGTTTATGGTCGGTAGTGGTGAGCATGAGCCAAGCCTTCGAGCCCTTGCGCGCATGCCCAGTCGGTGTAGGCCTTGTCGGCTCGACGTAATCGTCAAGCCTCGGCGCCACAGCGGTCATAGATTCCTCCTGACTACGAGACAACCCTGCGAAGATCAGGGCCGTCCAAGTTTTACACCGCCTTATCTTAAAGGAAGCGTAAGAATTTTTTCCAGCCACGGGGGGCCGGAGACAGAACCGAGTCTAACGGCGAATCCCGAGTTCAGGTAGTTGACCATACCCCCAGCGGCCTTCCCACTGGCGGTTCCGGAGCCCCGCCCACCCTTCAGGTGATTGGCATCACACCGGACTTTTCCAAAACACCGGAAAACATCATGAGCAACAGCAGCAACATACCCCCGGTATGTATCAACCTAAAGGTTGACTGGTCAGCCTCATCGGCACACCCCCTGAGGTTGGGGCCCTCCCCCATCACCGAAAGGCCAGGGGACATCCGGACAAGCAGCGGCCGGAAATGATTCAAGGCACACAACCCCAGCTGGGGCGGTGCGCCTTGAAAGGAAGCTAATTCGGGGTACTAGAAGTCCCAGTCATCATCGGTGGTGCTTTCAGCCTTGCCGATGACATAGGAGGAGCCGGAGCCCGAGAAGAAGTCGTGGTTCTCATCGGCATTCGGAGAGAGTGCGGAGAGGATCGCCGGCGACACCTTGGTCTCATCGGCCGGGAAGAGGCCCTCATAACCGAGGTTGTTCAGCGCCTTGTTGGCGTTGTAGCGCAGGAAGCGCTTGACATCCTCAGTCCAGCCGAGCTCATCATAGAGATCCTCGGAGTACTGGGTCTCATTCTCGTAGAGGTCATAGAGCAGATCGAAGGCGTACTGCTTGAGCTCCTCGCGACGCTCCGGAGTCTCATTCTCCAGCGCCTTCTGATACTTATAGCCCACGTAGTAACCGTGCACAGCCTCATCACGGATGATAAGGCGGATGATGTCGGCGGTGTTGGTCAGCTTCGCATGCGAGGACCAGTACATCGGCAGGTAGAAACCGGAGTAGAAGAGGAAGGACTCTAGCAGCACGGAGGCGATCTTGCGCTTCTGCGGATCTTCACCCTCATAGTAGGAGAGGATGATCTTCGCCTTGCGCTGGAGGTTCTCATTCTCCTCGGACCAGCGGAAGGCGTCATTGATCTCCGGGGTGGCGGCCAGGGTCATGAAGATATTGGAGTAAGACTTGGCGTGCACCGACTCCATGAAGGCGATGTTGGTGTACACCGCCTCCTCATGCATGGTCTTGGCATCCGGGAGCAGCGCAACCGCGCCGACAGTGCCCTGAATGGTGTCCAGCAGGGTCAGGCCGGTGAAGACACGCATCGTGGCCCGCTTCTCGACCTCGGTCAACGTCTTCCAGGTCTTGACGTCATTGGAGACCGGAACCTTTTCCGGGAGCCAGAAGTTCGAGGTCAGGCGATCCCAGACCTCAAGGTCCTTCTCATCGGTGATCTCGTTCCAGTTGATGGCCTCAACGGGCTTCGGGTTGGCCTCGAGATAAGGCGTGTATCCATCCTGCGGGGCAGAATCATCGGACATTAAATCTATTCCCCTTATTCACAAAAGTGGTGGCCCGACGAAATGCCGGGGCCATTACTCCCTGAAATCCTAGCCGAAACCCCAGGCGTTCCACTCCCGCCCCAGAAAGCCCCACTAAAGCGCAGTTTCGGGACCGCCAGAAACAAGTCCTGGGCGTTGAACCCCCTTCGGCACGCAGGTCCGAATCACTGCCAAAGAGGAGAAGGTGGGGTGTTCCGGATAACTTTTCCATAATGTGATCAATCCGCTCACGCTTTAAGAAAGATGAGCCACATCATGACACCCAATGTCCGAAACCGGCTCTGGAGTGCCCAAAAATTGCCCATCAGAAGCCCTGTAGAGCAAATCCTATTGGACAGCCAAACCTAAGTTTGGATAGCATTGCCCGATAATTCTGTCAAAAAAGGCACTTAAGCTGGCCTTACCTTAGATGACACCTGACCTTTTCTCCCCTAGAATTCATTGCATGACCATCCACGAAGAATTCCAGCAGGCCCTCAACGAGCAGATCAGTGCAGAGCTCGAAGCCTCCCTCGTCTACCTCCAGCTTTCCTACGCTCTTGACGACCTTGGCCTGGTCGGCATGCGTGACTGGATGAAGGCTCAGTACAAGGAGGAGCAGCAGCACGCCGCCAGGTTCGCCGAACACCTGCTCGACCGCGACGTTCTGCCCCAGATCGGCAACATCTCCGCCCCGATCATCAAGATCGAGTCCGCCGTCGAAGCTTTCGAGGCCGCCTTCAACCACGAGAAGATGATCTCCGAGCGCATCCGTCGTCTCGCCGAGCTTCAGATCACCCACAAGGACTACGATTCCCGTCCGCTCATCGACTGGTTCCTCCAGGAGCAGATCCAGGAAGAGGCCACCATCGATGAGATCCTCGACCGCCTGAAGATTGTCGGCAACTCCGGCTCCGGCCTGCTGCGCATCGATAGCGAGCTCGGCGACCGCTAAAGCCCGGCAATGGTACTCCCTCGATTTTCCTGAATCCCCTCGGGCCTTACCCGAGGGGAGTACTATTATAGTTATTAACTAACCTGGATAAATTTCACAGTTGGAATTACTCCGAGGTATCCGCTGTGCCGCAGCAGATACCGGGGAATACTCCAGACTGTCAGCCCTAATATCCAGGTTCTTTCTAGTAGAGGAGAATCCTATGACGAGCCCCCGTCATGGTTCTGCCGTCCCACTCCTGGACAGTGTCCTGGATCGGCTGGGCCGGGAGATCATTCAGGGAGTCCTTCCTGAAGGAAAGACTTTCACCCTTCAGGATCTCAGCCAAAGATTCGACATCTCCCGCACCGTCGCCCGAGAAGCCATGCGTGCCCTGGAGCAGCTGGGGCTCGTCTCCTCCTCTCGGCGCGTGGGCATCACCGTTCAGCCCCGGTCCAGCTGGGTCGTGTTCAATGAGTCGATCATCGGTTGGCGCCTGGAATGCGAGGCAGAACGCCGCGGCCAGCTCCGTTCTCTCAATGAGCTGAGAATCGGCATCGAGCCGGTGGCCGCCCGTCTTTGTTCGGAGCAGGCATCCCCCGCTGACCGGATCAGGCTGGTGCAGATCGCCGAGGAACTGGCCGAACTGGGGCACTCCGGAAAGGGCGCCTCCGAGGAGTTCCTGGAATTGGACATCGCCTTCCACAGCAGGCTGCTGGAGGCCTCCGGCAATGAGATGTTCATGGCGCTGATCCCCTCGGTGACCAGTGTGCTCCGGGGGCGTACCGTCTTCGGCCTGCAACCGGATAATCCGGAAGAGGAAACCCTGGACTTGCATCTCCGGCTAGCCCTGGCCATCCAATCCGGAGATGGGGCCGCTGCCGAGAAATTCTCTCAGAAGCTGCTCCAGGAAGTTCGTGAGTTCCTCTCCCCGGAAAGCCACTGAGCCGCCCCGGTAGATTATCTGCAACCCGGGACCCCGGGGGACGCAGAAACAACGCCGCCCACATGATCAACAGGATCATGTGGGCGGCGTTGTGGGTTGTGCCGAGGGGGCGTCGCTAAGCACAGCCGGCCACTCCCCCACCCCGGCAGTTCCGGGATGAGGATGTCTTGGTGGTTCAGGCGGGCGGACCCCGAGGAGAGCCCCGCCCGGCAACCCTTCAGAAAGGCTGTTTCAGCCGTTCCGAGGGCTTAGAGGGTGCAGCTGACGCATCCCTCAATTTCGGTGCCTTCCAGGGCCATCTGGCGCAGGCGGATGTAGTACAGGGACTTGATGCCCTTGCGCCAGGCGTAGATCTGGGCCCGGTTGATGTCACGGGTGGTGACGGTGTCCTTGAAGAAGAGGGTCAGGGAGAGACCCTGATCGACGTACTTGGTGGCCACCGCATAGGTGTCGATGACCTTCTCGTAGCCGACCTCATAGGCGTCCTGGAAGTAGGCGCGGTTCTCGTTGTCCAGGTGCGGAGCCGGGTAGTAGACGCGGCCGATCTTACCTTCCTTGCGGATCTCGATCTGGGAGGCGATCGGGTGGATCGAGGAGGTCGAGTTGTTGATGTAGGAGATCGAGCCGGTCGGGGGGACCGCCTGGAGGTTGCGGTTGTACAGGCCGTACTTCATGACATCGGCCTTGAGCTGTGCCCAGTCCTCGGCACTCGGGGTCTCGATGGAGGACTCAGCGAAGATCTGCTTGACCTTCTCCGTGGTGGGGGCGAACTCAGCCGGATCATAACGGTCGAAGAAGGTCCCGGAGGCGTATTCCGAGGTCTCGAAGCCGCCGAAGGTGGTGCCACGTTCCCGGGCGATCTTGTTGGAGGCACGGATCGCCTGGTACATGACTGCCGCGAAGTAGGCGTTGGTGAAGTCCAGGCCTTCCTCCGAGCCATAGTAGATGTGCTCGCGGCCGAGATAACCGTGCAGGTTCATCTGGCCCAGGCCGATGGCGCGGGAGGCTTCATTGCCCACCCGGATGGAGGGCACGGAGTCGATGGAGGTCTGCTCGGTCACGGCGGTCAGGCCACGGATCGAGGTCTCGATGGTCTGGGCGAAGTCCGGGGAGTCCATCGTCATGGCAATGTTGAGGGAACCCAGGTTGCAGGAGATGTCCTCACCGATCTCCTCGTAGGTCAGGTCCTCATGGTAGGTGGAGGGCGTGTTGACCTGGAAGATCTCGGAGCAGAGGTTGGACATGTTGATCCGGCCCTCGATCGGGTTGGCGCGGTTCACGGTGTCCTCGTACATGATGTAGGGGTAACCGGACTCGAACTGCACCTCCGCCAGGGTCTGGAAGAACTGTCGGGCGTTGATCTTGGTCTTGCGGATCCGGTCGTCCTCGACCATCTCGTCGTAGAGCTCGGTGACCGAGATATCACCGAAGGGCTTGCCGTAGATGCGCTCGACATCATAGGGCGAGAAGAGGTACATGTCGTCGTTGCGACGTGCCAGATCGAAGGTGATGTCGGGGATGACCACACCGAGGGAGAGGGTCTTGATGCGGATCTTCTCATCGGCGTTCTCACGCTTGGTGTCCAGGAAGGACATGATGTCCGGGTGGTGGGCGTTGAGGTAGACCGCGCCGGCACCCTGGCGGGCACCGAGCTGGTTGGCGTAGGAGAAGGAATCCTCCAGCAGCTTCATCACCGGAATGACACCGGAGGACTGGTTCTCGATCTTCTTGATCGGGGCGCCGGCCTCACGCAGGTTGGAGAGCAGCAGGGCGACACCGCCGCCGCGCTTGGACAGCTGCAGGGCGGAGTTGATGGCGCGGCCGATGGACTCCATGTTGTCCTCGATGCGCAGCAGGAAGCAGGAGACGGGCTCGCCGCGCTGTGCCTTACCGGAGTTCAGGAAGGTCGGGGTGGCGGGCTGGAAACGCCCACTCATGATCTCGTCGACGAGGTTCTCGGCGAGCTCCTTATCGCCGGCGGCCAGGGTCAGTGCGACCATGCAGACGCGGTCCTCGAAGCGCTCCAGGTAGCGGCTGCCGTCGAAGGTCTTCAGGGTGTAGGAGGTGTAGTACTTGTAGGCGCCCAGGAAAGTCTTGAAACGGAACTTGTGTGCGTAGGCGCGCTTGAAGAGTGCCTTGATGAACTCGAACTCATAGGGCTCGAGGACCTCAGGCTCGTAGTAGTTGTTCTCAACCAGGTAGTTCAGCTTCTCCCGCAGGTTGTGGAAAAACACGGTGTTCTGGTTGACGTGCTGCAGGAAGTACTGCCGGGCAGCCATCCGGTCCTTGTCGAACTGAATCCGGCCGTCCTCATCGTAGAGGTTGAGCAGGGCGTTCAGTGCGTGATAGTCCAGATCCATCGGCTTTATGGACTCAACAACAGCGGTTTCCTGGGGAGACACGTTTTGGCACCTTTCGATGTGCTTTAGAACTTTTAGTGCTTAAGTTATGAGGGCTCAGGGGCGGGGTTTCCGGGGGGATACTCCGGCAATTCTAGGAACCACTCACCGACTCTGCCACAGCCGGGTCCGCAAGGGGCTCCAGGCCGAGGGCTTCGGCGTTGTCAACCAGGCCGGAGCGGAAGACCCGGACGTCCTCGTCATTGCCCATCAGCTCGAAACGGTAGACATAGGGCACCTTGCACTTGGCGGAGATGATCTCCCCGGCCAGCCCGTAATCAGAGCCGAAGTTGGTGTTTCCACCGGCGGCGACCGCCCGGATGAAGCTGCGGTTGTGCTCGTTATTGAGGAAACGGATGACCTGGGGCGGCACCGGCCGGGAATTCTGGTGGGTCATACCGGCTCCCCCACCATAGGTGGGGCAGACAAGAACATAGGGTTCATTGACCACCAGGGGTTCGTCTTCCCGATACAAGGGGATCCGCGCGGCGGGCAGATCCAATTTGTCCACGAAGCGCCGCGTGTTCTCCGTTACGGAGGAGAAGTACACGACCAACACTTCGATCACTTCCCTTCAACTGAGAAAACCGCCCGAAAATCAAGCGGCGGCGTGGGGGGTGGGGACAGCAGGTAGCAGGTGCTTGGCGACGCCCCGCGGCTGCCGCAGCTGTCCCCGGGGTCCGGATCAGGCTCCGGCGCGGGGTGGCGTGACTTTAGGCGGCCTGGGTGGCCAGCTCGCGGATGCGCTCCGGGCGGAAGCCAGACCAGTGCTTGCCGTTGACCTCAACGACCGGGGCCTGGAGGTAACCGAGGGCCAGGACATAGTCACGGGCCTCATCGTCAAGGCTGATGTCGACGGCCTCGTACTCAAGGCCGGCGCGATCCAGTGCCTTCTTGGTGGCGTTGCACTGCATGCAGGCGGGCTTGGTGTAGAGAGTGATTGCCATGGGTGATTCCGTCCTCTGGTTAGCGCTGGGGCACTGAGTAATTCCGGCCAGGAAATGTTTGAGTGGTATCGGCAGACTTCAAGTTCAGCGGCTATTCCGCAGGTTCTGCCGTACCTTCCTGGCGACACATCCGACACTATACTTTGTGCCCAGTTACCGCAAACGACACTACATGTAGTAGTTACACCGATGGAATTCCCAGGATGACAGCCGGCCCGGGACTACATCTAGCCCCTGCCTCAGAGACCTCCCCGGAGCCTTGAAATAACAATCCTGTCATTTCCGCAGGAACGCGGATTTCCCGTTATCCAATCGTTATATTACCCCGCCAACCCCCCTGTCGATAAGGCATTGCCAAGCGCACAGGAGTGCGGAGTGTGAACCCCTGAGGACCCCCAGGCAAGCCGAAAGCCACCCACCCCAAAAAGGGATGGATGGCTTAGGGGGAAACCGTTATCTTAACCCTGACGGGCCTTGAAACGCGGCTCCTTCTTGTTGATCACGAAAACCTTACCGTGGCGACGCACAACCTGGGCGCCCGGCTTGTTCTTCAGCGACCGAAGTGACTTACGAACCTTCATCGGGCGCTCCTTTCTTTCTGCGCGAAGTTGAATCTTGCGACTGGGTTAACTTTTCATTGGCCTATGACTCGAGTCCGGATAAATCCGGCGAATTCACAGCCATGACACGAGGGGAAATGTTACCCCAGCTCACCCCAAAACCACAAAAGCCCTTTTCCTTCACCCGGCGAAGCGCCGGAAATACTCATCTAGAGTGGGTACATGTCTGCTCACTCTGACTCACTCCAGTCCCAGATCATCGCCGCCCTCCACGTCCGACCTGACATAGATCCGGGCGAGGAGGTGTCCACCCGGGTGCGCTTCCTCGCCGACTATCTCCGCAGCACCGGACTGCAGGGCTTCGTCCTGGGCATCTCCGGTGGGCAGGACTCGACCCTGGCTGGCCGACTGGCACAGCTGGCGGTGGAACAGATCCGGGCGGAGGGCGGCCAGGCTGCGTTCTGGGCGGCGCGTCTGCCGCATGGGGTGCAGGCTGATGAGGATGATGCCCGTCAGGCTCTGAAGTTCATCAACCCCGACCATGAGGCCACGGTCAATGTCCAGACCGCCACCACCGCCATCGCCGGCGAGGTGGCCGCCACCCTCGACCAACCGACCCTGGGGGATTTCAACCGGGGCAATGTCAAGGCCCGCCAACGGATGATCGCCCAGTACGCCCTGGCCGGGGAAAAGGGACTGCTGGTGATCGGCACCGATCATGCCGCCGAGAACCTCACCGGATTCTTCACCAAACATGGCGATGGCGCTGCGGACCTGACGCCCCTGGCCGGGCTGAACAAGCGCCAGGGCGTGGCGTTGCTGCGCCACCTCGGTGCCCCGGCGCCGCTCTGGGAGAAGGTGCCCACCGCCGATCTGGAGGATGATCGCCCCGCCCTGCCCGATGAGGTCGCCCTCGGGGTCTCCTATGAGCACATCGATGACTACCTCGAAGGCAGAGAGGTGCCCCCCGCCGCCCGGGAGCGGTTGGAGCACCTCTGGCGGATCGGACAGCACAAGCGGCACCTGCCAGCTGCCCCGCAGGACAGCTGGTGGCGCGCCTAGCTGTTGCGCAGGGCGTCGATAAGCTCCTGCTTGTTCATCGTGGAGCGGCTTTCGATCTCTAGCTCGCGGGCACGTTCCTTGAGTTCCTCAACAGTCCAGTCATCATAGGAGCCGGCCTCACCGCCTTTGCGGCCCACCTCCTCCCGGGAGGTCTTGGCTGCCGCATTGGCTATCCTGGCGGCCTTGCCCTTGCTGGCACCATCCTCCCGCAGCTCTTCGTAGAGCTCCTTGTCCTTGACGCTCGGTCCGGGATCTTCCTTCTTCTTCTCGGCCATGCTGTTCCACCTCACTGGGAGATCTGGGGGGTTCCCGTTAACGATGAGGATACCCCTCAACCAGGGAGCAACTCCAGGGTTTTCCGGGCCGCGTTCATGAGCGCCGGGGCATAACCCGCCCCGTGGGTCAGGGTATGCACCGCCAGGGGGTGCAACTGATGCACCGCAGTGAACTCCAACCACCCCGCGGGCAGGGCGGTGATCTCCTGATACCCGGCGCGGATCTCAGCCAGATGAGGTGCGCCGAAGAGGTCGAGCATCGCCAGGTCGGTCTGGGGGTGCCCGCCGTGCGCGGCCGGGTCGATGAACACCGGCCCCTGTTCCCCGAAGAGCAGGTTGCCGGCCCAGAGGTCACCGTGGATCCGGGCCGGGGTGATGTCCCACTCCCCCGTGCTTATCGACGTCGCAGCCCGCTCCACCAGCTCCAGCCCGGCTGGGCTGAGGTTGCCGCGCCGCTGCGCGGCCCGGGCGAAGGGCAGCACGCGCTGCTGCGCATAGAACTGCCCCCAGTGTGCGGTGGGGGTGCACTCCTGGCGTTGAGTGCCGATATAGTTCGGCCCCTCCCAGCCGGCGGGTGGGCTACCGAAGGCAGGCGCCCCGGCGCGGTGGATCAGGGCCAGTTCCCGGCCTGCCCGGCGGGCGGCCTCTGGGCTGGGGCGCACCGTATGGATATTGATGGTCTCCAGGCAGTTTCCGGTCACCGCATGAACCCTGGCCACCGCTTCACTGGCTTCCCTCAGCCAGCGCAGTCCGGCGGCCTCAGCTTCAGCTGAGTGGGGCTCAGCTGGACATTTGCGGAAGGTCTCGACCATGGGGAGAACTTTAGTAGCGCTCCGGCTCCTCGGCGATGGGGAAGGAACGACCGCTGATCTCCGTGGCGCTGATACGCACGTAGTTGTACTTCAGGGTCGGTGCCCAGGGCTTCAGCGGAAGGGAGTCCGCGAAGTGGATGTCCGCTGCGGAGGTGAGGATCTCAGCCTTACCCTTGACCACCACGGACCAGGCGAAACCATCCTTGACCTCATCTGCCTCGAAGAGCACATCGGGGTTGAGGTTGACGGTGAAGAGCTTATTGCCCTCGGCGGTACGCAGGTAGATGCGTCCCTCATCATCGAGGACGTAGTTCACCGGGAAGATGTCCATGTCCTCGCTGCGGCGCACCACGATGCGGCCCAGCTCCACGGAGCCCAACTTCGCACGGCATTCTTCGGGGGTCAGCTTCTGGAAAACAGCGTCATTGGTAGTCATACCTCTATTATCCCCCTTTCCGCAGGTCTGGGGGAGATTTCCGGAACACCACCCACCGGCCTGAGGGTCACTGCAGGGCAGATCTCCCCGTTGCAGGGGAAAAGGTGAGGGAGTTCACGGAAGGTTCGGGGTGGTTTTGGGCACCTCATCTTCACCGCGGGTTGCAGCGGGATCGGGGCAGGAATTACCCACCCGCCCTTTTTCCCTTAACCTGGCCACATGATTGCGCAGATCCGTCGCGTCGCACAGCGCGCCACCCTCTTCTCCCAGATCCGTCAGGAAATCTTCCAGGAATGGCTCACTGAGCAGCTGGGTGACTACAACTACTTCATCGACCTGGACCAGCAGGCCTGCTCCTTCAACAGTAAGGAGCACAGCCCCACCGGCACCACCGAGATCCTCAGCGAGCCTTTCCTCCTGGCCACCATCGCCGTGGATCCGCCCACCCTGCGCTGGGGTTTCGCTGAGGCGCATGAGTCGGAGACCGGGCCGAACCCGGCGGCCCGGGGGATCCGCCAATTCGGCCTGCAGCAGAATCTCGAGGCTTTCAGCACCCCGGAATTCTCACATGAGCTCACTTCTAAGTCTTCGGATCCGGAGGAACTGAAGGCGCAGCTGAGCGCCCTGGGCGATGATCTGGGGCAGGGCGCGGTGGAGATCTTCGGTCCAGCCATTCTCTATTCCGTGGTTCCCACCGGCACCGCCGGTTCCTGCGCGGTTTATCTGCACAGCAACTTCTCCCAGAACCCGCCGGGCACCGAGTTCGGGGATGTGGTTACCAGGCTGCCCCGGCTGCTCCCCGACTGTGATGACATCGGCTGGTCCCTGGCGGGGCTGTCGCATCTGTTGGGCTGGCGTTTCGAGGCGCTCCCCTCCCCCGACACCTGGTTGCTGGTCAGCGAGGATGCTCAGCTTCTGCAGATCGGGGTGGAGTATGACGAGCAGGGCCAGCTGAACAATATTCAGCTGAAATCCTGAGCCGGTTCAGCTGCTGAGCCATATCTGAGACGTTCATGCTGCCCTCACTTCGAGTGGCGGCAGCGTGAATGGGGCCGGGTCGAAGGGCCTGACAATGAGAAAACCTCCACCCCTGGATCTCTCTAAGATCCGGAGTGGAGGTTTTCCCTATCCGTGGAGCTAAGGGGATTCGAACCCCTGACCCCCACACTGCCAGTGTGGTGCGCTACCAGCTGCGCCATAGCCCCTTATTTAATTTGTGTGACCCACCATGAATGGAGATCACAGTGGAGCTAAGGGGATTCGAACCCCTGACCCCCACACTGCCAGTGTGGTGCGCTACCAGCTGCGCCATAGCCCCTTGAAACAACTCCTATGAAGATACACGTAGACTTCAATACACACCAAATCCGCTGGTAGAAGTCCTGCCGGTGAGTAGGGGCCGGAATGCTCCGGGGAGGGCGAACAACCCCTGCCCCCACCGCTGGCTCCGAAACTTTTCGCGGAGATTTTCGACTCTCCCCGGGGGCCCTCCCCCAGACCCTCACCAATGACGACCCGAGCAGAAAAACCGGGGGTCCCTGCACCAGCTGTCGCCGACCCGAGGACCCCCGGTATCTCCCCGAGAGGTGGGAATTAACCCTGCTTGGCGATCTCCACCCAGGCCTGAATGTTGTCCTCGGCAATGTCCTTGCCATCCTGGAGGACCCGCGGGGAGGAGAGCGATCCGGTCTCCTCCTGCAGGTAGGTGCCGTTGGCATCACCGATGGTGGCGGCCTGCTCCATGAACTCACCGTTCTCGATGGCGCTGACAACCTCCTCGGAGGCACCCATGGCGCCGGCCGCAGCAGCATAATCCTCATCGCTCCACTGGTTGGCGATCTCGCTCTGCTCCTCCAGCAGGAGGCTGCGGTAGTTCCAGTAGAGGTCGGCGTCACCGTACTCCAGGGTGGCCAGGGAAGCAGCCAAGGCGCGGTGGGAGTTACCGCTGGCATTGTCACGATCCAGGAAGTGCAGCGGCTGGACATGAACCACCAGCTCACCACCCTCGACAGCATCCTTCATCTGCCCGTCAGTGGCGATCGCCAGCTGGGAGCAGTAGGAGCAGCTGAAGTCCTCGAAGAGGTTGGCGGAAGGGGTGCCCTCAGTGGCGGAGTCCGCCTTGAGGATGACTGCATCACCATCCAGTTCCGCCTCGAACTGCACATCCTGGAACTCACGCTCAGCGATCCATTCCGTCTTGGCATCCTTACCGGAGTAGACGATATAGCCGACGACGATGACCGCGATGACCAGAACGGCCACGATCGCCCAGATGAACCCGTTGCTCTTCTCATTGGGCGACTTGATCTTGTTACTCACTGTGCACCTTGCTGTCTCTCGGTTCTGGGGGTGGGGGTTCAATTCCCTTCCTGCCCCGGGGAATTGCTCCCCTTATGATTCAACGTTTCCGACTTTATCCGATTTAATGGCCACGTCACAGATCAGAAAGACGCAATCCCGGCCACCACCTGGGTAACCGGGATCCGCCATCCCACCATCATCCTCGACCGGCCCCTCACACCAGAGGCATCGGGCCAGCTGAGCCGGGGGGTTCTAGCCGCCCAGCACCTGGGAGACCACAGCCTGGGCCTCAGCCTGAACCTGCTTGAGGTGATCTTCCCCACGGAAGGACTCCGCGTAGATCTTGTACTTGTCCTCGGTGCCGGAGGGACGGGCCGCGAACCAGGCGTTTTCGGTGGTGACCTTCAGCCCACCGATGGCGGCACCATTGCCCGGTGCCTCGGTCAGCTTGGCGGTGATCGCCTCGCCGGCCAGCTCGGTGGCGGTGACCTGCTCCGGGGAGAGCTTCTTCAGCAGCGCCTTCTGCTCCCGGTTGGCGGGGGCGTCGGTACGCGCATAAGCCGGGGCCCCGAACTCCTCAGCCAGCTCGGCATAGCGCTGTGAGGGGGTCTTTCCGGTGGTGGCGGTGATCTCCGCGGCCAGCAGGTCGAGGATGAGCCCGTCCTTGTCGGTGGACCAGACGGTGCCGTCATGACGGAGGAAGGAGGCTCCGGCGGATTCCTCGCCACCGAAACCGACGGAACCGTCGACCAGACCGGGAACAAACCACTTGAATCCGACCGGCACCTCATTGAGGCGACGACCCAGCTTGGCCACCACGCGGTCAATCATGGAGGAGGAGACCAGGGTCTTGCCCACTGCGGTGTCGGAACCCCAGTTCGGGCGGTTGGCGAAGAGGTATTCGATGGCCACGGCCAGGTAGTGGTTCGGGTTCATCAGACCGGCATCCGGGGTGACGATGCCGTGGCGGTCGGCGTCGGCATCATTGCCGGTGGCGATATCGTACTTGTCACGGTTGGCGATGAGGGAAGCCATGGCGTTCGGGGAGGAGCAGTCCATGCGGATCTTGCCGTCAGTGTCCAGGGTCATGAAACGGAAGGTGGCGTCCACCAGGGGGTTGACCACCGTCAGGTTCAGGCCGTGGGTCTCGGCAATCGCACCCCAGTAATCCACCGAGGCACCACCCATCGGGTCAGCGCCGATGGACAGGCCGGAATTCCGGATGACATCCAGGTTGAGGACACTGGGCAGGTCCTTGACGTAGTTGTTCAGGAAGTCATGGCGCCCGGCGCGCTCATCGAGCACCCCGGAGACGGAGGTGCGGCGGATGTCCTTGAGGTCCTCCCGCAGCAGCTCATTGGCGCGCTCGGCGATCCAGTCGGTGGCGTCGGTGTCAGCCGGCCCACCGCTCGGGGGGTTGTACTTGAAACCACCGTCGCGGGGCGGGTTGTGGGAGGGGGTGATGACGATCCCGTCGGCGTGCCGGACGGGCCCACCGTGGGTGCCCCCGCTGAGGCCGGCGTTGTGGGTGAGGATGGCGTGGGAGATCGCCGGGGTTGGGGTGTAGCGGCCCGCGGCGTCGACAAGCACCTCAACATCGTTGGCCAGCAGGACCTCGAGGGCGGAGACCATGGCCGGTTCAGAGAGGGCGTGGGTGTCGCGGCCGATGTAGACCGGCCCGCCGATGCCCTGTGCGCGACGGTAGTCCACGATGGCCTGGGTGGTGGCCAGGATGTGGTTCTCATTGAAGGCGCTGTCCAGGGAGGAGCCGCGGTGACCGGAAGTACCGAAGGACACCTGCTGGTCCGGGTTCGCCACATCCGGGGTGCGGGTGTAGTACGCGGTTACCAGTTCGGCGATGTCAATCAGGTCCTCGGGGCGGGCGGGCTGGCCGGCGCGGTCATGAGCCATGGAACTCTCCTTCAATACAGGTGCTGCGGTAGAACAATGGGTCCTAGTTTCCTTCCCCATCATTCCCCGAAATGGACCTTTCCGCAGGCGGCATCGGGGGCAACCGGCACCCCCACCGCCCGGACCCTTCGGACACCTGGCGCAGGGGACGTGTCCGCAGCTGCAAGGAAGTCTCTCCCTGGGATCCCGGCGCAGTGGGAGGGACATCCTGCAAATGAATTTAAAGAGACTGTTAATTGCCTCCCGATTAGCGGGACACTGTGCAAACGATTGTGTATCTTAAGTCACAGTAACTGCCTGAGGAACAGAAAAATCACCGCTGGAGCAGCATCGCTGCGGAGTAGCTTCCCTCGATTTCCCCAGGGCATTTCCCCTCACACGGAAAGGTATAAGCGGATGCAAGCGTTATCCGATCTCTTTGGCGATTTGGCCTCCATTGTTTGGGGACCTTTTCTCCTCATTCCCCTGTTGCTCGGCACCGGCGCCTATCTGACGTTCCGGCTCGGTTTCCTCCAGTTCCGCACTCTCGGCCGCGCCATGCGCCATGCCTTCTTTGACGGCAGTGAAGGCGAGGAATCCAAGGGCGACATCTCCAACTACCAGGCCCTGACCACCGCCTTGGCCGCCACCGTGGGTGTGGGCAATATCGTCGGTGTGGCCACCGCGCTGAGCATCGGTGGCCCGGGTGCCCTCTTCTGGATCTGGGTGACCGGCCTGCTGGGCATGGCCTCGAAGTACACCGAGGCCTACCTGGGTGTCCGCTTCCGCACCACCGACTCAAAGGGTGAGCAGGTCGGCGGCCCCCAGGAGTACCTCAAGCGGGGCATCAAGGGCCCCCTGGGTAAGTTCCTGGCCTACTTCTTCACCATCGCCGCCATCATCGCCTCCTTCGGCATCGGCAACATGACCCAGTCCAACGCGGTCTCCTCCGGCATGGAGACCACCTTCGGTGTCAGCCCCTTCCTCACCGGCTCGATCCTCTTCGTCGGTATCGGTGCCGTGCTGCTGGGTGGTATCAAGGCGATCGGTAAGGTCACCGCCGCTTTCGTCCCGATGATGATCGTCATCTACGTGGTCTCCGGCATCGTCGTCCTGATCATCCTGGCCGAGGACATCCCCGCTGCCCTGGCACTGATCTTCACCGATGCCTTCACCGGCACCGCCGCCACCGGTGGTTTCATCGGCTCCGGCATCATGATGGCGATCCAGTTCGGTGTCGCCCGCGGTATCTTCTCCAATGAGTCCGGCATGGGTTCCGCCGCCATCGCCGCCGCCGCCGCGAAGACTTCCCACCCGGTGCGTCAGGGCCTGGTCTCGATGACCCAGACCTTCATCGACACCATCATCGTCGTCTCCATCACCGGTCTGGTGATCATCACCACCGGCGTCTGGGACCTGGGTCCGGACCGCGCGGGTGGCATGACCGCCGTGGCCTTCAGCCAGGGGCTGCCCGGAGAATGGGGTGGCACCATCGTCGCCCTCTCCGTGGTCTTCTTCGCCTTCTCCACCATCATCGGCTGGTCCTACTACGGGGAACGCAATGTGGTCTCCCTCCTGGGTCGACGCTGGTCGCTGCCCTACCGCATCCTCTTCACCATCTTCGTGTTCATCGGCGCCACCACCGAGCTGACCATGGTCTGGAACTTCTCGGACCTGGCCAACGGCCTGATGGCCCTGCCGAACCTGATCGGCCTGCTGATCCTCTCCGGCTTCGTCGCCAAGGAAACCAAGGCCTACCTCAAGTTCGATCCGAAGCTTCGCGCCAGCGAGGCCGAGGTCATCCGCTTCCGTGAACAACAGCAGATGGTCTGGCAATAATCTCTGTCGGGAATGATCCGGGAAGTCCTGAACATCGGGTCCGGTGCCGCATATGGGGCGGCACCGGGCCCGATTTGTTTTGCCGGGGGTGTGAAGGTGCGGGAGCGGTGTCCCCTGGTCTGGTCACCCCCTGGGGAGATCAGGCCGGCGCTTATCGACGCCGCGGTGTACACCCCCTGGCTATCTGTCTCGGCACTCTTCTGGGTTGGGGTCTGAACCGGGGATAGGGTTGGGGTGGCAAGGACGCCGCAGCGATCCCAGGAGGATTCCCCGCCATGTCCCAACCCCATCCGCCCACACCTCGCCGTCCCCGTCGCCGCCTCCGCCTGGGTGTCATCCTGCTCAGCCTGCTGCTGGTGCTGCTCCTGGTGGACAAGGGCCGAGTTCTCTTCTTCCCGCCACCACAGGTGGGCCACTGGTCCTCGCCTGAGGCACAGCAGGACTATGAAAGCTCCTACCGCGAACTGCTCGCGGGGCTGCCGGAAGCGGAGTCCCGTCTGGTGGACACCGATTTCGGTGCGGTCCATGTCCTGGTCTGGGAGAGCGAGAACCCCGCTCCCCCGTTGCTGCTCCTGCCCGGGCACAGTTCCGGGGCCCCGATGTGGGCGGAGAACCTGCCTGATTTCATCGGCCAGCGCAGCATCATCGCCCCTGACCCGCTGGGGGATGCCGGTTTCTCCAGCCAGAAACTCCCCCTGAACTCCCCGGCGGATCAGGGAATCTGGATCAGCCAGGTGCTCCAGGCCATGACGGTGGAAGAGGTGCATGTCCTGGGGCATAGTTTCGGGGGTGCCAACGCCGCACACTTCGCGCTACAGCATCCCGAACAGATCGCCTCGCTGACCTTGCTGGAACCGGTGATGATCATCGAGAGGCTGCCTGTCTCGGCTTTCTTCTGGGCCACCCTCACCCAACTTCCCGTGCCCCAGTCCTGGCGGGACCGTGCCCTGGCTGAAATTGGCGGCACCACCGTGGAAGAGGTGCAGAAAAGAACCCCCATGTCAGAGATGATCGATGCCGCCGCCAGTGGTTACCGCACCGCACTACCCACCCCGGGCAGGCTCTCTGATGAGCAGTGGCGCAGCATCCAGGTGCCGCTGCGGGTGGATATCGCCGGGACCTCCTCCCTGGCGGGTGGGCAGGAGGGCCTCGAACGGCTGGAAGCCCTGCTCCCTGAGGGAGAGTTCGGTTACTGGCCGGAGGCCACCCATTCCCTGCCCATGGATGAGCGGGCGGCACTCAGCCCCGTGCTGCTGGAGTTCTGGGAGCGGCACGACTGAGGCGACATCCCCGGGGAGGGGGCGTCGATAAGCACGGCAGCACACAACGAAACTCCCCGCCAGCCGCACCTTTAAGGAGGCGCGGCCCGACGGGGAGTGTCGCGGCAGGGGTTGTTATTCGTCGGTGATGGCATCCAGCGGTGGGGTGCTGGCTGCGCGCTGCGCCGGCCAGATGGCGGCGAGGATACCCACCACCAGGGAACCGAGGAAGATCCAGCCGATGTTGTCCCAGGGGATGGTCACCGAGCTCAGTCCCTCCCCGGCCAGCACCGTGACGAAGGACCAGCCGAGGAAGAGACCGATCAATACACCCATGAGCGCGCCGAAGAGGGCGATCTGGACCGCCTCCAGGGTGATCATGGTGCGCACCTGCGCGCGCTGGCTGCCCACCGCGCGGAGCATACCGATCTCCTGACGTCGTTCAATCACATTCAGGGTCAGGGTGTTGACGATACCGAGCACCGCGATGATCACCGCCAGGGCCAGCAGGGCGTAGAGGATGTTGAGCATCAGATCGATCGCCTGGGTGGACTGCCCGGAGATCTCCTGGCTGTCCATCACCTGCACCACGATGAAGTCATTGACCGCATTCTCCAGGTTCTCCCGCAGCTGCTCAGTGTCCACGCTGCCGTCGCCGAGCACACCGATATTCATCAGCTGCTGGGCCTCCGCAGGCAACATGCTGTCCGCCAGGCTCTGGCTGACGAACATGCCGCCCAGGGTGAAGTTCGGTTCGAAGATGGCGCGCACCTGCGTCTCCACCGGATCCGGGGAGACCGGGGAGGTCACCGAGACGGTGTCACCGACCTCCCAGCCGTTCTCGGCGGCGAAGTTGGAGTCCACCGCCACGCCTTCGGTGCCGTTCATGTCGAGCTCACCGTCGACGAGCACGGTCTGGATGATCGCGGAGATATCTCCCCCGACCACATTGGTCGAACCCACCCCGCCGGGGCCGTAGGTGGCCTGATCCTCAACGTAGATCGGGGCCATGCCCAGGGTGGCCACCTCACCCACACCTTCAGTCTCACGGACCACGTCCAGGGCCTCCAGAGGCACCGGGAAACTACCGTTGGTGGGACCCGCCAGGAAATAATCCGCCTGGTAGTCCTCCTCGATCATGTCGGAGATCGAGGACTTCATGGTGTCACCCAGCATGCCGATCGAGGTCACCAGGGCAACCCCCAGGGTCAGGGCGAAGGCGGTGGTGGCGGTGCGTCGCGGGCTGCGACGGGAGTTGGTGGCAGCCAGCTTGCCGACGGCCCCGAAGGGCGCGCCGATCACCTTTCCGATGCCCGGTACCACCGGCAGGGACATGGCCGGGCCGGCCAGGAAGAAACCGGTGATCACACCGAGGGCACCCACCCCGACCAGACTTGCCCGGGTGCCGGTGGCGGCCTCCTCCATCAGGACCGCGCCGATCGCGGCGGCCGCACCGATCAGGATGAGCAGAACACCGATGAGGGTGCGTCCCTTGAGGGAGGAACCGGCCGCGGTTTCGGTGGTGCGCATGGCCTCCACCGGTTGCACCGCACCTGCCCGACGGGCGGGGGCCCAAGCGGAGAGCACGGTGACCACGGTGCCCAGCAGGATGGGCACGATCACGGAGGTCGGGGTCAGACCCAGGCCGGAATCCGGCAGCTCCAGGTCGAAGAAGGCGAGTGCCGCCTTGATGCCCTGAACCATGCCCAGACCGACCACCACGCCGATGGCGGAACCGATGACACCGACGAGCAGAGCCTCGAAAACCACCGAGCGGGTGATCTGCTTGCGGGCGGCACCCAGGGCGCGCAGCAAGGCGAACTCCTTGGTGCGCTGGGCGACAATCATGGAGAAGGTGTTGGCGATGAGGAAGGTGCCCACCAGCAGGGCCACCAGTCCGAAGGCCACCAGGAAGTAGTTGATGAAGCTCAGCGCCATCTCCATCATCTGGCTGGCATCCGCGGCGAGCTTCTCACCGGTCTCCACGGTGACACCCCCCAGCTCCCCGCGCAGCTGATCAACCAGCTGGGTCGGTTCCACACCGGCCACGGCCGCAACCGCGATATCGGGCAGGTTCGCCCCATCGCTGTAGCGCTCCAGGTAGTCCGCCTCAGCCATGGCGAGGCTGATGCTCGGGCCGGAGTCGACGGCGGGACGGAAGATACCGGAGACGGTGACCGTGTTGCGCTGGACCGGGTCAACCACCAGGAGTTCGGTGCCGACGCTGATGTCGAATTTCTCAGCCGCCACATCATTGATCAGGATCTCATCCCCACCCTGTGGGGCGTTGCCCTCGAGGATCCCGGCACCCTCAACCACGGAGTCTGCCGGGTCGTACCAGATACCGACCGAGGAGGGGATGCCCGCGGTCTGGATGGTGTTGCCCTCGGTGTCCGCCAGGACCACGGAGGTAGAGGCGGAGAAGTTGAGCTTCTCGATGTCGGGATTGCCCAGCAGGGACTGGTGCACCTCGGGGGTGATGCCCATGACGCCGGCCTCACGGTCCGGGCTGACCACCGCGTCCACTCCCTCATAGGCGCTGGAGACCGCCGAGGTGAAGGTGTTCGAGAGAGCGTTGGTGAACATGAAGGCACCCGAGATGAAGGCGGTGCCCAATACCACCGCGATGACGGTGAGCGCCATCCTGAGTTTATGGGCCGAGAGACTGCGGAGGCTCACTTTCCGCATGGTGGTGTCCTTGGCCATCAGTTCTTGCGCTCGATTCCGGCCATGGTGTCCAGGATGGTGTTGATCTCCGGGTCGCGGAGTTCATTGACGATCTCCCCGTCTGCCAGGAAGATGACGCGGTCCGCATAGGAGGCGGCCTTGGCGTCGTGGGTGACGATCACCACGGTCTGATTGTCCTCATCAACGGCGGTGCGCAGAATATTCAGCACCTCACGGGAGGAGTTGGAGTCGAGGTTACCGGTGGGCTCATCGCCGAAGATGATCTCCGGGCGGGACACCAGGGCCCGGGCACAGGCCACACGTTGCTGCTGACCACCGGACAGCTCCGCGGGGCGGTGCGTCAGTCGCTGGCTCAGCCCCAGACGATCCGTGATGGAGTCGAACCATGCCGCATCGACCTTGCGGCCGGCGATATCGGTGGGCAGGGTGATGTTCTCCCGGGCGGTGAGGGTGGGCACCAGGTTGAAGGACTGGAAGATGAAGCCCAGACGGTCACGCCGGAGGTTGGTCATCTCACGGTCCTTCAGGGTGGACAGGTCGGTGTCACCGATGAAGGCCTGGCCGGAGGTCGCGGAATCCAGACCTGCCATGCAGTGCATCAGGGTGGATTTGCCGGAACCGGAGGGCCCCATGATGGCGGTAAACTCATTACGCACGAATTCGACATTCACACTCTTGAGTGCCGTGACCCCGGTATCTCCGGCACCGTACTGCTTGTGCAGGTTCACCGCGCGGGCAGCTGCCTCCCCGGTGAGCGGGGTTGTTCCGGTGTTCGGGCGCTGCTCTGACTCTGGCATGTGAAGATGTCTCCTTTGGAAGATGTCTGGATGGGTCCAGCTGGGTTCGGACCTGAAATGCTGCCTATTAAATTATCCCACAGTGTACATTTCGGATATCAGGGGATACCCGGATCTTTGCGCAGCTGAAGGGCTGTTCCTGTATTTTCGATCACATACTCATGCTCTGCCATAGACTGGCTACATGACTAAGCAGCCCAACTCCCCTATCGGGGATGACACACCTGATATCAAACCCCGCTCCCGGGATGTTACCGACGGTCTTGAATCCACCGCCTCCCGCGGCATGCTCCGCGCCGTGGGCATGGGTGACGAGGACTGGGTCAAGCCTCAGATCGGCGTGGCCTCCTCCTGGAATGAGATCACCCCCTGCAACCTGACCCTGAAGAAACTCGCTGAGTTCGCCAAGCAAGGCGTGCACGCCGCCGGTGGCTATCCCCTCGAGTTCGGCACCATCTCCGTCTCTGACGGCATTTCCATGGGACATGAGGGCATGCATTACTCCCTGGTTTCCCGTGAAGTGATCGCCGACTCCGTGGAGACGGTCATGTCCGCGGAGCGCCTCGACGGTTCCGTGCTCCTGGCAGGTTGCGATAAGTCCATCCCCGGCATGTTGATGGCCGCCGCCCGCCTCGACCTCTCCAGTGTCTTCCTCTACAACGGTTCCACAATGCCCGGCACCGCCCGCTTCGAGGACGGCAGCGAGAAGGAGGTCACGCTTATCGACGCCTTCGAGGCGGTCGGTGCGTGCCGGGCCGGCAATATGTCGGAAAAGGATGTGGATGCCATCGAGCGTGCCGTCTGCCCCGGTGAAGGTGCCTGTGGTGGCATGTACACCGCCAACACCATGGCTTCTGCCGCGGAAGCCATGGGCATGTCCCTGCCGGGCTCTGCCGCTCCCCCCGCCATCCACCGCAACCGCACCGAGTACGCCCGCAAGTCCGGCGAGGCGGTCTTCGGTCTCCTGGAGAAGGGCATCACCGCACGGGACATCATCACCCGTGAATCCCTGCTCAACGCCGTCGCCGTGGTGATGGCCCTGGGCGGCTCCACCAACGCCGTGCTGCACCTCCTGGCCATCGCCAAGGAGGCGGAGGTGGAGCTGAGCCTGGAGGACTTCAACGAGGTCTCCGACAAGGTTCCCCACCTGGCCAACCTCAAACCCTTCGGCGAATACGTGATGAATGACGTCTTCAAGATCGGTGGCATCCCGGTGGTCATGAAGGCGCTTCTCGACGCCGGGCTCATCAACGGGGACTGCATCACCGTCACCGGCAAGACAGTCGCCGAGAACCTGGCGGGCATCAACCCCCCGGACCCGGACGGCAAGATCCTGCGTGCCCTGGACAACCCCATCCACCGCAGTGGTGGACTCTCCATCCTCAAGGGCAGTCTCGCTCCGGAGGGCGCGGTGGTCAAGACCGCCGGTTTCGACGCCGATGTCTTCGAGGGCACCGCCCGCGTCTTCGAGCGCGAGCAGCCCGCCATGGATGCCGTCCTGAATGGGGAACTCAAGAAGGGTGATGTGGTGATCATCCGCTATGAAGGGCCCAAAGGTGGGCCCGGCATGCGTGAGATGCTGGCGATCACCGGCGCCATCAAGGGTGCCGGCATCGGCAAGGATGTTCTGCTGATCACCGACGGCCGCTTCTCCGGCGGCTCCACCGGACTGGTCATCGGCCATGTTTCCCCGGAGGCCGTGGATGGCGGTCCCATCGCCTTCGTTCAGGATGGCGACCCCATCCGGGTCAGCATCCCGGAGCGCAGCATCAACGTCGACATCTCTGAGGAAGAGATGGCGAAGCGCAGGGCGGCATGGCAGGTCCCCGAGAACCCCCGTCTGCACGGGGTGCTCGGCAAGTACGCCAAGCTGGTGCAGTCCGCCTCCCTGGGCGCAGTAACCACCTAGGCCCCCTCCCCCACCAGGACGGGAAGTCAGTTTCCCGTCCTGGTGGGGGGTGTCCCAGGTTTTTGTGGGATACGAAAAAAGAGGTAGGCCCCGGGAAGAGAAACCATGTTCTCTTCCCGGGGCCTACCCCTTATTTTTTCTTGCATGAAGTTAAAGGTTGGCAGCGACCTACTCTCCCACACCCTCCCAGGTGCAGTACCATCAGCGCGAACGGGCTTAGCTTCCGGGTTCGGAAAGGGACCGGGCGTGACCCCGCCGCAATAAACCACCAACACACTCAAACAACACGAACCAACCACACCCCACCACACAGGGGGATGCGTGTCGTGTCAGACACTGCACAGTGGACGCGAAGCAACCCTCAAGATCACTCGTTACAAGTTACGCACAACCACCAACCCCAAGGGCCAGCAGATATATGTGTGTTATCGGTAAATTAGTACCGGTCACCTCCACACCTTACGATGCGTCCAGATCCGGCCTATCAACCCCATAATCTATAGGGAACCTCAAAAGAAACCTCATCTCAAAACAGGCTTCCCGCTTAGATGCTTTCAGCGGTTATCCCTCCCGTACGTAGCCAACCAGCCCTGCCCCTGGCGGAACAACTGGCACACTAGAGGTACGTCCGTCCCGGTCCTCTCGTACTAGGGACAGCCTTCTTCAAGTTTCAACGCGCACGGCGGATAGAGACCGAACTGTCTCACGACGTTCTAAACCCAGCTCGCGTGCCGCTTTAATGGGCGAACAGCCCAACCCTTGGGACCTACTCCAGCCCCAGGATGCGACGAGCCGACATCGAGGTGCCAAACCATCCCGTCGATATGGACTCTTGGGGAAGATCAGCCTGTTATCCCCGGGGTACCTTTTATCCGTTGAGCGACACCACATCCACAAGTAGGTGCCGGATCACTAGTCCCGACTTTCGTCCCTGTTCGAGCTGTCACTCTCACAGTCAAGCTCCCTTGTGCACTTACACTCACCACCTGATTACCAACCAGGCTGAGGAAACCTTTGGGCGCCTCCGTTACCATTTAGGAGGCAACCGCCCCAGTTAAACTACCCACCAGGCACTGTCCCCAACCCAGATCATGGGCCAAAGTTAGATGTTCAATCCGATCAGAGTGGTATTTCAACAACGACTCCCACACAACTAGCGTCATGTGATCTAAGTCTCCCACCTATCCTACACAAACCGAACCGAACACCAATACCAAGCTATAGTGAAGGTCCCGGGGTCTTTTCGTCCTGCCGCGCGTAACGAGCATCTTTACTCGTACTGCAATTTCACCGGGCCTGTGGTTGAGACAGCAGGGAAGTCGTTACGCCATTCGTGCAGGTCGGAACTTACCCGACAAGGAATTTCGCTACCTTAGGATGGTTATAGTTACCACCGCCGTTTACTGGGGCTTAAATTCTCAGCTTCGCCCATAAATGAGCTAACCGGTCCTCTTAACCTTCCAGCACCGGGCAGGCGTCAGTCCGTATACCTCAACTTAAACGTTTTCGCACGGACCTGTGTTTTTAATAAACAGTCGCTTCCCTCTATTCTCTGCGACCACAACCAGCTCAAGGTGTAAAACCCGTCACCAGCCATGGCCCCCCTTCTCCCGAAGTTACGGGGGCATTTTGCCGAGTTCCTTAACCACAGTTCACCCGAACGCCTTAGTATTCTCTACCTGACTACCTGTGTCGGTTTAGGGTACGGGCCGAATGTGCACTCGCTAGAGGCTTTTCTCGACAGTACAGGATCACCAACATCACCCCGAAGGGCTACGCATCACGCCTCACACACCTGGGCCGGCGGATTTACCTACCAACCCGTGCTACACGCTTACACCACAATCCAATAAGTGGCTCGGCTACCTCACTGCGTCACCCCATCACTTAGCTACTACCAGCTCAGGCTCCACGCACGCCCCGACAGACACCATCAAAGATGACATCCGAAGGATTATGGGTGGTTAGTATCACTGATTCACCATGGGCGCACACACTCGGGTACGGGAATATCAACCCGTTATCCATCGACTACGCCTGACGGCCTCGCCTTAGGCCCCGACTCACCCTGGGAAGACGAACTTGACCCAGGAACCCTTAGTCATCCGGCGGATGAGATTCTCACTCATCAATTCGTTACTCATGCCTGCATTCTCACTCGCACACAGTCCACACCCGGTCACCCAAGCGCTTCACCCCGTGCACGACGCTCCCCTACCCAATAATATAAATATCATTGCCGCGGCTTCGGCGGTGTACTTGAGCCCCACTACATTGTCGGCGCAGAACCACTCGACCAGTGAGCTATTACGCACTCTTTCAAGGATGGCTGCTTCTAAGCCAACCTCCTGGCTGTCTTCGCGATCCCACATCCTTTTCCACTTAGTACACCCTTAGGGGCCTTAACCGGCGATCTGGGCTGTTTCCCTCTCGACTATGAAGCTTATCCCCCACAGTCTCACTGCTGCGCTAACTTAAACCGGCATTCGGAGTTTGGCTGACATTGCTAAGATTGTAGTCCCGCTCAACCAACCAGTAGCTCTACCTCCGGCAAGCACCACACAACGCTGCACCTAAATGCATTTCGGGGAGAACCAGCTATCACGGAGTTTGATTGGCCTTTCACCCCTACCCACAACTCATCCCCTCAGTTTTCAACCTAAGTGGGTTCGCGCCTCCACGACGTCTTACCATCGCTTCACACTGGCCATGGGTAGATCACCCCGCTTCGGGTCCAGGACATGCCACTAAAACACACTAGTTAGTATTCGCTTTCGCTACGACTACCCCACTCAACGGGTTAACCTCGCGACATGCCGCTGACTCGCAGGCTCATTCTTCAAAAGGCACGCCATCACCTATTACAGCTCTGACGGATTGTAAGCACACGGTTTCAGGTACTATTTCACTCCCCTCCCGGGGTACTTTTCACCATTCCCTCACGGTACTAATCCGCTATCGGTCATACTGAGTATTCAGGCTTACCGGGTGGTCCCGGCAGATTCACAGCAGATTCCACGAGCCCGCTGCTACTCGGGACATAAACAACAAGAAACACAGTGTCTTCACGTACGGGACTCTCACCCTCTCCGGCAGGTCATCCCAAACCACTTCCGCTAACACCGTGCACCCTGCGCCCGGCTGGTAGACCAGACACGCTTAAATCCCACAACCCCCACAATGCAACCCCTACCAGGTATCACACATCACAGGTTTAGCCACTAATCCATTTTCGCTCGCCGCTACTCACGGAATCACTATTGTTTTCTTTTCCTGCGGGTACTGAGATGTTTCACTTCCCCGCGTAACCCCCACAACCACTATGAATTCATGGAAGGGTGACCGCCCATAACGACAGCCGGGTTTCCCCATTCGGACATCCTCGGATCAACGCTTAGTTGGCAACTCCCCGAGGCATAACGCAGCCTCTCACGTCCTTCATCGGCTCAGTATGCCAAGGCATCCACCGTGTGCCCTTAAAAAACACACACAAAACTTCTATCACGACAAGGTCGCGATGAAATTGCTTACTTACAACAAGAATAAAGATGCTCGCGTCCACTATACAGTTCTCACACAACACACCACCCACCACCACACACCCCACCCGAAGACGAGACACCTGATACGTAGATGATCAGTCACGGAACAAAAATGTTGTCCCAGACACCCAACAGCATGCCACCCCACCACCGTCAGACAGTGAGTTATCTTTTGCTCATCGACCACGCATCCAAGCGTGGGGAATCATATCCACCCGATTAAAATGCCGGCGGGCCAACAAACGTGACCACCAACCGGTGTACCCCACCCACACAGTGGATGAAAGGATTTTCTAAAGCTCCTTAGAAAGGAGGTGATCCAGCCGCACCTTCCGGTACGGCTACCTTGTTACGACTTCGTCCCAATCGCCGATCCCACCTTCGACAGCTCCCCCCTTACGGTTGGGCCACTGGCTTCGGGTGTTACCAACTTTCATGACGTGACGGGCGGTGTGTACAAGGCCCGGGAACGTATTCACCGCAGCGTTGCTGATCTGCGATTACTAGCGACTCCGACTTCATGGGGTCGAGTTGCAGACCCCAATCCGAACTGAGGCCGGCTTTGAAGGATTAGCTTACCCTCACGGGTTCGCGACCTGCTGTACCGACCATTGTAGCATGTGTGAAGCCCTGGACATAAGGGGCATGATGATTTGACGTCATCCCCACCTTCCTCCGAGTTGACCCCGGCAGTTTCTCATGAGTCCCCACCATAACGTGCTGGCAACATAAGACAAGGGTTGCGCTCGTTGCGGGACTTAACCCAACATCTCACGACACGAGCTGACGACAACCATGCACCACCTGTGAACCAGCCACAAGGGAAGACGTATCTCTACGCCGATCTGGTCCATGTCAAGCCCAGGTAAGGTTCTTCGCGTTGCATCGAATTAATCCACATGCTCCGCCGCTTGTGCGGGCCCCCGTCAATTCCTTTGAGTTTTAGCCTTGCGGCCGTACTCCCCAGGCGGGGCGCTTAATGCGTTAGCTACGGCACAGAAGACGTGGAAGTCCCCTACACCTAGCGCCCACCGTTTACGGCATGGACTACCAGGGTATCTAATCCTGTTCGCTACCCATGCTTTCGCTCCTCAGCGTCAGTTACTGCCCAGAGACCTGCCTTCGCCATTGGTGTTCCTCCTGATATCTGCGCATATCACCGCTACACCAGGAATTCCAGTCTCCCCTACAGCACTCAAGTTATGCCCGTATCGCCTGCACGCCCGGAGTTAAGCCCCGGAATTTCACAGACGACGCGACAAACCACCTACGAGCTCTTTACGCCCAGTAATTCCGGACAACGCTCGCACCCTACGTATTACCGCGGCTGCTGGCACGTAGTTAGCCGGTGCTTCTTATCCAGGTACCGTCACCTTGCGGCTTCGTCCCTGGCGAAAGGAGTTTACAACCCGAAGGCCTTCATCCCCCACGCGGCGTCGCTGCATCAGGCTTCCGCCCATTGTGCAATATTCCCCACTGCTGCCTCCCGTAGGAGTCTGGGCCGTATCTCAGTCCCAATGTGGCCGTCCACCCTCTCAGGCCGGCTACCCGTCGACGCCTTGGTAGGCCATTACCCCACCAACAAGCTGATAGGCCGCGAGCTCATCCCACACCGAAAAATCTTTCCACCACACCTCCACGATGCGGTCCTATCCGGTATTAGACCCAGTTTCCCAGGCTTATCCCGAAGTGCGGGGCAGATCACCCACGTGTTACTCACCCGTTCGCCACTCGAGTACCCCCGAAGGAGCCTTTCCGTTCGACTTGCATGTGTTAAGCACGCCGCCAGCGTTCGTCCTGAGCCAGGATCAAACTCTCCATAAAAGACAACCAACACCCCGAAGGACGCCGATCAATCAGACTGAAAAGCCCGACAACCTGACAAACAAACCACGACCCACCCCCCACAAAGAGGAACAGGCCACTGGCAATTCATCCAAAAAATTACTGATCAACCATCAGACCCCCCCTTCCCTGACGGGGAAAAACAAACGGGGATCCGACATAAAAACTTAGTCAACCATACCGACTGACCCCACCCCGAAAGATGCGGCCCATGATTTACAGTGCAAGCAACGATCTCTCACACCCGGTATGACCCGACCCACCACACCCAAACCGGATGCAGGCAGGCCACGACAAACAAAAAATAAAATGGCACACTATTGAGTTCTCACACAACACAACCACACCACCCACACCCACCACCACACAGTGACAGTCAATGAGGATCCCTGCAGCTCGTTAATTATCCCGCCAACGAAGAATGTTTTCCTACCGCCACACGAGGAACACACTGTGCTCCGGGGCGTTGTCGGTCTCGCTGACTCACATAAAGTTACACACCCACCCGAGAAAACACAAAACCACTGCTCAAAGGATCAATCCCCGCGACAATGACTTTCACGTCATCATCACGGGGATGCGTTGTGGGCAGTTCTGGCATTCCCAAGGGGCCCGCAAGGAGCGGCTCCCCTATCTACTTATGGGTGACTCGTCGGATATCTGCACCGAGCTTCTGGAGGTTCTCCACGAAGTACGGGTAGCCACGATCAATGTGATAGACATCGTGCACCCGAGTTTCATCATCAGCGACCAGTGCGGCAAGCACCAGTCCAGCGCCGGCGCGAATATCAGAGCTCCACACCTCTGTAGAGGAGAGCTCCTCTATTCCCCGGATGACCACATGGTGGCCGTCGACGGTGGCGTCGGCACCGAGCCGTGCCATCTCATCCACGAAACGGAAGCGGGATTCGAAGACATTCTCGGTGATCACGCTCATCCCCTCAGCAATGGAGGCGATACCGATCGCCATGGGCTGCAGGTCGGTGGGAAATCCCGGGAAAGGCAGGGTCTGATAGTCCACCGCCAGGGGACGCTGGTTCATCTGCACACGGAAACCATTGGCGAAGGTCTCCACCTCAGCTCCGGCGACCTTGAGCTTTTCCAGCGCCAGGTGCAGATGGGTCGGAGAGATTCCACCGACAGTGATATCTCCACGAGTCATGGCTGCGGCATAGGCCCAGGTGCCGGCCACAATGCGATCCCCGATGACCTCATGTTCGGTCGGGTGCAGCTTTTCCACACCGGTGATGGTGATGGTGCTGGTACCCGCCCCTTCCACCTGGGCACCCATGGAGTTGAGCATGTTGCAGAGGTCGATGATCTCGGGTTCGCGAGCAGCGTTATCCAGGACAGTGGTGCCCTGGGCCATGACCGAGGCGGTGAGAATATTCTCGGTGGCGCCGACCGAGGGGAAATCCAGGGAGATATTGGCACCGACCAGCTGATCAACTTCCGCAACCACGGCACCATGCTGGATCCGGGTGCTGGCTCCGAGCTTCTCCAGACCGGTCTGGTGCATATCCAGCGGCCGGGTTCCGATGGCATCACCACCGGGGAGAGCCACCACCGCTCTGCCGCAGCGCGCAGTGAGTGGGCCAAGCACACAGACCGAGGCGCGGAACTGCCGGACCGCATCGAAGTCGGCTTCACTCTTGATCGTCTGTGGCACCGTGATCCGGACAACCGGCCCCTCAAGCTCAACCTCACAGCCGAGCCCTTCGAGCACTTTCTGCATCAGCGGGACATCAAGGATCTCCGGACAGTTGCTCAGTGTGGTGGTTCCTTCAGCGAGGAGCGCCGCCGCCATCAGCTTGAGAACGCTGTTCTTGGCACCGTCGACCTTCACCGAGCCCTGCAGGCGGGCTCCGCCTTTAACCAGAAAACTTTCCTTCACGGTTCCTCAGCGTAGCGGTTTTGGCACGGCGGAGGGAGCGGAAGCGCAATGTCCCGGAAATACAAAAAACGACCCGGAGAATTTTCCGGGTCGTTTCAGGTTTTGATCAGCCAGGATCAGGGCAGTGCGCCAATACGCCGGGCTGCATTAACCGCCTCATAGCGGGTATGTGCTCCAAGCTTGCGCATCACCGAGCGCAGGTAGCTCTTCACGGTCTCCGCACCGATGCCCATTTCCTCGGCGGCCTCGACATTGGTGTGCCCCAGGGCCACACAGGAGAGCACATCGAGTTCGCGGGCAGAGAGCTTGGTTGACTGCTTGACCCGGACCGGGCTGACCATCTGGTCACAGAGAACCTCAAGTTCCTTACGCAGGGACTCATCGTCAACCCGGTTAGCGAGCATGCGGAGCTTGGAGTGGGTGGAGCGAACCTGCTCCCACTCGGCGCCGTTCATGACACGCCCCTGCTTATTCGCGCCGGCGCGGCCACCTTCGGTACGACGCAGCGCGGAGTTCACCGCCAGATCCTGTTCAAGGGAGCGGGCTGTCATGGTGACTTCCTCAATGACCTTGTCACCGAGCCGCACCGGAGAGTGGACACCGACATAGAGCACGCCGCGAATCTCACGCTGGACGATCACCGGCACCGCGACGATGGAGTGAAGTCCCTCATCCTGAATCGCTCGGTCATACTCGTGACTGATCACGCTGGCACGCGTGTAGTCACTGACACCCACCGGACGGCGGGTTGAGACCACACGCCCACCGACACCCACACCCGGTTCAAGGATCAGGTTATGAAGAGCCGGGGTACGAAGACCCACCCACTGAGTGATCTGGAGACGATTGTCTGCCAACAGGCTGGCGTACATGGTCACCGGAATACCCGTGGCGGTCTTCAGGGAGGTCAATGCCACCCGGATAGCCTCTTCATCTTCATTCATGCGCTGAGAATCCACCGTTACCATCCTGCTTTACACCCTTCTAGGTGTAACCACTGCTACACCCCTTTGGGAGCTGAAATCACTAATAAGTGTGAAGTATATAGCTTCAACGGGGGTAAGCGAAACCGGTACCGGGCATGTTGTCGGCCAACTAATTAATTAATAGATACACAAAATGTGGAATTGAGGCCCCCCACCGGCACAAATGATAGCCAGCGCCCAAGTCCCTCCCAGCTTTTTAGCAGGTTGAAATGTTATGAGGGTTACAGGAACCGCCGGACACCCCGTTCAGACTGCAAACGTTTCCACAAATTGGGATCTAGGCCGCCAACCCCGGATTCCACAAAAACCCATCCGGAAACCAACACCGGGCCAGAGACCCCACCCCTATCCCGGTCAGTCTGCCAGTTTCATACCATGCTGTCTAGTTTGGTGGTGTACTATGACTCCTTGTTGGGTGAGATCACAGGAGCGATCCGTAGGCCGGGACACCTCGACCCGGGGCGCAACAGTGGTCCCCCAGGAAAAATCCGTTGAATTCTCAACACCCGATATAAAAGGAGCATCACCAAGATGGGCAAGATCTACGGCAACATCACCGAAACCATCGGCCGCACCCCGCTGGTTCGACTGAACGGGATCACCGAGGGCCTCAAGGCAGAGGTCCTGGTTAAGATCGAATCCTTCAACCCCGCCAACAGTGTCAAGGACCGCATCGGCCTGGCCATCATCAACGCCGCTGAGGAGTCCGGCGAGCTGAAGCCTGGTGGCACCCTCGTCGAGGCCACCTCCGGTAACACCGGTATCGCCCTGGCCCTCGTCGGCGCTGCCCGCGGTTACAACGTCGTGCTGACCATGCCGGAAACCATGTCCAATGAGCGTCGCGTCATGCTGCGCGCCTATGGTGCCGAGATCGTCCTGACCCCGGGTGCCGCCGGCATGCAGGGCGCCAAGGACAAGGCTGATGAGATCGTCGCTGAGCGTGAGGGGGCCATCCTGGCCCGCCAGTTCGAGAACGAGGCCAACCCGGCCATCCACCGCGCCACCACCGCTGAGGAGATCTGGGAGGACACCGAGGGCAAGATTGACCTCTTTGTCGCAGGTGTAGGCACCGGCGGCACCGTCACCGGTGTCGGCCAGGTCCTCAAGGAGCGCAAGCCGGACGTGAAGATCTACGCCGTTGAGCCCGAAGCTTCCCCGCTGCTGACTTCCGGCAAGGCTGGCCCGCACAAGATCCAGGGCCTGGGCGCCAACTTCATCCCGGAGGTCCTGGACCGCAAGATCCTCGACGACGTCCTGCTGGTCTCCAACGAGGACGCCATCGCCACTTCCCGCGAGCTGGGCGTCAAGGACGGCATCCTGGGCGGCATCTCCACCGGCGCCAACGTCAAGGCAGCCCTGGAACTGGCCAAGCTCCCGGAGAACGAGGGCAAGACCATCGTCACTGTCGTCTGCGACTACGGTGAGCGCTACGTCTCCACCATCCTCTACGAGGATATCCGCGACTAGTCTGCGGTTAACTCCCCCACATCGGGGATAAATGAACGCCCGTCGTGTCAGCCCATGCTGGCACGGCGGGCGTTTCTGCATCCCTGGTCCTCGGCGCCCTCCCCACCCTCCCCGGCAGCGGGGGCCGTCGATAAGCGGGGCTTTGAATCTAAATGTTCCCAGGGTCACACAGGAAAGTTAAGGCACTGCTAAACTTCCTTTCCATGTACAGCGTGTTGAAAACCATCCGCGAAGATCTGGCGAATGCCCGTGACCATGACCCGGCAGCACGCGGTGACGTGGAAAACGCCATCGTCTACTCCGGCCTCCACGCCATCTGGGCGCATCGCGTCGCCCACTGGCTCTGGGTACGAGGTGCGAAGGGCCCAGCGCGCATCCTCGCCCAGCTGACCCGGTTCCTCACCGGCATTGAGATTCATCCTGGTGCCACCATCGGCCGTCGTTTCTTCATCGACCACGGCATGGGGATCGTCATCGGCGAAACCGCTGAGATCGGTGAGGGTGTCATGCTTTACCACGGTGTGACACTCGGTGGTCAGGTGCTGACCCAGACGAAGCGCCATCCCACCCTGGAGGACAATGTCACCGTCGGCGCCGGCGCCAAGGTGCTCGGCCCCATCACCATCGGTGCAGGTTCCGCCATCGGCGCCAACGCCGTGGTGACCAAGGATGTACCCGCGAACCACATCGCCACCGGCATCCCGGCGAAGAACCGCCCCCGTGGCAAGGACGAGAAGATCAAACTGGTCGACCCGGACTATTACGTCATTTAATTCAGCCCTCCCCTCAGAGCACAACACCCGGTAGCCAGAAATCACCTGGCTGCCGGGTGTTGTCATTTCCCCGGGATGACGCCCCCGGGGATAAGCGCTAGACCGCCAGGTCGCGGTAGTCCTCGTTCTTGTTGAGGAAGTGCTCGACGGCGGAGCAGCTGGGACGGATCTTCAGGTTCTGCTCACGGGTGTCATCAAGGGCGAACTTGATCAGCGGGGAGGACAGCCCCTGGCCACGGAAGGCCGGATCAACAACAGTGTGGTCGAAGTCCCGGACCCCCTCGCTGGGGACGTAGGAGGCGAAGCCCGCCTCCTGCCCATCAACCTCGAGGACATAGCGGTTCTGCTCGGCTTCGTGACGGATGGTGCGGTTTTGCTCGGACATGTTTCTGCTCCTTGAATAAGGTCTTCAGATCACTGTCCATCCAGTATGCATCCTCCCCCGCCCCTCCGGTAGGGCAAGCAGCTGAACAACCCACCTTTTCCTGGGCGATCCCCGGGCTGTTAAGAGGACATTGCCGGTGTCGACGGTGGCAATCCACCCCAACATCCGCACAGGCCAGAAAAGAGAAAACACCCTCTCCCGGAGGAGAGGGTGTTGACTGTGGCCAGAGCCAGGATCGAACTGGCGACCTTCCACTTTTCAGGCGGACGCTCTACCAACTGAGCTATCTGGCCGGAAATCATCACTGAGGATAATCTCAGCGACCCTGACGGGACTTGAACCCGCGACCTCCGCCGTGACAGGGCGGCGCGCTAACCAACTGCGCCACAGGGCCTTAACCATTGCTCAGGAGCTTGTCCCTCGCAACGAGATGTAACTATACATAGATCATTCAATTAAGGACAAATCGCCAGTTCAACGCCATAATCCAACCTTAACGAGAGGCGCCCTGAGCGACCCGTCCGAAGGTGCTGTCACCAACTCGGGATGCGGGGCCCCTCCGCCCCGGACCCGACCCTGGGACAGCGCCCCCATAAAAGGCTCTCAGCCTCCACATGGATGGCGGTCAACCCCGTCTCGCCACCCCAGAATTAACCGCCAAAGGAAACCCTGAGTCACAGGCAGAAAATTAAATAGCATCCCCCACTGCAGGTAGCGCACTAACCTCAACGATATGCGACCCGACCGGCACCACCTCATTCCGGACCTCCTCTTGATCCTGGTGGGTCTAGGGGGATGGTTCCTCTTCTTCTCCTTAGTTGAGATGGATTTCTTTGACTGGATGGATGCGAATCTGCCCATCTGGGCCGTTTTCCCCATCTTCACGCTCATGATGGGCGGTGTCTTCATCGGAGTTGCTGCCCTGGCCTTCTCGGCGCTCTTCGACGCCGGAAAGTGGTGGGTCCAGGTTCTACTGATCGCCGCCGGAGTCGGCTTCCACCAGCTGGCACAGTGGTGGTTCTGGGCGGATCGGGGCCAGCCGATCATCTTCCACCCCGGCTACCTCCTGGTGTTCCTGGGGTACGCGGCGATCTTCTCAGGGGTTGTCTCGCTGGTGTGGGGACTGGTGCGTCGCTCACCGGTGACCCGCCCGGGCCCCGGACGCCGCTTCCTGGTGTTCGGGAGGTGGCTGCGCCGGTTCTGGCCCCTGCTGGCGCTCATCGCGCTGGGGGTGGGGATCTGGGTGGGCGTGTCCAACTGGTGGGAGTCCCGCCCCGATCCGGTCCTGCGCAGTATCAGCGGGCAGGGGTCCGCTGCCACCGATCTCTCCTCCCACTATGAAGGAAATTGGGACACCTGGGAGATAGTGTGTCCCAGCGAGTACCCCCAGTTCTCGCCGGATGAAATGGGGATCATGCTCGTCGGCCCGGGCGATCAACATGAGCTCCACCGCTATCCTCGGGATCGCCTGGATGGCTGCACACAGGATGTCGATCCCGGCCCTCATCCCGCAGACCAGCACATGCTCACCGAGGGCACGGAGCCGGCGGTCATCGTGGACCGTTTGTCCCGCACCTCCTGAGGGATATGCGCCTCAGGATCCTGGCGCCCCACAGAATGGGCCTGGCCATGACAAAACACGCAGTCCCCACAATCCGAAGTGGATTGTGGGGACTGCGTTTAACTGCGACCCTGACGGGACTTGAACCCGCGACCTCCGCCGTGACAGGGCGGCGCGCTAACCAACTGCGCCACAGGGCCTTATTCATTTCGAGAACCCACCAAAGTGGATCTTCGTACTCCCAACGGGATTCGAACCCGTGTCGCCGCCGTGAAAGGGCGGTGTCCTAGGCCCCTAGACGATGGGAGCTCGCTTAGAACGAACCAACTGGGTTGGCTGCACTCGGCTGGATAGAAATATACTTCAGAGTCAGCAGAAGCACAAAATCGCCCCCTGAACATGGGTTTTTCTCCCACCCCACATCCAGCCGCAACCCTGGGACGACAGGGTGCCGGACATGCTCTCCGTGGAGCCCCTCTCCCCGTCCCCAACTTCAGCCACCCTCGCCCTGACTCACTGTCCCACCACCCACACTCCCCTACTCCAAAATACCTCCCTAGGGTATAATTACCAGCACCTATGTTCCATCATCCGCTGCCGATTTTTCGGCCACCCACCGACAACGCCAGTCCCCAACCGCCGTCTCGGCACCAGCTGCCATCCCGGTCACAAACCGGTCCAGGGAAGGAAATTTCATGAGTACCCAGCACACCCCGAATAAGTCCGATTCTTCCGATGTCGCCTCCGAGACCCCTCCCCGGCATCTCCAGGACACCCCAACCCCCCCGGAAACCGGAGATGACTGCCACACCCACGGCTATGTCCAGGACAAGAAAAAGTACCTGGCCAGACTGCGACGCATCGAGGGCCAGACCCGCGGCATCCACCGCATGATCGATGAAGACCAGTACTGCATCGACATCCTCACCCAGATCAGTGCGGTGAACTCGGCGCTGGAGAATGTGGCGCTGGCCCTCCTGGAGGATCACCTCAGCCACTGTGTCACCCACGCTGCGGAAGAGGGCGGCACCGTAGCCGAGGAGAAGCTGGCTGAGGCGGCAAAGGCTATCCGCCGCCTGGTTAAGTCCTGATATTTTCCTGTCGGTTTCCGTTGATCCCGGAAATCAGGCCGCCAGCTCGCTGAGTCTCGGTAAGTTGGGAATTATCCGTCGGTTTCCCAGACGGGGAACACCTCGATGAAGTCAACCAGGATCAAAAACTCAGGAAGTGGTGCGAGATGGGTATCTTCGACAAGGCCAAGGAAGCCCTCAAGAACGAGCAGCTGACTGACAACGCTCTGGATAAGGTTGAGGACCTGGCCAGGCGCAAGCTCGGTGCAGATAAGGCAGACCAGATCAAACGAGTTCGCGATCAGGTCGATGAGCGGGTCGGAGAGGGCAACCCGCAGCCCAATCAGACACAGCAGCCCAACCAGGCCCAGCGTGGCGATAATCCGGAGGAATATCCGGAAACGGGACGTTAAACCCGCCCCGCCCCCCCTGATGCCCGGCATCATCATCATGATGGTGCCGGGCATCAGGCATTCCAGGGATCCCCTTTTCAGCCCTGCATCAACCCCTGCAGAAGAAACCGGTAGCCAGGTTCCCGGCACATCCCCCCGCACAACGACCCCCAGGGGATCCCCCATCCCTCAGTGCAGATAGGAGCGTTCCCGCACCGCCCGGGCACTCCAGCGCCCCTCACGGTGCTCCACCTGGATGGGGTGGTGGAAAGCCCGGCTGATGTTCTCGGTGTTGAGCACCTCATGCACCGGGCCCGCCGCCGGGATCAGCCCATCGGAGATCAACACTGCATGGGTTGTGGATTCTGGTAATTCCTCCAGATGATGGGTCACCAGAATCGAGGTGAGCCCGGGGCGGGCATGGTTCAGGTCGTCCAGAGTCCCCAGCAGCTGTTCCCGGGCGGCCACATCCAACCCGGTGGAGGGCTCATCAAGCAGCAGGAGTTCCGGCTCTGCGATCAGTGCCCGGGCAATGAGTGCGCGACCTCTTTCCCCCTGGGAGAGGGTGGGCCAGATTTCATCGGAGATGGAGCCCAGCCCCAGCAGCTCCACTTCCGCAGCAGCACGCTCAAGCTGTTGAGGGGCGGGTTCCCAGTACATGGGCAGGTCGATGGTTCCGGTGATGCCGGTGAGCACCACCTGGGTGACAGTCAGCGGGGAATGCAGCCGGTGACGGGGGTTGACGTGGCCGATATTGCGACGCAGGGCGGCCATGTCCACCCTGCCGAGCCGGTTACCGAGCACCTCGACGGTCCCGCTCGTCGGAAAGCTCTCTGCCGCGCAGAAACCGAGGATGGTGGACTTGCCGGCCCCGTTGGGTCCGAGCATCGCCCAGTGTTCCCCACGGCCGATGCACAGTGAGGCTCCATGGATGATGTCCTTTCCGTTACGTCGGAAGGTGACATTGTCCAGGTTGATCACGGTGCTCATCGGTGCTCCAGGATTAGTTGGGGGCGAGGGCGTGAGGGGGACGCTCCAGTCCCTCCCCGACCGCTGCCGAGGGGTCAGTGCCCAGTTCGATGATCCGGTTGTCGGAGTCGACGTGGACGATCGAGGGCTGGAACTTGCGGGCCTCCTCAGTACTCATCTGAGCGTAGGTGATCAGGATGACGGTGTCCCCGATATCAATGAGATGGGCGGCCGCACCGTTGATGCCGAGCACCCCGGAGCCTCGTTCCCCGGCGATGGTGTAGGTCTCCAGGCGCGCCCCGTTGGTCACGTCCACGATGGCCACCAGTTCCCCAGGCAGGATGTCTGCGGCATCAAGCAGATCCTGGTCGACGGTCACCGAACCTACATAATGCAGGTCGGCGTGAGTCACAGTGGCACGGTGAATCTTGGACTTGAACATGGTGCGGGTCATTGATCCCATTATCTCTCCATCCCTCGAGCTGGTTGGGGTGGATTGTATACCCCTGGACGGTTTCTCCCCCAAACGCTTATCGATGCCCCTGTTCGGCCCTGGGTAGGTGGGGGCCGGCTGGGGGCCGCGCAACGGGGAAGGCGCATTTGAGGGCTGATTCACCCGTTTTCCACCCTCCAGGCCCACGGATGTACCTTCCACGTTGAGATGACCCCCTGGATGCGCCTTCTACATTGCATCCCCCGAGTTCTGCTATAGCTCTCTCAAAACAAAAGCTTCCTGATAAGCGTGTTTGAGCGCTGATCCGCTTCACCAGGGTTGTTGACTTTCTAACCATGGCCGCAACCTTGACCACCGCCCTCACGGGTGAGGAAATCACCATCCTCAAAACCTATAAACGCTCCCGATTCAGCCTCGTCCAACACAAAGCCGAAGCACTCCTGCTTCTTGATGACGGCGTGACCCCGGACATCATCGCCCGGTTCGTCGAGCGGCAACCCTCCACCATTACCACCTGGATTCTGGAGTTCAACCGACTACGGATCGCCAGCCTTTTCACCGGCCACGCAGCCAATACCAACGCCTCAAAACTCACCCCGGCACAACGCGCAGAGATAGCCACGGCCCTATCCCAGCCGCCGTCCGCTAGGGGCATCCCAGCCCAGTTCTGGACCGTGCCACAGGTAAAAGACTGGATAGCCAGCCAGTTTGATGTCGTCTACGACTCTGATACCACCTACCACCTGCTGCTTCGGCATGCGGGCCTGAGCTTTAAATACCCACAGGTCTTTGATAAACGCCGCGGCAGTGACGCAGACATTGATGCCCGGATGGCCCAGATCCGTGACGAGATCGCAGATGCACTTAAAGATCCAGGCCAGGTGGTTTTTGCTGCTGATGAAGTCCGTGTTGAGCATGAAGCAGAAGTACGTAAAGCCTGGATATACAAGGGTCATCCCACAACGTTAAGTGTGGATCGCATCCGTCAGGCACAGTCCTACATCGGGTTCCTGTCACAGACCACCGGCGAGATGGATTTACTGCGGTTGACGTGGCAGAACACCGAGACCATCACCCGGGCACTGACCACCTTGGTGGACAGGCATCCGGGCAAGAAGATCACCGTGGTGTGGGATAACGCGAGGTGGCACAGGTCAAAGAAGCTCCGCGAGCACCTGGGTGAAGGCAATGTATTGGCCAACGTGCACCTGGTGTGGTTGCCACCCTATGCACCGGATCATAATCCGATTGAGAAGGTGTGGAACGAGGCGAAAGCAGCGATCAGCAACCGCCAGCGATTGCACTTTGAGGACACCGTGGTTGGGTTTGAGACGTTTATTGCGTCATCAACTTTTTCCTACCGGATCTGACCTGGTGGGTGAAGCTTTTGATTTGAGAGAGCTATAACTCTGCTCCCCCGGCCCAGTAAAAGCTGCACCCCGCTCACCCATGGGAAGGATGAACGGGGTATTTTGTGGGCCCACCGGGGCTCGAACCCGGGACCTGCGGATTAAAAGTCCGTAGCTCTACCAACTGAGCTATAGGCCCACGTCACGCACGCTGTACCGCGTAACGTGAACCAATCTTAGTACTTAGTGTCCCTGAGCATGAAACCAGGGGCGGTTTCGGCGCGCCCCTATGCCCAAACCCCCAGCAAAACCGAAACTCAGACCGCGGCACCGGGGCCCCGACCCCTAGAATCCGCCAGCATTAGAAGCAGCGAAAACCCGCCGCTCCCCAATAAGGGACGGCGGGTTTCGCATAAAGCATAAAGATCGCTGAACCATTCAGAAACGGCTCGAGCTCAGCTCATAGAGGGGGTTTAGCCCTTCATGGAGCCCTTCTCGATCATGTTCAGGTGGAAGTTGAAGGCGGTCTTCAGGTCGTGCGGGGTCTGCTGGAAAGAGGTCGTGGACTTCAGAGCACGGTCGTAGTACTCCTCAAGCAGCGCACGGTAGTCCGGGTGTGCCACGGAGACCATCTTGGCCACACGGTCACGCGGAGCCAGGCCACGCAGGTCGGCGAAGCCGTACTCGGTGATGACGACCATGGCGTCGTGCTCGGTGTGGTCGATGTGGGAGGCGAAGGGCACGACTGCGGAGATGGCGCCATCCTTGGCCACGGATGGGGAGATGAAGGAGGAGATGAAGGCGTTACGGGTGAAGTCGCCGGAGCCACCGATGCCGTTCATCACGCGGGTGCCGTTGACGTGGGTGGAGTTGATGTTGCCGTAGATATCGGCTTCGATCATGCCGTTGGAGGCGATCAGGCCCATGCGGCGGATGACCTCCGGGGAGTTGGAGATCTGCAGAGGACGCAGCACCAGGGACTTGCGGTAGGTGGCGGCCTCGCGGTTCATCTTGTCCGCGTACTCCGGGGAGAGTGCGAAGGAGGTGGCGGAGGCAACGGTCATCTTCCCGGCGTCGATCAGGTCGAGCATGCCGTCCTGGACGACCTCGGTGTAGGCCTGGATGTTCTCGAACTTGGAGTCCAGCAGGCCGGCCATCACAGCATTCGGGACGTTACCGACACCGGACTGCATGATGTAGCCGTCGTAGGTCAGGCGGCCAGCGGCAACCTCACCCTCCAGGAAGTCGAGGAAGTTGCCGGCGATCTTCGCGGAAACATCATCGAAGGGCTTGAAGGGGGCGTTACGGTCCGGAGCGTTGGTCTCCACGACGGCGACGACCTTGTTGGTGTCGATCTGGATGTAGGGGTTACCGATGCGGTCGCCGACATTGTTGATCGGGATCGGGGTACGGTTCGGCAGGTGCGGCACGGACCAGATATCGGCCATGCCTTCCAGCTCCAGGGCCTGCCACTCGTTGACCTCGATGATGATCTTCTTGGCGGCAGCGAGGTACTCCAGGTTGTTACCGACACCGGAGGAGGGGATCAGGTGTCCCTCTTCGGTGATGCGGGTGACCTCGACGATGGCTACGTCCATCTCGCCGAAGAAACCCTGCTCGACCTGCAGGCCGGAGTGGGAGAGGTGAATGTCCTGGTACTTCATGCTGCCAGCGTTAATGGCCTTACGCATGATCGGGTCGGACTGGTAGGGCATGCGGTAGTTGACCGCTTCTGCCTCAGCCAGGACACCATCACAGTCCGGAGCGGTGGAAGCGCCGGTCAGCATGTCAATCGTGAACGCATCGCCCTTGGCGTGAGCTTCCTTGGCCTTGTTTGCGATGGCGGTCGGCAGAGCCTTGGGGTAAGCGGCACCGGTGAAGCCGGACATGCCCACCAGGTCACCGTTGTTGACAAACTGTGCCGCCTCATCAGCGGACATGAGCTTGGCGCGCAGCTCGGCGCTTGCGATCCTCTCGGACATTTATTCCTCCTGTTAAAGAACCTCTCACCGCGGTTCAGCCACGGTGGGACGATCCGAAATTTGTGGTTCCACAGTCCTGCCGGAAGATGATCCTCACCGCACTAAGCAGAGAGCCCCTATCCCGGTGGAGCCATGAGAAAGTTCCCTTCTCAACATTAGCGGATTCATTTCTAAGATGTGCCAGGGGGCACAATCCGCTGAAATCTGATGAAGCACACACCTTGAATCCCGGAATTGGTTTGGGCCGGAGGGTATATAGGTAGGACAATGGGGGGTGTGACTCTCCAGATCGGTTCCCTCTCCCTCAATTCCCCCGTCATCCTCGCCCCGATGGCCGGGGTGACCAACGTCGCCTTCCGCACGCTGTGTCGTGAGCAGGAAATCCAGCGGACCGGCACCGTCTCCGGGCTCTACGTCTGCGAGATGATCACGGCCCGGGCCCTGGTCGAGCGCAATGAGAAGACGCTGCACATGACCACCTTCGCGCCGGAGGAGGATCCCCGCAGCCTGCAGCTGTACACCACGGATCCCAAGTACACCTATGAGGCGGCGAAGATGATCATCGAGGAGAACATGGCCGATCACATCGACATGAACTTCGGCTGCCCGGTCCCGAAGGTGACCCGCCGCGGTGGTGGTTCCGCCCTCCCCTATAAGCGTCGTCTCTACGCCAATATTGTCGCCGCCGCGGTGCGTGCCACCGAGGGCACCGATATTCCGGTAACCGTGAAATTCCGCATCGGCATCGACGATGAACACCACACCCACCTCGATGCCGGCCGGATCGCCGTGGAGGAAGGTGCCGCCGCAGTGACCCTGCACGCCCGCACCGCCGCAGAGCGTTATTCCGGTGATGCCCACTGGGGTGAGATCGCGCGACTGAAGGAGCACCTCTCCGACACCGGGATCCCGGTGCTGGGCAATGGCGATATCTTCGCCGCCGAGGATGCCATCCGCATGATGGCGGAAACCGGTTGCGATGGTGTCCAGGTCGGCCGTGGCTGCTTGGGCCGACCCTGGCTCTTCGCGGAACTCTCCGCCGCCCTGCGAGGTCAGCCCCTCCCGGCTGAACCCACCCTGGGTGAGGTCACCAGCATCATCTACCGCCATGCGGAGCTGCTGTCGGCCCATGATGGTGAGGAGCGCGCCTGCCGGGACCTGCGCAAGCACATGGGCTGGTACCTCCGTGGCTTCCCGGTGGGCGGGGAACTGCGCGCCAACCTCTCCAAGGTCAGCTCTCTGGCCGAGTTGCGTGAGGCGATGGCCCCCTGGGCGGATTCCGAGGCCCTGGCCGATGACTCCGATGGGGCGCGCGGCCGGCAGGGTTCCCCCTCCAAGGTGGCACTGCCCGATGGCTGGCTGGATGACCCGGAGGATGAGGCAGTCCCGGTCGGTGCGGACATCATGAACTCCGGCGGTTAACCCCCCGCGCTTATCGACGCCCGCGCCTTCCGGGGCTCCTTCGGAGCGCGCCCAGGTGCCACTCATTTTCAGAACATTCCTCTGGAGAATCTGGCCCATTGCTGAGTACCGGTGAATTTTCCGCTCAGCGAGGCCGGACCTCAGCTCCTATAGTGGTGAGCATGCGTACCGCTTATCGTGAGCACCTCGATTCCTTCGCCCATGACCTGATCATTATGTGCGATCTGGTGCAGGACATGATGTCCTATGCCACGGAGGCTTTACTGCAAGCTTCCCTGGAGTCCGCGGAAAGTGCGCTCTCCCTGACGGATGAGCTCAAGGAGATCCGTACCCGCTGCGATGAGAGGGCTGTTGAGCTGCTGGCGCTGGAAGGCCCGGTCGCCCGGGACCTGCGCCAGGTCATCTCCTCCATCTACATTGTCGAGGACTTCCACCGGATGGGAGCCCTGGCGATGCATATCGCCAGCTCCGCACGCCGCCGACACCCCGAGCAGGCGATCCCCCGGTCGTTGCTCGGTTATTTCGAGGAATACGGCCGTCTCTGCCGGGACATGTCCAACAAAACCCGTGCTCTGCTGGTGGAACCCGACCCGGATATCGCGGTGATGTTGACCGATGAGGATGATGCCGTTGATGATCTCAATGACCATCTGCTGACGATGCTGACCCAACGGGAATGGAAGTACTCCACCCGGGAGGCCATCGACACCGCCATGGCCAGCCGCTTCTATGAACGTTATGCCGACCACTGTGTGAATGTCGCTGGCCACATCGTCTACCTGGCCACCGGGTTCATACCCGAGGAGTACCTGGCCAAGCGGGAGAAGGATGAGGCCCAGGCCAACTTCGAGGCCCGTTTCGCCGCGCTGGAGAAGCAGTTCCACCGGAGATAGCCTCAGCTGACCCCCCCGCGGTGAGGGACGACTCAGTGCTGCCGTGCCAGCAGCCGTACCGGCAGCTGCCGCCACCCACCGGTGGGGTGAACACCCCGCTCTCCCGCTTGCTCCTCCCCACGGACGCGGAGGATGATCGCGGCGTCGAGAAGCTCGGTGAAGAAGATCCGCAGCTCCAGCATCGACAGTGAACGGCCCGGGCAGACATGCGGACCGCTGCCCCACACCAGGTTGTCCTCGGCGTGGCTGTGGGGATCGAAGGAACCGTTGAACACCCGGGGATCCCGGTTAGCTCCGGTCCAGTGCAGGTAGATCCGCTGCCCCTCAGGAAGATCAACCTCATCGATGCTCACCGGGCAGGTGGTCACCCGCCGGTTGGAGACGAAGGGGTTGTCCAGCCGCAGCAGCTCATCCATGACCGCCTCATACTCGGCTGCTTCCGGTGTTGAGCGCAGCCAGCCCTGCAGGGAGGCATCATGTGCCAGCCCGTGGCAGATCACGCCGATGCACAGTGCCATGGAGGTCAGGTCGCCACCGGTCCAATTACGCAGAATGGAGACGATCTCGGGGAACTCCAGGCGACGCCCGAGCTGCTCATCCATCACCAGCTGGGTGGTCACGTCATTGAAGCTCTCCGGGGCCTTGAGTCGTGGTTCCACAACCTCGGAGATGATCTGGTCAAAATCCGCCGCGACCTGGGCGATCTTCTCGCGGTCCCCGGAGCGGGAAGCCGCTATATTCGACATCACCCAGTCCAGGAGGCGCTGTTCCAGGTGTTCCGGCCAACCGAGCCACACCATCATCGCCCGCACCGCGTAGCGGGCCCCCAGCTGCCCTACCGCATCCGCGGAGCCGTTCTTCAGCGCCTGGGCCACAACCTTCTGGGCGACCTCTCTGAAGGACTCCGCGTAGCGCTCCACCTCCGAGGGTGCGAGGTAGGTGTCGATCAGGCTGCGGAAGGAGGTGTGCTCCGCACCATCCAACCCATTGGGGAGCTGCAGATGGGCGGACACCGCGGAGCTGAAGTGCTCCGGGTCATTGGCGATGGCCATCGCCTCTTCATGGCCCACGACAATGACCTCACCATCAGGGCCGTGGATGATGGGGCAGCCCATCTCATGGAGCTCATCGGCGAAATCGACGGGGGTACGGCCAGTGGGATCAAATTTCACGGTGGGGCTCCTGGGTCCGAATTGAGGGGTGACTCGCTGGGCTGTGTCAAGGCCTGCGCCGGGGTTCAAGGCGGTGGCTAGCGTAAATCCATGTCATTTTCTTTTCCCACTTTAAACTGAAAAAGGAAAGAGGGCCCGCCCACACCGAAAATAGTGTGGGCGGACCCTCCTCCCCGGACCACTCCCCCGGGGACAGTGCAGTCCCCCCGGATAGTGCTGTCCCGGACTTATCCGAAACGACCGGAGATGTAGTCCTCGGTCTCCTTCTTATCGGGGTTTTCGAAGATCTTCTTGGTCGGACCGAACTCCACGAGGTGGCCCGGCATGCCGGTGGCCTCGAGGGAGTAGAAGGCGGTCTGCTCGGATACGCGGGCAGCCTGCTGCATGTTGTGGGTCACGATGACGATGGTGAAATCTTCCTTCAGCTCGTGGATCAGATCCTCAACCGCGAGGGTGGAGATCGGGTCCAGAGCGGAGCAGGGCTCATCCATGAGCAGGACCTCAGGCTCAACCGCGATGGCGCGGGCGATGCACAGACGCTGTTGCTGACCACCGGAGAGGCCACCGCCCGGCTTATCCAGACGGTCCTTGACCTCCTCCCAGAGGTTGGCACCGCGCAGGGAGCGCTCGGCGACCTCCTTGAGCTTCTTCTTGTTCTTCTCACCCGAAAGCTTCAGGCCGGCGACCACATTGTCTTCGATGGACATGGTCGGGAAGGGGTTGGCCTTCTGGAAGACCATGCCGATGGTGTTGCGCACGGAGACGGGGTCCACGTTCTTGTTGTAGATGTTCTCACCGTCGAGCAGGATCTCACCCTTGACGGTGGCGCCCGGGATGACCTCGTGCATGCGGTTCAGGGTGCGGAGCACGGTGGACTTGCCGCAGCCGGAGGGGCCGATGAAAGCGGTCACGGACTGTGCCGGGATCTTCAGGTTGACGTTCTTCACGGCGTGGAAATCGCCGTAGAAGATGTCGACGTCATTGATTTCAAGCTTGGACATCAGGTTCTCTCCTGGTGGATCTGTGTTGATTCGGGAATGTCGGGTGGGTGACCGCGGTTTAGGTCTTGACCGAGAATCGCGCCGAGATGAGGCGTGCCCCGATATTGAGCAGGGCGATGATGATCACCAGGGTGAGGGCAGCACCCCAGAGCTTTGCCAGAACGGCATCGGAGGCACCGGCCTTGTACATGTCGAGCATCATCAGCGGCAGGGAGGCCTGCGGGCCGTTCCAGGAGTCCCAGTTCAGCGACTGGGTGGAACCGACGAGCAGAAGCACCGGGGCGGACTCTCCCATGACGCGGGCGATGGCCAGCATGACACCGGTGACGATGCCGGACAGTGCGGTGGGGAGGACGATCTTGTAGATGGTCTTCCACTTGGGCACACCCAGGGCGTATGAGGCCTCACGCAGATCAGCCGGGACCACGCGGAGCATTTCCTCGGTGTTCTTGATGATCACCGGGATCATGAGGATGATCAGCGAGAGGGACACCGCGAAACCGGAACGGTTGAAGCCGAACATGGTGATCCACAGGGCGTAGATGAACAGGGCTGCGACGATGGAGGGGACACCGGAGAGGATGTCCACCATGAAGGTGGTGATCCGGCCGAGACGGTTGCCGTTGGCGTACTCCACCAGGTAGATCGCGGTGAAGATGCCGAAGGGGATGGAGACGATCGAGGTGATCAGGGTCTGCATGAAGGTACCGACGATCGCGTGGTACGCGCCGCCACCTTCCATGTGGTAGAGGACACCCCGCTGGGAGGTGGTCCACCAGTCGAGGCTGAGGATCGGGCTCAGACCGCGGATGAACACCTCCGCCAGGACCCAGATCAGCGGAACCAGGGCGATGGCCATCGCCAGGTACATCACCACGGTAGCGATGCTGTTGGTGCTCTTACGCCGGGTGGAGATGTGGGTGAAGGCTGATTCCCGTTCCAGGGAGTTGCCTTCCGGAGCCACGGTCTTGATGTTGTTACTCATGATTATTTCTCCGCCTTCTAGCTGTTCTTGGCCACGATCGCGCGGGCGGCACCGTTGACCAGGAAGGTCAGCAGGAACAGCACCAGACCGGCGGCGATGTAGGCGCCGGCGCGAAGGTTGTCGTTGAATTCAGGGGCAGCGTTCGCGATGGCCGTTGCGAAGGTGGTTCCACCGTCGAAGAGGGAGGCACGGAACTCCGAGCTGGGAGAGATCACCAGGTAGAGGGCCATGGTCTCACCGAGAGCGCGACCCAGGCCCAGCATTGAGCCGGAGATGTAGCCCGACAGTCCGAAAGGCAGGACCGTCATACGCACCACCTCCCAGCGGGTGGCACCCAGCGCCAGGGCAGCCTCGATCTGGCCGCGGGGGGTCTGGACGAATACCTCTCGTGCGGTGGCGGCGATGACCGGGAGGATCATCACTGCCAGCACCACGCCACCGGTGAAGACGTTACGTCCGGTGTCGAATGAGGGAGAGTTGCTGTATGTGGCGAAAAGGAAGAAACCACCGGCCCAACCGTGGAACCAGTTGTAGAAGTCGGAGAGCGCCGGGCCCAGGACCTGCCAGCCCCAGAGTCCGTAGACGATGGAGGGAACCGCAGCGAGCATGTCCACCAGGTAACCGAGCGGCTTGACCGTCTTGGCTGGCGCGTAGTTGGACAGGAAGACCGCGATGCCCAGCGCCACCGGCATGGCAATGACCAGAGCGAAGACCGAGATGAGGACGGTGACACCGAAGAAGTTCGGGATACCGAAGGTCATCGCCGAGGTGTCACTGGTGTTCCAGGCCCCGGTGTAGGTGAAGAAGCCCCACAGCCCACCGGTGTTGTTCATCAGCGCGGGAACCGCACGGATGATCAGGAAGATACCGATTGCCGCGATGACGACACTGATCAGGGTCGCCGAAGCGGTGGACAGGAACTCGAAAACGCGGTCGCCGGGACGGCGCACTCCACCGGGAGACTGCGCGACGGTCGCCGGCTTGGGGCGGGGAGTCACGGTCGTCACGGGGTGTGCTTCGACCTTGGAGGCGTCGAGCTCTTCACGCCCATCCGTAGTCGGATTGTTGGTAGCCATGAGGCAGATTCCTTAACGCATATATGAAAATGACGTTTATCACACCCACGCCCTTAAGCGCGGGCAAGCCCCCGAAGGCTCGATGCGAACGGGGGCTAGGCTCTGAAACCCGGTTTCCCGAGTTCAGCGCCGGTTTCCTGAAAAACCAGTACTTACTGGATAGCCTCGACGGCCTCGAGCAGACGCTCATGGTGAGCACCGGTGACCGGGATGTAGCCCAGCTCCTCCAGGCCGGAGTCCTGGGACTCCAGGGCGACGGTCAGGAAATCCTTGACCATTGCGGAGGTCTCTGCATCATAACCGGCGGAGCAGACGATCTCATAGGTGGTCAGGACCAGCGGGTAAGCGCCGTCAGCGTCGATGGCGTACATGGCGTCAGCATCGACGACCATGTTGTGGCCCTCGCCGAGGAACTCCAGGTTCTCCAGAGCAACACCGACGGAGTCGGGGTTCAGCTCAACCGGGCCGGCACCGAAGTCGATGTTGGCGACTCCCAGACCGGACTGGTTGGCGAAACCGGCCTCGACGTAGGTGATGGCACCTGCGACGTTGGAGGTCTCGGTGGCAACACCGTTGGAACCGTTGGCGCCGGATCCGACTTCCTGCGGGAACTGCTGGCCCTCGGTGGTCCAGGCATCGGTGTTGGCGGCCAGGAACTTCTGGAAGTTATCGGAGGTGCCGGACTCATCGGAACGGTAGATGACGGAGATGTCCTGGTCCGGGAGCTCGACGCCCTCGTTCTCAGCGGCGATGGCCTCGTCGTTCCACTTGGTGATCTCACCCAGGAAGATCTGGGCGATGGTCTCGGTGGAGAGGTTCAGGGAATCGACACCCTCAACGTTGTAGGCCACAGCCACCGGGCCGATGACCAGCGGCAGATGCCAGGCTTCGTTGCCATCGCAACGCTCAGCAGCCGGGTCGACCTGATCGTCGGAAAGCGGGGAGTCGGAACCTGCGAAGGCGACCTGGCCGGCGACGAAGTTGGTGCGGCCGGAACCGGAGCCGGAGGCGTTGTAGGCCAGGGAAGCGCCGGAGACGGCCTCCTGGTACTTGATGTTGAAGTAGTCCATGGCGTTCTGCTGGGAGGAGGCGCCCTCGGAGACCAGCTGACCAGCGGTGCCGGACAGGCCCTCGATGGAGGCCGCGTCGGTGCCACCGTCGGTGGTCTCGCTCTCAGAGCAGGCGACGAGTGCGAGGGAACCAGCTGCGACGACACCGAGGAGAGAAGCGGTGCGCTTGAAGTTACGGATCACGGGGGAACCTTTCCGGTAAGGATTATCGGGGAAACCCGAGCAACCTAAATCTCGGCATTTCCGAGAATCACGCCGATCAGGAGACCTTGAATTCCTCCGACACGGCGAGATTGTTGCTCACATCAACTCAAAGTAGGGGCCCTATATGAACGCTTATCCCCCCCTCAGGTGAACGGGCGATTAACTTCACTGAACCATTGCAATAACTTGCGCCATGAGAGGCATTTTTGCGAGATGGGTGTCACTTTCAGGCGAATACGATGTGCTGCTCAACAATGTCGAAACCTGAGTTTTGGTACACCTTGACCGCTGCCGCATTATCTGCCTCCACATAGAGGATGACACGTCCCACCCCACGGCGCAGCAGATGTGCCAAACCGATACTCAAAATTGTCCCGCCCAGGCCCTGACCCCGGTGACCGGCGGCCAGACCGACCACATAAACCTCACCCAACGCAGGTTCCTCCCCGGTGTGCCATTTGGTCCAGTGGAAACCCGCCAACACCGGCTCAGCTCCCCGCTCATCCCAGAGGAAGAGGACATCCTCCGCCCGGAACCAGTCAACCTCCTGGGCCCGCGATAATTTCGCCCTATCCCAGCCGCCCTGTTCCGGATGCCAGGAGAAGGCATCATTATTGGCCTCCAGCCAGGCCTGATCCACCAGCTCCGCACCCCGGCCTGCCCGGGACTGCGCCAGATCCTCCACCACGAAGCCCGCGGGCAACCGGTATGCGGCAGCAGCTGCCAGAGCAGGCTCCACCACCCCCATCACCAGTAGTTCACGAACCCTCTCCAAGTCCATCTTCTTCGCCAGCCCCTGCGCCGCCGGGGTGTTGCCATGAGCCCAGACCTGCACCCCGGGGATCTGCCTGGACAGTTCCCGGTAGAGGGATTCACCGATTCCTCGGCGGCGATGATCCGGGGAAACCACGAGTTCTGCGGTGGCCTCCTCGATGGCCGCGTAACCGGCCACAACACCGTCGACCAGTGCCACCAGATGGCGGTGGCCAAGTCGCGGGTCCTGGAGGCCGAGGAGGAATTGTTCGGAGATCGGTGCCACCCCGTCAACTCTGGCGGCCTCGGCTGCCAGTGCTTTCGCCTGCTCCGCCAGTGCGGGGTCCTCATCCAGTACACGCATCTCGATATTCATGTCCCCGAGGTTAGTCATTGCGGTAATTTACGTGGGCAGGCCTCTCATCCGGTAGACATAGGTGTGTGCGTGTTCCCCGGAAAGTAGTCTTCCCCCTCATCATCATCCTCGTTCTGGCGAGTCTGTTCTGGCTGGTGGACAGCTTGTTTGCGGCCCGCGTGGAACGGAAGATCTCGGTCACCGTGGCGGAGCATGCCAATCTGGAGACCAACCCCGGCATCTATGTCGGCGGTATCCCTTATATGCAGGCCCTGATCACCGGGGATATTCCCCTGATCTCGGCCGATGCGCTGGACGTGGATGTCCCGGGACTGGGGATGGTCAACGCCCGTTCCGAGGCCACTGACCTGGTGGTCACCCGGGATCAGGTGCTCAGCGGGGATGTCGTGGGCGCGCCGGCCGAGATGATCACCAGGACGGTGAGTCTGGACGGGGTGGCCCTGGGACATCTGCTCGGCATGACCGACCTTGATATCGCGAACCCCTATGACATCTCCCCCGGTGGCGGTCGCCGCACCGAAGCCCAGCTGACCGGAACTCCGGAGGGTTTTGATGAGGAGGTCAGCATGCTGGTCACTCTGCGGCTGGATGGCCCGATGTTCCAGATGCTGCCCACCGAGCTTCTCGACGCCCCCGCCGGTCGGGAGGAGGATGCCCGTGCGGCCTTCACCTGGGAACTGGACACCCACCAGCTACCCCTGGCAGATCAGGCACAGGCGGTTTATGTGCAGGGCGGTTCCATCTTCTTCCGGGCCCAGAAGCAGAATGTCCCGCTCCAGCTCGAGGATCTCTCCCCGGTGGAAAGCACCCCGCCGGAGTCCGGGAATGGCTCACTCCTGGATCGGCTCTAGGCGGATCTGCAGGAGCTTCCGGATCCCGAATGCTCTGATACAGCCGTGCTAAGGAAGTTTCTCCGCCCGGGAAGATCTTCAGCGAAGATTCAGCAGCTCGCGCAGTGTCACCCAGAGTCCTTGGTCAGCCGGGGATGAGCTCAGTTCCATCGGGGCGAACACCTCAATTGCCTCATCCACCGCGGACAGACGCACCGAGCTGAACTCACCCTCGTATTCCCCATCGGATTGGAAGCGTTGGGCCTCCTGGCACACCAGGTTCACTTCCACGGCATCATCGAAGGAGATGGTGCGTTCCTGGATCCAGGATTGGAACCAGCTGTTGTGCCCCACCCCGATGAGGTGTGCCATGCTGGCCACTCCCTTGATGCCCCGGAGATCACTGAGGCCGAAGAGCCCGAGACCCTGGTCGAAGGAGTTACGCGGGTTGGTCACCACCGGCAGGGGACCCAGGAAGGTCCAGGGGTTGGTGTTGGAGGCCAGCATCATCGGCACCCCCTTGAGATTGAGTTCCCCACCATGGGAGTCCCTCGCCTGTACATCAATCCGGGGCGGAGTACGCTGCGCCTTCTGCCAGGCGTTGGCGGCCACACGCAGGTAGCGCAACGGGCTGGCGGCGAAACCCTTCTTCCGGGCGCGATCCACCTTGGCGATCACGTTCGCATCGACACCGAAGCCAGCGTTGACGGCGAACCAGCGGCTGTCCCAGGTGCCCAGACAGATGCGGCGTCGGTAGTCCCCCCGGATGAGGTCGGCGAGCAGACTGGCGGCGGGCACCGGGTCGGCGGGGAACCCCAGGGCCCGAGCGAAGACATTCGCGGAGCCGGTGGGGATCACCGCCACCACGGGGAGGAGAGCGGGGTCCGGGTATTCCCCGTCCACGGGACCGAGCAGCCCGTTGATGACCTCGTTGACGGTGCCATCTCCGCCGACGACGATCACCACGTCAAAATCTTCCCGGCGCAGTCCGGTGCACATTTCTTCGGCATGCCCTGCGTAATGGGTATGCCGACTGAGCATGCGCAGCCCTGGTACGGCGCGCAGCAGGGGCACCACCTGCCGGAACAACCTGTCATTCTGGCTGGTGGAATTCGGGTTGGAGATCATCAGCACCTTCACAACATCCGAGGATAGCGTCCCGGGGCGGCTCACCTCGGAGGGCTCGCAGCTGCCCTACCCGGGCTGTGCTCCAGCCTGCCTGCCCCACTAGGCTGGAGAGCATGAGCGAAGAGAACAAAAATACCTCCGGCGACAACCCCGTGGACACCCCCGCTGACGCAGCTGCAGCCGGCCAACCGACTCCGGCTGAGGAACAGATTCCCAGCGGCCCCGCCCCGATCAGCGGCAATGAGGCAGTGAACCTGGCTGCGGAGCAGTCCAAGAACACCGCTCACCGCAATATTCCGCTGAACGATGAGCTCCCCATCCCCGATGACACCGCGAACCTGCGCCATGGCCCGAACCTGCATGATGGCCTGCTTGCCCTGCTGCCCCTGGTGGGCGTCTGGCGCGGCGAAGGACAGGCGGATACCGTGGTCGACGGCCAGTACTCCTTCGGCCAGCAGATCATCTTCTCCCACGACGGCGAGAACTACCTCTCCTATGAGTCCCGCATCTGGAAGCTCAACGATGAGGGCCAGCCGGCCGGCCCGGATCAGCGTGAATCCGGTTTCTGGCGCATCAACCTCAAGGATGAGATCGAGTTCATCTCCACCCACTCCACCGGAGTGGTCGAGATCTACTACGGCCAGCCCGTCAATGAGCGGGCCTGGGAGCTGGAAGCAGCCTCCACGATGGTCACTGCCACCGGCCCGGCAGCACTGGGTCCGGGTAAGCGCCTTTTCGGTCTGATGCCCACCAATGACCTCGGTTGGGTGGATGAACGACTGGTCGACGGTGAAATGAAGCCGCGCATGTCCGCCCAGCTCAAGCGCGTGGCTGGTTAAGCCCCGAGAGCTCGCAGCAGGCATGGGCCCCATCCGACGGCCCCTGCCAGACATGAGGGGGGCGCGGCCCCAGGTTCGGGAAACCACCTGAACCTGGGGATCGCGCCCCCCCTTTCCCATATCCTCGGGGCAGGTTATTCCGCCAGGGCCCTGGTGATCAGTTCCTCTACTTCCGCCACATTGGCCGGGGCCGGCAGCTTCACATCATTGATGCGGGTGACCCGGGCCGCCACCCGAACCGAACTGACCAGCCACACCGACTCCGCACTGAAGAGATCATCGATCCAGAGATTCTTCTCCCGGCATTTCCAGCCATGCTTCTCGGCGTAGGCGAAGAGTGCGGCCTGGGTGGTGCCCGGCAGGATATCGCCACCGGGTACCGGGGTGCGCAACCGCCTGCCCTTCTTCACGATCACCACGGTAGAGGTCGCCCCCTCAAGCACCCGGTCATCATCGACGTAGATGATGTCCTCGAAACCGTGGTTCCGGGCGTAGCGTAGCGCCGCCATGTTGGCGGCGTAGTTGAGGGTCTTCGCCCCGACGGTCAGCCAGGGGGCGGGATCCTTGAGTTTCTTCTCGGTGGGTGTGCCACTGGTAACCCGGTGCACCCCCGGCAGGTGCTCATTGATGGAGTAGCCACGTTCGGTGGTCATCACGGACACTCCCTCCCGCCGCTGCCGCACCGAGGTCTCCCCCACCTCCCGGACGGTGATCCAGGCGGTGGGGATACCGGTGCTTTCCCTGCCACGGGTCAGTGTCCACACGCAGCGGGCATCACTGTCATTCTTCTCATACCAGGCTTCCACGGCCTCAGCAGTGGCTTTACGCCAGTGTTCCGCCGCCTGTTCAGGTAACCCCATCAACTTGACGGAGGCCCGGAAACGCCGGAGGTGGCGTTCTAGATTCGCGGCGCGACCATCCCGAAGCAGCAGCGTCTCGAACACGCCATCACCTCGGGTCACGGCGGCATCGTCCCAGTACACCAAGGGTAAAGAGGGGTTGTGGCGGCGGGTGGAACCGCCAAATGGTTCCACGACCAGAATGATCGGTGTGGCGGGTGAAAGTGGCATGACATGGATTATCCCCTAAAACTCGGGTTAACATTGGACTGTGGCCACTGATACACCTTTGCACTCTGACCAAGTATCAACTGAAGCAGCACCCGGGAGCGGATACCTCTCCCCTCTGCTTTCCAGGCCGGGAGCCTCTCCCGCCCAGGAAGCTGTGGTAGATGCTGAAGGCGTCCCATGGCACTACGGCGCTCCATTGAAGGAACAACTGGACCTGGAGCGCAACACCGGCGTGGTGGATCGTTCCCACCGCCGGATCATCCAGGTCGCCGGCCCCGATGCGCCGACTTTCCTGAACACCCTGCTCTCCCAGAAGCTTGACGACGTCCCCGAGGGATTCAACGCGGGGGCACTGGACCTCGATATCCAGGGGCGCATCCTCCACCACGCTGATCTGAGCTACAGCGAGGGCAGCTTCTACCTGGATCTGCCCGCCGCCCAGGCCGACACCCTGGCGAATTTCCTCCGGAAGATGGTCTTCTGGTCCAAGGTGGAGGTCAGCGAGCCGGAGCTGGCACTGCTCACCCTCCTCGGCGGTGAGCTGGAGGTGCCGGAGTCGCTGGTCCCGGTGTACTCCCGGAAGGTGGACTGGAAGGGTCCCCATCGCATTGATCTGGCGGTACCGCGCTCCGAGTTGGACGCGGCCGTCGATAAGCTGCTGGCCGCCGGGGCTGTCCTGAGCGGTCTGATGGCCTATACCGCGATCCGGGTGCGGGCCGGGGAGCCGGAACTGGCGGTGGATCTGGATGATAAATCCATCCCGCATGAGGTGCCGAATTGGATCGGACGTCATGATCATCCAGGCGCGGTGCACCTGGAGAAGGGTTGCTACCGCGGCCAGGAGACGGTGGCCCGGGTGGAGAACCTGGGTCGCTCCCCCCGCCTGCTGGTGATGCTGCAGCTGGATGGTTCCGCCCCGGTGGATCCCATCCCGGGTGCCGCGGTGGAGTTCGAGGGTCGACGGGTGGGCAAGCTGGGCACCGTGGTCCATGACTGCGACTACGGTCCGATCGCCCTGGCCCTGATCAAGCGGAGTGCCCTGGATCTGGGAACCCTGAACGTCGGCCCGGTGTCGGCGTCGGTGGATCCGGATTCCCTGCCCGCTGATGAGGGTGAGAAGGCAGGCCGCGCCGCCATCAACAAGCTCCGCGGCCGATAGATCGGAAGGGCTGTCCCCCTCAGTCAGCCGCTTTTCTGAGATTTCCCTGGATTCCGGAATCTCCAGGGGGGTGTTCTTTCCCTTTGATCGGGGTGAGCGCCCCCCTGGAGTCTCAGGGATCTCAGGGACCCCCCTTGGCCTCCCTGGTCCCTCCCTGGCCCCTCCCTACCCCACCCCTAACTTAGGGTGGTGCGCTTGAGGGATGCCCACACCTGGATCATTTGTCCCCTGGGTGGTGCGAGAACCT